>NZ_KB906422.1 GCF_000381345.1 Deinococcus apachensis DSM 19763 | reverse complement strand
CCGTTTTTGGCCTTGCCGTTCTTGACGGTTTGAACACTTCCGCACACTGGGCACTCGGGCACCCCAGTCGTACATCACGTCCCCGTAACCACTACACTCAACCACACGCCGGGTGGCGCCCGACTCCTCCTCACCGTATGGCGGCGTGAGCGCGAACATCACCCGAAAATCACGCTGGTCCTCGTACGTTGCCCCCGTGAAACGAGCCCTGTTTTTCAGACCGCCCCATCCCGCTCGCCGAAGGCTTCGCTTCGGCCTGATGCTGTTTACGCTCACCACGAGTCATGCGCTCGGCGCAGCGGTGGGAATCGAAGGATCACCCGTCCTGCGAGGCGTGCAGGACACGCAAGTGTTCGACGACGTGAGCGTGAACGAGGATCTCCAGGACGCCTGGAGTGCCCTTGGGCCGAAACCCGTCGCCTTCACGCCCCTTCCCCTTCCCCAAGCGATTGCGAACCTCGAGAAGCTCATGGACGCCCGCGGGGGCAAGGCCGCGCGCGCGAAGCTCGAAGCGGTCCTCAAGGGGCGCTCTGCCCTGCAAGCGAGCGAGATCGCCGCCGCCGCCGTCCTCCGGCAGCGTCCCGTCGCCGCCGTGCAAGCCCTGTTGTTCGCGCACCGTGCGGAGCCAAAGCGCGCGGCGCACCTCGTCAACCTCGGTGGCTTGACCGCCACGCTCGGTTTGCCGAACGAGGCCCTCGCCCTGCTCGCCGAGGCCGAGAAACTCGGCGGTCACCCGCGCGCTGTCCTGCTCAACAACCGAGGGCGGGCGCTGATCCTGGTGGGACGGTACAAGGAGGCGGAGGTCGCCTTGCGCGAAGCCGTGAAACTCGACGCTTGGCTGTCCGAAGCGAAACGCAACCTCGCGCTTGCGCTGTACACCCAGAAGAAAACGCAGGAGGCGGTGCGCTTCATGCGAGGAGGACGGCGGCGCTCACCTGAACTGGCCAAGGACGCTGCCGAAAAGCCGGTCGAACCCGTCACGATGAACGGTCCCCAGGACGAAGGTGAAGCCCAGGCGGGCGTTGAGCATTGGGCACCTTCCGCGCTCGTGTTCGACCTTTCCCGTGCGAAGGACGGCCACCTTCCCGCCCTGCCGTTTCCAAGGGACGTTGCCGGACTTCCACAGTACGCGAGGAGAATGCAGGCGCTCCGCCTGGAGTACGTGCAGCGGGCCCAGAGCCGGGCGGCCCGCACGAATGCCCTCGTCGAACAGATGCGGCAGCGAGGCGCGTCGGGAGACGCCGTTGCCAGCGCCCGCGTCGCGGCCATCTCCCACGTCATCGAGGCCTACCGCTCCGAGCCGTCCGTGCGAGCATTGTGGAGCAAGGTCGATCAGCACGTGCACTTCATGGACCCGATCAACGAACAGCTTGGCGAGGTGATCGGAGAATCTACTCTTGCTGAGATCCCCGAGGTCGCCGCCTGTGGAAGTGACACGCGTTGCCAACACGAGGTCCAGGAAAGACATCGTCTCCTGCGGTGCGCCGCCGTGACGACGGCCTTCGGAAAGTGGCGCGCGGGCATGCGCGAACTCGATAGCCTCACCGCTCAGGCGTTTCGCCCGACGTACCGCATCCTCACGGGGTTGATTGGCAACGTCAGCGATCCCCTCACGTATGAACTCCTGAGGCTCGAACTGCAAAGTCGGGTCGAGACGCTCATCGAGACGGATGTGCTCGTCCCAGCGCAGCAGGGCGCGGACCTGTGGACAGTCGTGCAGGCGACCACGCCGTGCGGCAAGACGCCCGAACTCGAGCAGGAGGTCGCGGCGTCGCTTGAAGAGCCAGGCCCCTGCCCGATTCGTGATCCTTACAAGGTCACGCTCGATTTCGTCGTTGCGGAGGTCAGCTTCAATTGCGAAAAGGTCGCCGTCGAAGTGGAAGGGCCGGGGCTCGTGCTGGTCGACTCGTTCGCAGAAGTCGAATTCGCCTTCGAGGGCCATATGACGGTGTTCGCGGGAGTGAAAGCTGGCCTGGAAGTCGGCGCGTACCAGGTCGGGCCAGGCGGAAAGGCTGGCTGTTATCTCACTGTCGATCGTTCCCTGCAACTCGTGGATGTGGGGGCCAAAGCGTCCGTTTCCGATGGGGGGAAGGTCGGAGGGTACGGCCTCGAAGCCGAGCAGGAGTATCCGATCAGCTTCATCAGTTCCTGAAGTTCGAATGAGTGCGGAAGAGCGGGAGCCTCACGTCCAGGCTCCGCTCTTCCTGCTCCGTGCTCGACATCCTCAGGAGGAGATGGCGATGGGCGTCGCCAGGCGGGTCGCACGTGGCCGCAATCCGGGAGGCCGCCGAATAGGATGGTGATCCTGGTGCTCCACAGCGTCTTCTGCCCCTGGTGGTCCGCCCTGAGCCTCAGGGGCGTCTTCGTGCCGTCCTTGTTTGCGACAAACGCCCCAGTTCCCGATCTTCCGCGGCCAGTTCACGGGTGCTGCGCACGCCGGGCCCAGTACACCCAGGCGTCCGTATACACGGCTGCACGGCACTCCAGAATGGGGTCCTGCGTCTCGGCGTACTCGAGGTAAGCGGCGATCACGGCCGCCTGCTCGGCGGTGATTCCCCCGAACCTCGCAACGCTGTACCGGGGCCACAGACCGAGCAACACCGTGTCGGCTGTGTCCGTGGCATACAGCGGGTCGTGCGAGAGCACATGCGTCAGGTACGCGGGCGCGTAGTACGCGAAACCTACCGCGTCCAGAAAACTGAACGGACGGTGCATCTCGAGATCCTCGCCCGACACCTCCCACCACGGCCCCTGGAAGTCGAGGGCGCGGGCCCGCTCCCGCTCCCGAAACGAACCGTACCGGTCGAGCACCCGCGCCTCGCGGAGGGTTACCCCCCCACCCAGTGTCACGTCCGTGAACGCCCGGCGGATACGGGTGCGAAGGTTCTCGGCTTCAGTCATCGTCCTCCTCCCACTCAGCGGGACACGGCGATGGGTGTTTCGAGGAAGGTGGCGTAGTGCCCGCAGTCCGGAATGCCGTCGAAGAGCACGGTGATCTTCGTGCCCCACGTCGTCTTCTGCACGCTGTTGTCCGCCTTGAGCTTGAGGGGCGTTCTCGTGCCGTCCTTGTTCACGACGAACGCCCACAGGTCGTACCGGCCCACCGGGATGTCCTTGACGCCGTTCCCCGCGTAATCGGTGTACTCCCAGTCCTCCCCGGCGCTCCCATCGATGAGCCTGCCGTTCGGCAGGAGGTGAACCTCCAGAATCTCGTTCGGCTGGATGTTGCCGGGCATCGTCACCGACTCGTTGTAGAAGCGCAAGTTGCCGCCCCACATCTTGCCGTCGTACCCGCCTTCCGCCTCGCCGCGCATCTTCCAGCGAAAATTCCGTACGGCACCTGCTTTCGCGTTGAACACGTCGAAGTCGCCCGAAGTCTCACCGCCCATCCGAATGCACGCCTTCTCGCCGTGATAATTCACGACCTTGTACGCCTGCGCCTGATACGGGGCGAGGGCCGGATTGAGTGCGGGGGACTGGTATTGGCCCTGCGCGTCCGTCCTCGTCTTGATCAGCCCACTGAACGACACGGGCTTAATCCACACTTCCGCGTCCGCAACCGGCTTGCCCGCCGCGTCGAGGACCCGGCCGGTCAGGGTGTTGGGAACCGCTCTGGTGCTCGTGCCCGCGCTGCTCGCCGCGAAAGCCGAAAGGACCAGGCCTGCCACTGCCGTCATCAAAATGATTTGCATACGTTCTCCCCGACTCTCCCGTGCGTCACCTTCTCAGCAGGTTCTGAACTTGTGCCAGCCGCCTTGAGGAAGGAGGTGCGGAACCGCTTGAGACCCAAGCGGTTCCGCACAAAGTCCCTTCCCCTTCGAGCGGACAGGTCATCGGTTCCCAGCAGAATTGTTCTTGCGCCGTGCTTACCGGGAGATGGCGATGGGGGTCGAGTGGAACGTCGCGTAGTGGCCGCAGTTGGAGAGGCCGTCGAACAGGATAGTGATCGTGGTGTTCCAGCCGGTTTGTTGAACGTCGTTGTCGGCCTTCAGCCTCAGGGGCGTTTTCGTGCCGTCCGCGTTCACCACCACGGCGGACATGTTGTAGCGGCCCACTGGAACGTCCTTCACGCCCTGCCCGGTGTGAACGGTGTAGTCCCACTCCTCGCCCACGCTGCCATCAATCAGCGGGCCGTTGGGGACGAGCTTCACTTCGAGGACCTCGTCCGAGCGGACCATGTCGGCGTCGTCCGTCTCAGGGTCTTTGTAGAAGCGCAGGTTGCCGCCCCACGTCTGGTCGTCGTACCCGCCCTCGGAGGAGCCCTGCATCTTCCAGCGGAAATTCCGCACCGCACCATCCTTGGCATTAAACACGTCGAAGTCGGCGGACGTCTCACCGCCCATCCGCACGCAGTTTTGCTCGCCGTGGTAATTCACCACCTTGTACGCCTGGGCCCGGTACGGCGCGAGGGACGGGTTGAGTTCAATCGACTGGTAGCGGCCCTGCGCGTCCGTTCGGGCTTTGATCAGCCCCTGGTAGGACACGGGTTGAATCCACACTTCCGCATCAGCGACTGGCTTGCCCGCCGCATCGAGAATCCGTCCGCTCAGGGTGTTTGCGGTTGTCCCTCCTGTAGGAGAGGTAGGGTTAGGGTGGCCCGTGTTCGTCCCCGTGCCTCCCGCCCCACAGGCCGAGAGGACCAGGACCGCCGTCATCGCCATCATGATGTTTCGCATTGATTCTCCCTCGGCACTCGTTCTGTGCCTGGTGTGCCTCATTCGGCACAACGGGTTTAACTTGCCCGGGACACCGTGAAATTCGGATGATCCGCCCAGCGGCAGATGCCGAGACCGCATCCGACACCTCCAAAAACCACGGCGCGGACGTGAGCGTGAGTCGCTCACCCGCCAAAGAGCAGGAAAGTGGTCGTGACACTGGGTGTTGGGCATGGGGGGCCGCATCAAGCCCTCGCGCGACTGTCGTCACCTCCACGCCCCTTCATCCAAAAATCACGGCGCGGCTGGCACCTTGACCCCCGACGCGGCGAGAAGTGGTCGTCGCCTCGCGGAGGAACCATGAACCTGCCAGCACGCACCTCGATCTTCGCCCTCACCGCCCTGCTCGCCGCCCCCGCCCTCGCACAAACCCGCCCCACTACTCCGCCCACCCGCGTCGTGCAGGGCACCACGCAACTCGCGGGCGACGTCGGCGTGATCGGGAAGACCTACACAATCGGTAAGGGCACGAACGCCATCAATTTCACCCTCACGGGCGCGGAGTTCAGCGTGTCGCGCGTAACGGTCGGCAACAACGTGTACGCGCCGAAGGCGGACGAGAAGCTGCTGATCCTGCACTACACCGTGCACAATCCGCAGAAGGTCGACAAGCCGTACTCGTGGAACAGCCTGACCTTCACCGTCGTGGACGCGCAGGACGTCAATCACGTCCACGACAACTACGTCGGGCGCGACGGCACCTCGAACGTCCTCGATATCACACTCAAACCCGCTCAGAAGGTGGGCGCGTACGCGGTGATCGCCGTTCCCGCCTCGGGTCCCGTGCCCAAGCTCATCGTGAGTGCGAACGACCAGCAGGGCGTGGTGCGCTATGACCTGCGTGGCAAGGTGAAGGCACTCGCCGCTCCCTTCGCGGACCCGGCGGACACGACGAAGGTGACGGCGCTCGACGCCGTGCCCATGAAGGCGGGCGCGTACGGCCCCCTCGGGTACTTCGACGTGAAGCTCGACTCCGTCGCCTACGCGAACACCGTCAAGGGTCAACCGCTCGGGAACGGGGAGCGCGCCCTCCTCGCCAGCCTCAGCGTTCGCAACGGCACCGCGAAGACGGCAAGTCCGCGAGGCTGGAACTGGGACACCTTCAAGATCAGCCTGCGCGACGCGGAGGGTGAGGCCACCGCGTACGACGACTACCTGTTGAAGGTGTCTCGTGACGACAACGCCGACGGGACCCTGAAGCCCGGCGAGGAGGCGCGCTTCCGGGTGTACTTCAAGCTGCCCGCTAACGTGCAGGGACGGAGCATCAGCGTGGCGGAAGGGGAGTCACGCGCGCTCGTCTTCGATGTGAGCCACGCCCGGTAATGCTTCGGGTCATCGCAGCCTGGCCGCTCGAACGCCTGGTGGGCCTGGGGCTGGTGGCGGCCGCGCTCATCTTCACGCTGCTGCTTGGCGCGTTGGCGCAGAGGGGACTTCGGAGCCTGACATGGCCGGTGATTGCGGGTGTGGTGACGCAGAGCCGAGTGTCCTGGAGCCTTTCCGACGGAAAATCACGGTATTCCGCGCAGGTCGAGTACACCTACGACCTCGCCGGGCACGCGTACCGCTCCCGAACCTGGACGTACCGCTCGCAGGAGCCGACCGAGGCGTTCGCGGGCAGGATAGTGGCCCGGTACCCGGAGGGGCATGCGGTGAGCGTGCATTACGACCCCGCAGCCCCAAGCCGCGCCGTGCTCGAGCCAGGGACGGACGTGTTCGTCCTCGCCGCCCTCGGAGTGAGCGCCCTGATCCTGATCCTGGGTCTCGGCCTCACCGTCAGCACCATCCCGCCCGTCTCAACCCTGCTGGAACAAAGTGGACAGCACGCGGCGAGGCGGCGCCTGGAAGCGCGGCGGGCGAACGCGCGGGGTCCGCAACGCTCGTAACAACGTTCACCTGTGGCGGCCTCGTCATGGAGCGCTCTTCCTAGGCCCCGCCACGCAGCGGGCCATCCCCAGGTTACGGCGCGACTCCGGCCGATGGCCTGAAGTCCCCCGCCTGTCTCACCGGAAAGGACCACCGTGAACCTGCTGAATTCGAGTCCCGCCTCTCGTTGGTACGTGCTGCGGGTGTGGTTCGAGCAGGACGGGTCCCGGCGGGTGTGGCGCGCCTCCCTTCGGCTGAACGAGAAGCGCCTGCATTTCTCGTCACCGGATCTCCTGCTCGCCTACCTCGACCGCGAAGTTCTGCACGACGGGGAGCGCACGTGAGCGTGCCTTCCCGCCCCGTTTCCCAAAACGCCGTGTGCGTTTGGGGTCCTGCCTTGCCTGCCACCGTCGCCGCTCCCCCGGCCTGGAGAAGTTCATGAAACACGCTCTTTGGACCCTGCCCCTCCTCCTCGCGCCCATCGCGCTCGCCCAGGTCAGCAAGCCTCCACCCATCACCAAAGTCGGTGACGTGTACCTCACACGAACGCAGATCGCGGTCCCCGGCATGCCCGCGCAGGTCACGGCGGCGGTCACCGCCTCGTTCTTCCGCAGTACGTCGTCGCTCGCCGCGCCGCTCACGCGGGAAGTGTGCGGTGTGCAAGAGGGTGGCGACGGTCCGCTCGGCCTGACCAGTGTGCCCTCGAATGCTTCGCCAGTCGAAGCACCCACCTTCCTCGACGCTGGCACGCCCCTCGTCCTGCGCGCGGGCTCGAAGGGGTATGCCCAGCTCAAGCGCACGCGGCAGGGCTCGCGCATCTCCTATGTGTCCACGGTCCCGACGCTGCCCGCTCCCCCCCCCGGGCTCGTCCTCGACATCCCGGGCGCCCCGGGTGGCTTTCCGGCCTTCAAGGGTGTGGAAGTGCCCCCGTCCGACCTACCGCGCCTGACCGTGCCGACACGCGACGAGGACGTGACTCCGAGCACGACCTTCCGGTGGTCCAACCCCACCCACGACGCAAACACGACGGTGCTGCTGATGGGGATGCAGGAGGACCCGGAACTGGTGGTCTCGTGCCTGGTGCGGGACGACGGAACGTTCTCGTTTCCCCCGGAAGTCGTGGCACAACTGAAGGCAAAGGGCTTCACGAGCGGAATGCTGACGGGGGTGGGCCGGACGTCCGGCCGGACGTACCGCTCGGGCGACGCCGCACTGAGCGTGAGGAATTTCGTGCTCGCCCTTGGTGAGCGATGACCCCATCGCCATTCAGGCACGTCGCGGTCGCGGCCACCCTGGGCCTGTCCTTCACGGGAAGCGCGTTCGCCGCGCCGCAGGGCAGACTTGGGTACCTGCAGGGCGGGTCCGCCTGGATTCGCCCGCAGGTAAAAGCATGGGCATCCTGGAAAGGACCAGCTGGACCCTGAAATACGAGCTCGTCTTCCGCGAGGACTTCGCCACCATGCAGGAATTACGCGATGGTGGCGTTCGTTTTCGTGATTGATACAACCACGTTCGGCTGCACTCGGCGCTGGGGAATGCCTGCCCCCAGGCTCAGCTGCTGCAGACGGTAAAGTTTCGCATCGCCGCCTGAAGGTCTTTCTGGAGCACTACCAGGCTCGTCCCATGCTCGTGGACTCGAAGGGCGAGGATCACCCGCGAGCAGCGTCACTGCGCATTTCGAGCCGGACGACAACCGCATTCGGCTCGAAGTCGCCCTGCCTTAACCTTGCACGAAGGACATTCTGATCGGTTTTGCTTCGGTCGCGGTGTACGGTCGGCCCTTCGATTGCCCGCGCCTCGGCTTTCTCGCGGAAAAGTCCTTCACGCCCGCTCGAGAGCGAGGACGCATCGTCGCGCATGCGTGAGGGACCTTGCCAACCACACCCACGCCAACCCGAACAACAGCGTGGGAAGCAGGGTGAACTCAAAGCCGTCGTCCCGGTCCGCCATCCCCGCGGCGAAGGACGCGAGCAGCAGCAACCCCAACAGCCCGACCTGAGGGCGCAACCTGGGAAGTTGTGGATTCGCACGGGCCGTGATGGCTCCGAGCAGGGAACCCAAGGCGAAGACGCCGTACCCGATCACCCACGTCGGCCAACCGATCCTCGAAGAAGGTGCGGTCCGCCAATCCCCCGTGTACGGCATCGATAGGATCGCATGTCCGACAGCAGCGGTGCACAAGCCGAACAGGGCCAGTGACAGCAGGACACGTGAAAGGAGCTTGTTCTTCGGCTCCAGCATTTGCACGGCGGTCAGAAGCGTGAAGACTTGAAGCGGGTAGGGAAGCAAGCCAAGAGCGTACCAGGCGTCCTGAGACACACCGAGAACGACTGCATGGTCGGGGCTGGCGTCAAGGCCGTGCGCGACGATGTGCATGCCGGAGAAGAAGAGGTAGAGCGTCCCTCCAACGATGCCTGAAACTCCGGCAAGCTGGAATTGCTTTTCTTGCAAGGCGGTTCCTCTCTTTTTCTGAACCCGTTCTGCCGAAATTTGGGGCGACTGGAGGTGGCTGTGCTCCGATCGCGAGCAGGTCACCCGGACGAGGCGTCGGCCGTCATCGGTCGCAAGGGAATCCTCCGGACGCGGCGCGGTATGCCCTGTCGTTCTGCGCGACCTGGATCACGGTCAAAGCGCACCGACCGACGCCCGTGACGATCAGCAGCCCTGCGAGCACCAGGGACGTCCGGCGGTCTCGTCCGCTGCCGATCACCCCGAGGAGGGCCGCCACGACTCCGCTTCCCGCGAGGTAGAACGGCAGGACGCCGAGGTTCGGAGCGCACACGGGCTTCGAGAAGTCGGCGTACGTCTCGAAGCTCAGGGGCGTACTCCACGCGAGGACGATCACGAGTGCGGCCAGCGCGTAAGAGCCTCGTGCGAGCAGGCGCATCAAGGCAGGGTGACGTCAAGGCGAATTTCGTAGGTGCCCGCTCCCGACCGCGCAGGCTCGAAGTCGCGCACGACTTCCTTGTTCCACGCTTCCGTGCCTGCCGCTCTCACCAGCATGTCGACGGGCGAACGTTCAGGAGCGACGTAGCGCGCCGTGACGCGGTACTGTCCGAGCGGCACGTCGAATACGCCTGTCCCGTTGGGGGACGGGCGCACCAACTTCGTGACGACGCTGCCTGGACTGCCGTCGATGAGCGGTCCGACCGGGCGCAAGGTCAACTCCACGAAGCGCGCTTCGATGATCGTGTCGAAGTCCTTCTCGACCGGGATCGCGAGCACCGCTCCGCCGTACGTGCCGTGTTTCGCGCCCTCCTTGTCGCCCGAGAGCTTCCACACGAAGTTCTGCACGCCGCCCTCAGCGCTCGAAAACGTATTGTATGCCACAGGGTGCAGGTCCAGGACGTACGTTCGTCCGTGGTAGGAACGCTCGATCGAGGCGTACGCTCGCCACGAGTCCTGCGGCGTGAGGCGCACTCGGTACTCACCTTTGGCGTTCGTGCCGCCCCGGATGTTGCTGTTGTAGTACACGGTGCTGCCCACGACGATCTTCGCGCCCACCAGAGGTCGGCCTCTTGCGTCCGTCACGACGCCCTTCGCGAAGTTCGCTTCTGGAGAGATCGTGTTGGCGCGTGGCGAAGCGCTCTGTTGAGAAGCGGTGCTGCCCACGCTCAGGATCAACGACACGGCCACGGCGCCGCTCGCCTTCATAGCCCGCCTCATCCACTTCCTCGTGTCGTTCATGGGGGAAGCGTAGCGGTGCCATCGTGATTTTCGAGTGACGACTGGTCGTCTCGCGGTCAAGCGCCGAACCGCTCAAGCCGTTCACTTCGAACGCTCCTTGGTCCGCGGGCGCCCGGCGGAAGCCGCCAATCTTCCAGGATGATATCGGCGCGACCGACGATCAAGCGCGCGTACAGACGGGCGATGCTGGCTTTCAGAACTCTCCCGAAGTCGTCATCTTCCCGCGCGTGGCCTCGCTCCCGAAGGGCGGTGCCGGTATACTCGACGAAGTTGACGTAGCGTCGATTGCCGCGTCGAACTTCGAAGCTCATCGTGTAGTCGGAGCCGCCTCCCTTGCGCTCCGAGAAATCGAACGAGACGCGCGTGAACACGTGACAGGTCGCTGACTCCCCATCGTGCGACCATACGTCGTGTCCTCCGGCTTCCTCGCTGCGAATCTGCTCAGCCTCAATTGTTTGAGCGAGCTCCATCTCGGTCATTCGGTCGAGGGTGAACGGCCCCGAGTACGAGATGCCCGAATCCGAGCAGACGTCTCCTGGACGAACCGCGCTCAAGGGTGAGACCCCACCTCCGGCGAGGGCGGGACTCGCGGTCAGGATCACCGCGAGAAGGACCGAACACGGGCCCTTCACGGTTTGGCCAGCCAGATCGGCGTTTGCTTGAACGTGCCGCTGTGTCCGCAGGTGTCGAAGCCGTCGAAGAGGACGGTCGTGGTGTTTCCAAGCCGCTCCTCGCGGGGGCTTGTCCCGGCCAGAAGGGGTGTCTTCGTGCCGTCCGCGTTCTTCAAGGCCACCGAGAGCTTGTAGGCGCCCACAGGAACGTCGCCCAAGCCCTTGGAGACTTGCACCGTGCGCTTGACGACGCTGCCCTTGCTGCCGTCGATGAGCGGCCCCTCGGGCACGAGCGTCACCTCGACGGTCGCGTCGCGGTCGACGGCCAGGTCGTCGTTCGTGTCGATGCGTTCGAAGCTCAGCGTGCCGCCCCAGGTGTCGCCCCCGTAGCTTGACGACGGCGAGTCGGACTCGCCGCGAATTCGCCACACGAAGTTGCGCGCCGCACCCGCCTTGGCGTTGAACGCCTCCTGATACGGTTCGGGATCGCCCGCCATGCGCAGGCAGTACCGCCGATCGTGGTACTTCACCTCCTTGTAAGCGTACACGTAGTACGGGTTCGTGGCGGGATTGAGCTCGATCGACTGGTAGCGGCCCTGCGCGTTCGTGGTCGTCGTGATCGTGCCGCGAAACATCGCGGGTTCGATGATGATCCTGACGCCTGGCACGGGCTTGCCGCGCTCGTCGACCACCCGCCCGCTGACGGTGTTCGGGGTAAGTTTGGTGGACGCGCCCAAACCCAGCGCGCCGAGGGACAGGACGGAGAGGGCGAGGGGAAAGGTCTGGATGGGTCGTGGCATGGTTGCTCCTTCGGCCGCCCGGGTGTCGGGTACACGGGCGGGCATGGAAGGCAGCGTAATCACCCCAGCATGATTTTCGGGTGATCTCTGGGAGCCTCGTTCAGCTGACGGCCTGCGCCCGGGTGTCCGCCGAACGTCGCTCTTCCAGGCACCGCTCGACCAGGGCCTGTTGCTCGGGCGTGCGGGCGACATCGGCCAGGCGGCGGAGGGCCGTCTCGTGCCGTTCGTCCAGCACCCCGGGGCGCAGCACGTCCCGGATCAGGCTCGCCCACACGCCGAAGGCCGCGTCGAGTTCGCCGTTCGCCTCCAGGATGGTCGCCGCCTGCTCGAGGGCCTCGGCGGCTTCCACGAAGCGGAGGGCAGCGCACGCTGCCCCCGCCGCCGCCCGCAGCCCCGGGACGGCGCGGCCCGGGTCGCCGCCTTCGAGCCAGTGCCGCGCGATGCGGGCCGGGTTGCCTCCCTGGCGCTCCAGCACGCGCGCCGCGCTGCGGTGCAGGGCCTGCCGCACGCTGACCGACATGGCTGCGCGCACGCTTTCGTACACCAAGTCGTGGCTGAAGCGTCCCCCCGCGAGCACCTGGGTCCGCTCGAGTTCTTGCCAGGCAGGCAGCACGTCGAGCAGCGGCGCGTCCAGCACGGCGGCGACGAGATCGAGGTCGAACTCACTTTGCAGGACCGAGGCGGCCTGTGCGAGCAGCAGGGCCCTGGGCGAGAGGCGCCGCAGCCGTTCCGTGATGAGCGCGTGGACTTTCTCGGGGACCGGGGGGACCTCCTCTCCAGCGGGCCGGGCCTGGTCCTCGAGCAGGTGTTTCACGGCCTCCAGCAGAAAGAGCGGATTCCCGCCGCTGGAGCGGGCGAGTCGGGGCGCGTGCCGCTGGACCTCGGGCAGCTTCAGGCTGACGAGGAGGCGCGTCGCGGCCTCCTCGTCGAGCGGCTCCACGTCGATCCACACGCCGAGGCCCGCCGCCACCATGCCCCGGAGATGGCCCTCCACGGCGGGCGGCAACTGGCCGCGTCGGTGGGCGGTAAGCATCGGCACGACGCCCCCGTTCGGATCGAAGGGCACGAACCGGGCAGCGATGGACGCCCCCAGCTCCATGCTCGCCGCGTCGTAGTACTGCGTGTCGTCCGCGATCACGCAGGTCATGCCCTGGCTGATGCGGAAGGCGAGTTCCCCCGTCGCCGCGAACAGGCGCTCCTTGTCGGCGGGGGACGTGAGCGGGGGGGGCCTCGTCGGCCACAGCTCGGGCAGGAGGAGCGAGAACGGCTCTCGGACCCAGTCGGGGAGCTCCAGGTCAGGACGGCCGCGCAGCAGGCCGCGCCACACCCGGGCGTACGTGCCGTAGGGGACGGACGTGTCCCCAGGCCGCCCGTCGAGGTGGAACCAGCGCCCCTTGCTCGCCGCGAATTCCCGCATCAGGCGGGTCTTGCCGACCCCCGGGTCCCCGCTCAGGATGATGCCCTGCCCCCGCGCCCAGGCCTCCTCCATCACGGCCCACTCTCGCTCACGTCCTGCCAGCACGGGCGGGCACAGGACGGCGGGGGGAATGACGCGCTGCGGCCGTGGGGCAGCGGGGGGTAGGGTGCTGCCGAGCCGGATGGTGTTCACGAGGTCGAGGGTGGTGGGGAGCGGCGCCGCCCGGTGCTCGCGCCGGAGCATGTCCTCACAGCGGGCAAAGGTGTGCAAGGCACCTTCCCGGTCCCCCACCAGGTATTGCAGCCTCAGGAGGCGAACGAAAGCCTCCTCGGAGGTCGCGTCCTCCACCAGCAGCCCCTCGGCCCACCCCAGCGCCTCCTCATACGCGCCCCGCTCCTCCTCCCGGGCACTCAGGGCGGCCAGCGCCTCGCGGCGCCACCCCCGCCACCGCGCGCGCTCCCCCCGCAACCAGTCGTCGAACTCCGGGCAGTCGCCGTACACGTACCCCCCCAGCACCTCGCCGCCCCCCTCAAGAAAGGCCGCGTGGTGCCCCAGCAGGAACAATTCCCGCAGGTCGAGCGCGTCCACGCGCGCGTTCTGCGAGAGGCGCACGACGTCGGCGCCGACGACGAGGTCCTCCCCGACCGTCAGGCGCAACTTGCGCAGCAACTGCACGAGGTTGTTGCGGGCCGTGCTCTCCCGCGAGTCCGGCCAGAGCAGGCCCGCGACGCGCGAGCGGGTGCCGCCGCCGGTCAGGGCGAGGAACGCGAGGACTGCCGCGGTCTTGCGGTCGAGTGGCCTGGGGGAACTGCTCCCCCCGAGCCAGGTGGGCGTGCCCAGAACGGCGACACGCACGGTGGACTGTGCAGACACGGTGAGATGATAGCAAGCAGTTCTTTACGAACTCTTAAACATCGTGCTGGTCGCCTCCTGCCGGGGCAGGTCACGCAGCACGGCGGCGAGGTAGGCCTCCCGGTGCTTGAGCGGGACGTGGGCGGCGGCCGTGCCCCGGGCCGCCTCCACGGCTCGCCGCGCCGCCTCACGGGCCTCCGGGTGACCGGCGGTGGCGAGGACGGCGGCGTGCAGCGCGAGAATCCGGTCCCGCGGCCACTCCAGAGGCTCGTACTGTTCGAGCAGCCGGACCGCCGTGAACGAGTGGCCCAGGGCGTCCTCCGCTCGCCCCGCCCTCACGAGCAGGCGGGCGTGGTGCATCTGGGCCACGATCAGCAGGTCCCGGGCTTCGAGGGCATGCAAGCGTTCGAGAAGGCGCTCGCTGGCCCCGAGATCGGGATCGTCCGCCCCCTGGAGCCGCACGAGGTCGAGTTTCAGGGTCTCGTCCGGCCCGAGGTGGGCGAGCAGGGGTTCGAGTTCGCCCAGGGCGGCCGACGTGTCCTGCCCACGCTCCGCGTCGAGGGACGCGAGCGCCAGCAGCGCCCCCGCCTGCTCGGCGGGCGACGCCTGGGGAAAGCGCAGGGCGTCGCGCGCCAGTTCCCCGGCGCGGTCGGGGACGCCAAGCGCCGCATACACAGCGGCCGTCTGCCGCAGCACGAGCGGCCAGGCGAAGTGGTCGTACGCCTCGCTCGCCTCACGCGCCCGTTCCAGCGCGTCCAGCGCCTCGGCGTACCGCCCAAGGTCCCGCGCGAGTTCCCCCTGCACCACGAGCAGGAGCACGCGGTTCATCGCCCGGCCCTGCATCCGCTCGATCAGCGCGAGGGCCCGCGCGGCGGGTGCCTGCGCTTCCCGCTTGCGCCCCACTCGGGCCAGGGCGAGCGCGAGATTGGTGAGCGCGTGGACCTGAATGACCGGCCGCCCCGCGCGCTCTCCCTGCTCGGCGAGCGCCTCGAAGTGGCGCGCTGCCTCCGTGTAGCGGCCGAGCTTGCCGAGCACCACGCCGAGGTTTTGCAGCGCCGAGAGCTGCCCCGTGACCAGTCCGAGGCGTTCGTTGAGGGCTGCCGCGCGGCGAAGCGCCGTGGCCGCCTCCTCGAGCTGCCCGAGTTGCAGCGAGACGATTCCCAGCATCTGCGACAGTTCGGCCTGCACGGTGAGGTCGCCGCTCCGCTCGGCGTGCGTCCAGCCCTCGCGGGCCGCCTCCCGGGCCAGGTCCAGCTCGGAGCGGCGGCTGTGCAGCAACCCCTGGCAATGCCACGCCCGCGCGCGTTGCCCTTCGGTGTGGGCGAGGGCGAACAGGCGCGCCAGGGACGCTCCGTACCGCTCGCCGAGGTCGAACTCCTTGAGGAAGTCGCGCGTCAGCAGCAGCCGGGCGTCGAACGCCGCGTCCACGTCGCCGTGCGCCTCGAGCAGCGAGGCGGCCTGCTCGTACAGGTTCGCTGCCTCCACGAAGCGGAACGTGGCCCGCGCCTGCTCGGCCGCCTCCCGCAGCTTCGGCACGGCGCGCAGCGGCTCGCCCCCCCGCAGCCAGTGCCCCGCCACCCGCGCCGGGGGAAAGCCGTGCTCTTCCAGCACCCGGGCGGCGCTGCGGTGAAGCGCCGTGCTCACCCCCGGGGGCATGTTCGCCTCGACCGCCTCATACACCAGGTCGTGGCTGAAGCGGCCTTCCGCGACCATCTGGGCCCGCTCGAGTTCCTGCCACGCGGGGAGCACTTCGAGCAGGGGAGACCGCAACACCTCCGAGACGAGCTCGAGGGTGAAGTCGCTTTGCATGGTCGCCGCCGCCTGCGCCGCGTGCAGTGCGGTCGGCGACAGGCGGGCCAGCCGCTGCGCCACGACCGCCCCGACGGGCTGCGGGGGCGGGAGCCGCTCGGGAAAGCCGCGCTCGACCTGGCCCGTTTCGATGAGGTGCTTCACCGTTTCGAGCAGGAACTGGGGGTTGCCGCCTGTGTAGCGTTGCAGGGCGGGCGTGAGCGCCGCGAGGTGCGGCACGTTCATGCTGGCGACCAGACGCTCTACCACCGTGGGGGCGAGCGGTTCGAGTTCGATGACGAGCACGCGTCCCGTCTGCACGAGGTCCCGCAGGGCCCGCGCGGCGAGCGACGTGTACTCCTGGGGGCGCGAGTTGAACACGATGCGAAACGGCGCGTCCACGTCCCCCCAGCCGAGAGCGCCCCACATGAACAGTTGAGCCTCGGCGCTGCCGTTGTCGAAGTGGTGCGTGTCGTCGTACGCCAGCACCGTCATGCCCGCATGGATGGCGGCGCGCACGACCTCCGTGAGGGCCTGGTAGAAGCGCACCTTGTCGGCCTCGGTGGTGAGGGACGCGGGTGGCGTGCCGAATTCCGGCAGGATCAGAGCGAGTTGCTGCGTGACCCAGGGCTCGAAGGTCAGGTGCGGGTATCTCCGAAGAATCTTGCGCAGCATCCGCACCGTCGTGCCGTACACCACGCCCTCGTCGCCGGGGCGGCACTCGAAGTAGAAGTCGCCCCCATGCACGCGCGCGAACTCCTGCACGAGGCGGGACTTGCCGACCCCCGCCTCGCCTACCAGGCACACCCCCTGGCCTTTCGCCCACGCCTCCTCCATGAGGGCCCACTCGCGCTCACGTCCGACGAGGACCGGCGGGCGCAGCACGGACAGCGGAATTTGCGGGCCGCGCGAGGAATGGTCTCCGGATGGCGGGGCTCCGCCACGGATGAGGCGCGCCAGGGCCAGGGTGCCTTCCGCGGGCGTGACGCCGAACTCCCGGGCCAGCATGTCCTCGCAGGCCTTGAGCGTCTCGAGCGCGCGCGGCCGGTCCCCCAGGGCGAAGTGCAGGCGCATCACGAGCGCGAAGGTCTCCTCGGACACCGGGTCCACCTCGAGGAGCTGTTGCGCCCACGCGAGCGCCCCCCCAAGGTCGTTCGCTGCCTCGGCGTCCATCGCCAACGCCCGCAACGCCGTGCGCTGCCACTGCTGCCAGCGCTCCCGCTCCCCCAGCAACCACTCCTCGAGCTCCGGGCAGTCGTCGTAGTCGAAATGCCCCAGGACCTCCGCGTACTGGGCCACGAACGCCTCGTGCTGGTCCTGCCCGTAGAGGTCGCGCACGGCGGGCGCGTCGACGGACACGCCCTCAGCCAGGCGCAGTTCGTCCCGGCCGACGATCAGGTTCTCACCGGATACCAGCCGCAGCTTACGCAGGGTCTGCGCGAGGTTGTTGCGCGCCGTGCTTTCCTTCGAGTCCGGCCAGAGCATCACGGCGAGCTTGGCACGGCTCGTCGGTCCCTCCAGCGCAAGATACGCGAGCAGGGCGCCCGTCTTGCGGTCGAGGAGCACCACCTCTTTGGTCAAGCGCGGCAGTCGGGGCGTGCCAAGCACTTCGACCTGCCAGGGAGACGCTGTGAACACGGTGGAAGTCTAGCGGGAGCGTCCAGCCTGTTGTCTGTTGTCCGGTCGCCGTTCAAGAGTGGCGAGGTTGTTGAGGTGTGTCGCCCGCCGCATCAGCCCTTCAAGCGGGAAGAAGCGGCGGGTGTCACCGGTTCAAGCGGGCGGGGTCGAGGATTCCCAAACGCGCGTGTCTTGCGGCAGGTGGTCTCGCCCGTGCGGGGCCGCGACGCGGCGGGACGGCATCTGCAGTCCGCCCTGGAAGCGTTGCAGGCGCCCGCCGCGGAGATCCAGACGTTCCAGTTGGAGTGGCAGCAGGCGCGGGACCACACCCTGGCGGACGTGGCGTTCCCGAAACTGCCCCCGGAGATGGAGCGCCCGAAGCGCTGGAAAGCCCGAGTCTGGGAGGCACTGACGAGTGACGCGGAGGAATTGCAGCGGGAAGCGTCGGTGGTGTTGACCTCGGAGAACGTGGACCGCTGGAACGAGTGGCGCAAGCACCTCAAGCGCTACCGCTATACGCTGGAGCTGCTCGAGGACGCGCCGCAGCCCCTGTTGGACGTGCTGGAGGCCCTGGGGCGGATGCAGGACGCGCAGGAGTTGCTCACGCGAGAGGTCTGGCTGCCCGCGTACATCGCGGCGTTGATCGAATGGAGGGGGCGGCGCAGCACGGCGCGCAGGAACAGGTGCGGGCGCAATGGCCCGCCTTGGCCGAGCATCTGACGGCTCAGGCAGAACCGGCAGCCAGCGATTGAAAGGCCAGCCCCGCCAGGGTGACCACCAGATCTGGGGGGCGCTGCATCAACGGGGCAGGTGGTGGTGGTGAGAGACGCGCAGCAGCTCCCCTTCCGGCCAGATCAAGCCCCTGACGGACGCCAGGGGCGGGGCCCACCCGGCCGGGGTTCTCGTGGGGTGCCTCACCCTACGAGCAGAACGTCAGGACTGTGACTGTTCCCGGTGAACGCTGGGTACAGCACGTCCCTCAAGGACACGCCAACCGCTCCACCCGTACCAGGGAGCATGCGTGGAGTGACGAAGCTTGCGCGGTGAAGATCGTCCCGCTTGGGGAAGAAGCTCCCTTCTCTCAAGGCGGGCGCGGCCACACGAGCCATAAAAAAGCGGCCGGACGGCCGCTGATGAACAGAAGATCACGTGACATGCAGCGCGAGTCAGCGGTATTCAGTCGAAACCGCAGGCCACATTCCGCCTCGTTGCTCGATGTCGGGTTCGGTCCAGGCGAGGATCGCGCTGGGCAGGGTGAGCACGAAGCCCCACACGCCCCAGAAGAGGGCAGTGCGTTCATTTTCCGCGCGGGGCCACCACCCGCCGGACTCCCCCCGAACATGAGGACGTAGAGCGCACTCAGCAGCACCATGAGGGCGAGCACACGGTACGCGTGCAGGTACCCGGCGTTACGCACCTGGAGTTGGCGCGGCAAATTTGCGGGCAGAGCGCGTCTCGCGTTGACACGATGGCGGCATGACCCTCGAAAGCGACACCCTACGCAAGCGGGCGCTCTTCGAGACGTGGATGGCAGAGCATGAGCAGTTCAGCACCCCCCTCACCGCTCAAGGGGAGCCGATCCACCGCAAAGCCGTCTTGTCTCGAATCGCCACGCTGATGGAGCGGCAGGGTGCGCCCGAGTACGTGTACGTCCTAACTGAAGGCCGCTCGGATAAGGCGATCCCTGCTTACGTCGGGAAGGCCCGTTCCCCTGTCTCCCGCTGGAACCAGCACCTCACGGGCCTGGCTAAGGGCAACGGGAGTTACTTGCGGTGGCGGACAAGATTGCTGCACGAGGGGCAGGACAGCGTGCAATTTGACCTCCAGCTGCACTTATTGATTCCGGGCTTGTTTGAGACGCGACCCTGGGTTGAGGGTCCCTCCTGGCCGGAAGCACGGGAGCGAGAAGCGCACTGGGCGTCCCAAACCTAAGCCGTTATCAATAGTAGGGGAGACCCAGATTCAGTTCCCGCCCATCCCTGGCTTCCCCAAGACGATTGGAGCCGTCGAATACCAGCTTGTGGGTCTCGCGGCGGATGCCTATTCTCTCCGCCTCCTTAACCATGAAGGGCAGGGGCGATGACCCTTCTGCAGATCTGGCTGGACGGCTTCCCTGGAGCACGTTTCGCGCCCTTGTTCGACACGGACGGCTTACTCGTCCGGACTCACCAGCGTGGCCGGGAAGGGGATCGCCGCATCCTTACCCGCTCGCCGGAGTTCGAGGCCGCGATGATCGAGTTGCTCGAAGAGGGGTTACAGGATGATGCCTGGCAGGGGCTCGTCTACCTGATGGGGGTGGGGGACCGAAACGCCTTCACGCCCCTGTATGCGGGAAAGGCGGAGCGGCGGGGGAAGACGCACGCGATCAGCAAGAACATCGCGAATATTCGAAACCTCCCGGACAAGTTCGCGCGGTGTGGGTATGGGCTGGATTATCACGTGGGGGATCTAAGCCATGCGATGTTCGGGTTCCCGGCGTACCGGGGACCGACAGGGAAGTACCGCCGCTGGGCGGAGGCGCTCTTCATTGCAACGGACCCTCCTGTCCTGCGTCAGCCCGTGCACTTGCTGCTGCTGCCCTGGTTTAAGGACAGCCGGGGGCCAAGTGGGCTCAGGGGATCCGTGGCCTCAGCGGGAAAGGAAGTCATCGCGCTCGCCTCCGCACTGCACCCTGAGACGCTACTCAATGTGGACGGGCGGTGAAAGTTACACATCTCTCTTCCTCTCTCTTTGCAGGGGCATTGCTGGGTAAGTCCAACTCAGCAGCGGAACCGCTGGGAATCACAAGCCTTCCGCTGCACGCCGCCGTGCCTCGTTCAACCTGTAAGTGTTGCGCGTCACCCGGTGTAGGTAAGGATGGGTGGCCTGTTCCCGATCGTCCCGCATATGTGCGGTGATCTGCGTGCCTAAAGTGACGAGTGCGCCGCTCAGTTCTTGGGCAGACGAATCTCCAGGAACATGTTGGGCTGGAGCGATTGGTAGTCGCGGGTGAAGCCGCCGGTGTAGCTCATGCCCCACTCGTAGGTATCCATCCCGCCGATGCGCCTGCGGAGTTCGATGGGGTGCCCGTTCATGGTGCCCGTGACCTTGTAGGTCCCCCACATCACGTTGGCTGCGACCCAGCCCCCACCGCTCATGACCAGCTTCGTCTGGCGCACCTTGCCAGTCGAGCCATCCGCGAGCTTACCAACCGGTGTGAGCGTCAGGATCACCTGGGCAGGGTCGATGTCGAAGTTGCCCGCTTCCCGCTCGACAAACACGCACGCGAGATTGCCGTAAGGGTCCTGCTGCGTCACCGGTTTAGGCTTGAAGGTGAAGTTGCGCACACCGCCTACACCGCCGGGAACGGTCTCCGGATTCTGGGGCACGAGGTCGACGCGGGCGGAGTAGCCGTCGTACTTGATGGTCAGGCTGGCCGTGACGTTGAAGGTAACGGGGGCATTGCGCACGTCGATCTTGTAGCGGCCCTGCGCGTCGGTACGGGTGATGAGGTTGGAATTGTATGCGAGCGTGTTGTCCGCGACAACTTCGACACCAGGCAGTGGCACCCCCTGCTCGTTTACGACGGTTCCAGTGATGAAACCTCGCTGAGCGGTCGTGGCGCTGGGGGCCGCAGGCTTCGTGGTGTTAGACCGAGGCTGGGTGTTGGTGCCCGGCGCAGCGGCAGCCCTCTTCACCTCCACGAGTTCGAGCTTCACGTTCGCCGTGCCGACTTTGACGAGTGCCGCTTCCTTTTCCTCCAGCAGGTTGCGGTCCACCCAGTCCCCCACGCTCACATCCTCATCCCCGTCGTTGTCCTGCACCGCGTAGAGGGCATAGGGCACGTTCTCAAGGTCCGTGATGGTGAAGTCTGCCCTGGCCTTCCCGCTGGCAATCACGGCACCCTTCACGTCGTCCGAGTCACAGTCTCCCTTCGGACAGGCGATCACTACTGTGTCCTTGAGCGAATGTCCGCCCGCCGCCGTGATTGTCCCCTTGATGGTGCGGGGGGCGGAGGCGGCGGGAAGGGCCTGGGCCACCAGTGAGAGGGTGAGGCCGAGCAGGGCGGTCAGGGCATTGCGGTTCATGGGTTCCTCCGTCGCCTTCAGGCGTGCCGGAAGCGTACGGGGGGCCGAATGGCTGGAGAATGTTGGGGGAAACCGTGCTGCGGGTAGAAAAGGCTTACACCAGCGCACACAGGCCGCGCCCCGAGCGTCATGCGCCCCAGCACTGGGGTCTTAGGGTCGTGCTGCCCTCACTCCAGACCTACAAAAATTTCTCGATCTTGCCGTATCGCCCTCTCGGCGTAAGGCTTGGACAACATTTGCCAGCCATCCCCCGGCCCGTACCTTCCGGCCACGCTCAACGAGCGAAGGAGGCAGGATATGAAGGCACACACGAAGAAGACGGCTCCGGTCGCCGCACTGCTGCTGTCGATGGCCCTGAGCGCCTGCACGGAAACCGCATCCACACCTGCGCCCGCCCCGACCTTCCCCGTCGGCACCCCGACCGGTGAGGCTGCGCGGACGACCGTCGGGTCCCAGGGCGGCACCGTCGTCTCGGCGGACGGCAAGCTCAAGGTCAACATTCCCGCTGGGGCACTCACGTCCCCCACCGAAATCACGGTGCAGCCCATCACGAATACCGCACCGAACGGGAAGGGCGGTGCGTACCGCCTGGGGCCGGAGGGGACGACCTTCAAGCAGCCGGTGCAACTCTCCTTCCAGTACGACGAGGCGCAGGAAAGCGCGGCGAGCAGCTTCGTCGTCGCCACGCAGGACAGTCAGGGCACGTGGCAGGCGCACCTAGGCACTGCGCAGAACCGCGAGTCGAACACCCTCACCGTCTCCACGAACCACTTCAGCGACTGGACGTGGGCGGAGGCCTACCGGCTCGACCCGGGACAGGCGACGGTCAAGCTCGGGGAGACGGTCAAGCTCACGCTGATACGCTGCGTCGGCCCCACCACCGAACCCTTTGACGAGGACCTTGTGACGCCCCTCGTCACGACCTGCGCGCCGCAGACCCTGACCCCCTTCACGCGGGGCTGGGCGGTGAACGGCACGGCGGGCGGCAGCGCGGCGGTCGGGACGGTGAGCAAGGACGAGGGCAACGTCTCCAGCGGCACCTACCGGGCCCCGGCCGACAAGCCAGCCGTGAACCCCGTGGCGGTGAGCGTTGATCTCGTGCGCAACGAGACGGGGAAGAATACCCTGCGCCTGATCTCTTACGTCCAGGTCATCGACGGGCTGGGCCCGTGCCGGGAAGTGGTGACGGGGATCTACACCTGCCGATACCAGCTCACGAAGGTGAACGGCAACAGCCTGCCGTACACCCTGCCGAAGCAGGACCCGAATCAGGGCGACGCCCGGGACCGCCTTACGGGGGGCTACCTGCAGATCAGCGGCACGGAGGAAAACCTGCTGATCGGTGCGGCCTCGTACGAGATTCGCTACGAGTTCGACAGTAAGCCCGCGGGCACCGACCGGGAAACGCACCGTGTTCTCAATGATGCGGGCGACTACCTCACGAACCTTCAGGGCACCTCCACCACCTTCAAGTCCATTTCGGGAGAGACGTACAAGGGCTTGATCCAGTCGGACAAGGCCAGCGCCGAGGACTTCCCGATGAACACTCCCGTCTTTTCCGCCCCCGTAAAGCTCGAATTCGTACCATAGACGGATTTGCCGGAGGCTCTCAAAGGGCGGCTGCACGAGAGGTGGTCGCCCTCCGATCACCCCCGCAGAGAGGAAGGAATTGGATGAAACGCGAACGCCCCCGTCAAGGTAGGGGCGTTCGTGTTCGTCCTTTACAGGTGGGTGCGCCGCCAGTCCGCGAGCAGACGCAGGTACAACTCGTCCGCGACGTTCTGAAGATTCTCCAGAGTACCCAGGGAATCGGCAACACCTACTGCCCCACTCTCCCAGACGACCCCGGGGTTCGCGTCGTTCCAGGGGTCACGGATGAGCTGCAAGCGGAGCGTGTACGGCAGGCGGGGTTCCTGGCCGCCGAACGCCAGCGTGAGGTGTGTGTACACCTTGCACTTCCCCCCCCTGAAGGACAACTCCTCCCGGTGACGGTCGGCGACACCGGACATGATTTCCGAGTAGGACAGCAGGAAGGTATTGGGGAGATCCTCGGAGGAAAGGACAGTCGCGCCCTCACCGACGCACACGTCCCCGAGCCCCAGCGAGGCCAGGACTTCGGCGGGCGACGGGGGCGGCGCGCTCCCCCCCGCGGACGCGCCCCCAAGCAGGGTGCAGAGCAACAGGCTGCCCCGCATAGCATGGCTCCTCCAACGGGAGAGGGAACGGTAAGACTGGAGGCATTTGGCGGATAACGTCTGGTTGTTCATCCCCCCGAACTTACGCAGTTGAGCGTGGCTCACGGGTGACAGACCTGCTCCGGCCTGAACGGGGCAGAGCACTTCACTCACTGGGGGAACTCCTGACGGCCCCCAGCCTTTCCGCTCTCTCCGGTCGTCCCCTGCTAGCATGTCGGGACCGATGAACAATATGGCAACATGGCGCCTGTTCGTGCTCGGCGGGCCCCGCCTCGTGGCGCCGGACGGCCGGGAGACGCGGCCGGAGGGCAAGTCGCTCGCCCTGCTGGCGTACCTCGCTCTGGAGGGTCAGTCGCCCAGGTCGCGCCTGGCCGGGTTGCTGTGGCCCGAACGGACCGAGACGGCGGCCCGGAACAACCTCGTTCAGCTCCTGCGCCGGATGCGCGCCGCGCATGGTGAGGACCTGATCGTGGGTCAGGAGACGCTCTCCCTCGCCCCCGGGGTTCAGGTGGACGTGCTGAGGGGCGCATCCGGCGGAGCCGGGATGCCGGACGGCACCCTGCTGGACGGCGTTCGCTTCGACGACCACCTTGACCTCGCCGACTGGCTGATCGTGCAGCGGGACCGGATCGACGCGCGGCGGGCCCGGGAAACGGCCCGCGCGGCGGACCGGGCCGAGGAGGCCGGGGATCTGGCGGGCGCGACCCTCCTCGCCCGGCGCGCCCTCGCCCTCGACCCGCAGTCCGAGGAGACACACCGGCGGCTGATGCGCCTGCTGTACCTCAGGGGCCAGAGCGCCGAGGCGCTGGAGGTGTACGCGGGGTTGCGGGAGCGGCTGCGGGACGAGCTGCGCACCGAGCCCATGCCCGAGACCCGTGAACTCGCGGCGCTGATCGAGCGGGGCGACGCGTTACCCCCGGCCCGGCCCATGGTCCCAGTGTCCTTTGCGGCCCTGCACCCCCCTGTCCTCGCGGGCCGCGAGCGCGAACTCGCCCGGATGGAGGAGGCCTGGGAGCGGGGGCAATTCATCATCGTGGCGGGGGCGCCGGGCATGGGCAAATCGCGCCTGGCGGCAGACTTCGGGGCGGGCAAGGGGCGGGTGCTGTGGGTCGAGGCGCGCCCGGGGGATACCCTCGTTCCCTACACCACCACGATTCGCAGCCTGCGCCGGGCGCTGAGCCTCTCGGGTGCCGAGTTGCCCCTCGATCTGCGGCGGGCGGTGAGTTTCCTCCTCCCCGAACTTGCGCCCCCGGGGGAGGCACCCGCCACGAGCACGGACGCGGGCCTGCACACCGCCCTTCAGCACGCCTTCGGGCTCTGCCTGACCGGTGTGGACGTGTGCGTGTTCGACGACATGCAGTTTGCCGACGATGCGAGCGTCGAGGTGGGCTTCGACATGATCGGGGCCGTCTTTCCGATGGGCCAGCCGGGCGGGCTGCCGCACTTCATCGCCGTGCACCGGGAGAACGAGCTGCCCCCCTACACCCGGGGGATCTTCGAGCGGCTGGTCGAGGCCGGGCAGGCCGAGTGGTTGCGCCTGCCGCCGCTGAGCGAGACGGCCACCCGGGAACTGCTCTTCAGCCTGAACGTGGCCCCGGAGGAGGCGGAGGGTCTGGCCCGCGCCTCGGGTGGACATCCCCTCTTCGTGCTGGAGGGGGTCAAGGCGCTGGCGAGTGGTGGGGCCTTTGGCCGAAACGGGCATGTCCCACCCCGGCTGGGTCAGCTCATCAATGACCGCCTCGCCCGCCTCCCGAAGATGGCCCTGCACGTCGCCCGGGCGTGCGCAATCCTGGGGCGCGACTTCACCCCCGACCTCGTGGCGAGCCTGCTCTCGGCCCCGCTGCTCGACGTGGTGGGCGCATGGGACGAGCTGGAGGCGGCGCAGATCCTCGCGGGCGAGCGATTCCACCACGACCTCGTGGCGGAGGCGGTGCTGGAAGGCATTCCGCCCTCAGTGCGGCGGCTGCTCCACCGCGCCGCCGCCCGCGCCCTGGAAGGCGAGCACGCCCCGCCCGCCCGCGTGGCCTGGCACTGGCGGCAGGGCGAGCAGGAGACCGAGGCCGCGCCGTGGCTCCTGCGGGCGGGCGAGGCGGCCCAGGCCTCCCTGCGCCTGCGCGAGGCGGCGGCCCACTTCGAGGAGGCCGCCCGCCTCTTCGAGGCGCTGGGCGATGATCGCGCCTTCGGGGCGTGGCGGCGCCGGGCGGAGGTGCTGAGCCTGGGCGACAACCTGGAGGCCCGCCAGTCGGCGGTGAACGACGTGCTGGAGCGGGCGGAGAGCCCCACTGAGACCGCGCAGGGCTGGCTGCTCCAGGCGGGCCTCTTCTCCACCCGCAACGAGGGGGCGCGGGCGGAGGTCGCGGTGCGGCGCGGATTGAGGGCCCTGGAGGGCCAGGACGAGCCGGAATTGCGGGCGAACCTGCTCGGCGACCTCGGCACGGCGCTCTGGGCGCAGGGTCGCCTGTCCGAGGCCGAGGCGACCCTGCGCGAGGCGGTGGCGGTGCTTGAGCCCCTCGGTTCCTCCGTCGCCCTCGCCAGCGGCCTGAGCAACCTCGCCGTCGTCCTCGATCACGGGGACCGCCACCGCGAGGCCGAGGGGTTGCACCGCCGGGCGGCGGAGATGCTGGAAGCGCTGGGGGACCGGGGCCACCTCGCGGTGATTCTGCGCAACCTCTCGGTCTGCCTGAGTGACCTCGGCGACGTGAGGGGGGGGCTGGAAGCCCTCCAGCGTTCCGCGGCCCTGCACGGGGTCGACCCGCCCGACGCCTCGGCCATAAGTCACCTCCTGCTCGGCCTTGCCCACGGGGACCTCGGCGAATACGCGGCGGCGGTGCGGCACTTCGAGCAGGTTCTCACGGGTGAACTCGATCCCAGTGGCTGGTTGCACGACTACGCGCGTGGTTGCCTGGGCG
Organism: Deinococcus apachensis DSM 19763; assembly: GCF_000381345.1. Taxonomy (NCBI): domain Bacteria; kingdom Thermotogati; phylum Deinococcota; class Deinococci; order Deinococcales; family Deinococcaceae; genus Deinococcus; species Deinococcus apachensis. The sequence goes on along the minus strand of NZ_KB906422.1, from coordinate 5,057 downwards.
AGGTGCTCGTGTCGCTCGGGGACGACGTGCGGGCCGAGGAGATGCTGACGCGGGCGGGCGCGGCTCACCTTCCCGGTACCTACGCGGTCCGCGCCCATCTCGCCCTCGCCCGGCTCGCCTTTGAACGTGGGGCGGACGGCCAGGCGGCCCTCGAACAGGCAGAGACGCTGCTCGGTGGGGCGCCGCGCCCCCTCGCCCTGGGCCGGGTGCGCCTCGTGCAGGCGCTCCGGGATGAGCCTGAAGCCGCCTGCGCGGCGGCACGCGAAGCCCTGGACCTTGCCCGCCGTCACGACCTCGGCGGCCTCGAACTCAGCGCGCACACGCGGCTTGCGGGGGCCCTGCTGCGCGCGGGTCAGGCTCGGGAAGCCCTCGCCCATGCGGCCCAGGGCGCCCACCTCCTGAACACGCTCGAACCCGCCGACCTGTCCCGCGGCGAGGTGCTGCTCACCCTGTTCAGGGCGCAACGGGCGGCCGGGGACTCCACGGCGGAGGTGACGTTGCGCTCGGCAGAGGCGTGGCTGGAGCGCACCACCCGCGAGCAGGTCCCGCACGAGTCGAGGGACGCGTTCCTCACCTACAACCCGGTCGCGCGCCTCATCCTCTGCGCGAGGGAACAATTCTTCACAACGTAAGGTGAGAATTGGCTAAACTGGGGAATGCCTGAATCTCAGACGTCCTGGCGACTGGACGTGCTCGGTCCGCCGCGCCTCACCTCGCCGGAGGGCCGGGCGCTACCCCTGGAGCGCAAGACCGCCGCGCTGCTGGCATACATCGCGCTGGAGGGTGGGGCGCCGCGCGGTCATCTTGCCGAGTTGCTGTGGCCTGAGACGCCCACCGGGGCAGCCAGAAACAACCTCGTGCACCTGTTGCGCCGCCTGAGAGAGGCGAGCGGCGCGGATCTCGTGGAGGCGGGCGACTCGCTCGCCCTGGGGTCGAACGTCACCGTGGATGCGCTCGACCTCCTCAACCCCGGGGGCGCGGGGGCGGGGGGCGCGCTGCTGGACGGGGTGGACTTTGACGACCTGCCCGACTTCGCCGAGTGGGTCCTCGCCCAGGGCGAGCGGCTGGCGGCGGTGCAGGCGGGCCGGTACCGCGAGGAGGTCGAGCGCCTGCTCCGGGAGGGCGAGACCACCGAGGCCGCCGCCCTTGCCGAACGCTGGACCGAACTCGACCCCGTCTCCGAGGAAGGGCACCGGGCCCTGATGCGCGCGCACTACGACCTCGGCGACCGGGCGGCGGCGCTGCGGGCCTACCACCGCTGCAAGCACACGCTCCGCCACCAACTCGGCGCCGAGCCCTCGGCGCCGACACAGCGTCTCGCGCGGGATATTGACCTAGGCACCGTGGAGAGGCGGGTCCCCCGGCGGGCCGCCCGTATCCCCCTTCAGGTGCTGCGCCCCCCCATCCTGGTGGGCCGCGAGGACGTGTGGGCACGCATGGAGGAGGCGTGGGAGAAGGGCCTGGGCATCATGATCGAGGGGGACCCCGGCTCGGGCAAGACGCGCCTCGCCCAGGACTTCCTGCGTTCGCGGAAGGATCATCAAATTCTGTTCTTCCAGGGACGCCCGGGGGACGCGGACGTGCCCTACGCCACTCACGCGCGCAACTTTCGGCAGACTCTCGCGGCCAACCCCGACCTCGACCTGCCGCGGTGGGTGATCCGCGAACTCGCCCGGATGCTGCCCGAACTTGGGGAGGCGCCGCCCCCCATGACGACCGAGGCGGACAAGCGCCGCTTCTACGAAGCGAAGTACGAGGTCGTGCGGCTGGTGGCCGAGCGCGGCCCCGTCATCATCTGCACGGACGACGTGCAGTTCATGGACGAGCCCAGCATTGAGGCGGGCGCCTACGTCGGCTCGCGCTTCTGGGGCGACACGAACACGATGTTGCGCTGCCTGTACTGCCACCGCACCGGGGAGCTGCCGCCCTACTCGGCGGCGCTGCTCGACTCCATGTACGCGGCGGGCGTTGTCGTTCCCATTCACCTCTCCCCCCTGAGCCAGGACGCCGTCACGGCCCTGCTCACCGACCTCGACGTGCCGAACGGGGCGGGCGTGGCCGGGGAGGTCGCGCTCGCCACGCGGGGCAACGTGCAGTTCGTGCTGGAGACGGTCAAGAACATGTTCGAGCGGGGAAGTGCCGAGGTCCGTCCCCCCGCCTCCCGGCCCGCGGGCGTGGGGGCGATGATCGAGGAGCGCCTCACCCGGCTCTCGCCGAACGCCCTGCAAGCGGCGCGGGCGGCGGCGGTGCTCCGGCGCGACTTCACGCTCGAACTGGTCACCCAGACGCTCGGCACGGGCCTGCTGGACACCATGACGGCCTGGGAGGAGCTGGAGGCGACGCAGGTCGTCTCCGGGGAGGCCTTCAGCCACGACCTTGTGCTCGAAACGGTGCTTGCCCAGATGCCGCCCACGGTGCGCCGGGTGCTGCACCGCAGCGCGGCGCGGGTACTGGCGGCGGCGGGCGCCCATCCCGCCCGGGTGGCGGGGCACTGGGAGAACGGCGAGGACCCGAAGCAGGCCGCGCCCTGGCTGGTCAGGGCGGGCGAAGCGGCGGCGGGCAACCTTAGGTTCGTTGAGGCTCGCGAGTTCTACACCCGCGCCGAGGCTGCGTTCACGGCGTCAGGAGACGTAGGCGGGGCGGCGGGCGTGCGCCGGAGTCTCGAAGTGTTGGCCGACCGGGCGGCGCAAGTGCCCTCCTGAGTCCGCGTCATCCCCCAGCCACGCCGCGCCTGCTACCTTCAGGCCCACTGCGGGCTTGCGGTGGAAAGGGGAAATCATGGAACAGGAAGAGGGCCGGGCCGAGCGACCGACGAGCGAGGGGCGCGTGTACGTCCTGCGCGTGTGGGGCGAGGGGGAGGACTATCCCCCCGGCTGGCACGCGACAGTTCGGGAAGGTACCTACGGGGTACGGAGGTCCTTCGCCAGTGTGGACGACTACATTGAGCACCTGTACGGGGAACTCCTGCGGCGCTGAAGGGGACGGGGAAGTTCCAGGCGCACCCCGGCGGTGCGCCTCTTCTTTTGGGGCTGCCAGCTGAGGAAACCCGGCTGTTGTGCTCGCCTCCTGAGAAACGGGCGGCGGTGAGCGGCGCCAACATTCTTCAGCCACCCTCCTCCCCGTACCTTTCCTCCAACGCGGCCGGATTCCCCGACCGCAGTCCAAGGAGGAAGCACCCATGCGTACCCGACTCATCCTGTCCGCCCTGACGCTCGCCCTCGTCACCACAGCCCTTGCCGGGAACGCACCCGCCAAGCCTGCCCAGCCCGTCGTCATGGGCACGACGCAACTGAACGGGCAGAATGCGAGGATCGGCCAGACGTTCACGGTCGGCCAGCAGAACCCTATCAACTTCACCCTGCTGAGCGCGTCCTACACCACGGGCCGTGTGCTGCTCGGCACGGCGCTGATCGTCCCGAAAGCCGACGAGAAGCTCCTCGTGCTGCGCTTCACCGCTCACAACCCCACCCGGCAGGACGCGAGCCTGTACGGCCTGAAATTCACGGCCGTCGACGTGAAGAACGTCAACCACGTCAGTGAGAGCGCCTTCGTCCGCGCTGGAACGAGTGAGGAGTACCGGGCGAGCCTCAAGCCCGCGCAGAAGGTGGAGATCGTCTCGGTCGTCCGTGTTCCGGCGAGCGGCGTGATTCCCAAGCTGATCGTCCAGCGCGGCGACGGCCCGGTGCTGCGGTATGACCTGCGGACGCAGGCCAAGGCAGTGCCCGCCCCCTTCGCCGACCCCAAGGACCCGAGCGGTGCGACAGCCCTGGCAGACGCTCCGGCAAAGATGGGCACGACCTATGTCATGGGGCGTTACGACATGAGGTTCGAGAACGTCTCCTTCTCGACCGAGCCGATGCTCGGGCGCGAGGCGCCGTCCGGCAAACGCTATGTGCTGGCGACCGTGGTGATGAGGAACGTCGGGGCGGACGCCGACAGCCCCTCGCACTACACCTTCAAGAACGAACTGCTCGACGCGGACGGGGAACCGGTGGAGTTCTGGGTGCTCGCTAAGGGCAACCGCCCGGAGGAGGCCATCAACCGCAGCGTGAAGCCCGGTGAGGAGTACCGGGTGCGCCTGGTGTTTGTCGCTCCCGCAGACGTGGGCTTGCGCCAGCTCACGGTCCGCGAAGGGAACGGCCATGGCCTCGTCTTCGACCTCAGCAGCGTCAAGTGATGAGGTTGCCCCAGCTGCGTGGACAGGGAGTTAAGGCCCGGCAACAAGAAGTCGGGGTCCACTGTGGGCAAAGGTCGTACCTTCAGTGCCGAGTTCAAACAGGAAGCCGTCCACGTGCCAAGCAACTGGATGTCGCTGAGAGCCAGGTCGCGGGCAACCTGGAGTTGAGCGAGTCCTTGCTCCGCCGCTGGGTCAATGCGAGTGATCAGAAAAGTAAACCAGGGCTGAACGCCGAACAGGTGGAAATTCGGTGAAGCGCGAGTTGAAGACTATCCGGCAGGAACGGGACATCTTGGAGAGGGTCTTGCAGCTCAAGCGTCAACAGCCAGCATGGACGCCTGAGGCACTGGCCAAGAAGGTAGTGGCTGCATCAACGTGACAAGTTGTGGCGGTGGAAGGCGAGGGTGAGTGAGGCTCCGAGCAACTCGTCGGATGTGGAGAACGAGAGGGAGTTGCGGACCAGACGACCCAGGCGTTGTCGAAGGGTGCAGTTGAGCCGCTCGACGTAGTTGATTTCCCCTCAGCGGGTGAAGCATTTGACGCCCAACAACGGTTCGTCGTAGGCCCGCCAGAGGTCCGTACAGCAGGTTGCTTTCAGGCGCTGTTCTGGGGAGAGGGGCAAGCGGTCCCACAGCTGGAAGACGGTCGCTTCGCTGCGATCTCCAAGAACACAAGCCAGCACCTTTTGAGTGCGGCGTTCTCGGGCAAGCCACCACCACCTGGCCTGCTTTTTCTGGCCCACGAAGGTCCATCACTCGTCCAGCTCGACCATCAATTCTTCAAGAGCGTGAGACAGACCGTTTCGGTCTGTCTCACTTCGGCGGCCCCTTTTGTATCCACTGGATGACGGTGTTGCGGTGGACGCCAAAGACGCGCTGCA
>NZ_KB906421.1 GCF_000381345.1 Deinococcus apachensis DSM 19763 | reverse complement strand
GTACTCCCGGGCGTATAAATCCAGGACGTCCTCCATCGCAGCGACGAAGGCGCCGTTGTGCTCGGGTGGGATGACCCATTGTTCGTGCAGGTGCGGCTTCAGGATGTTTTTTTGAGGTAGACCCGCACGGTTTCATGCGAGATGGCGTCCACGTGACCGAGTTCGACCATTTGGTCGGCGAGGAGGCGCAAGGTCCAGGTCTTGTGCCCGAGGGACTCGGGCACCGCACTGCACGCCAGCGCGATGAGGTGCGCTTCGGTGCGCTCGTCGAGTTTCTTGGGTTTGAAGCGTTGGGGTCGCAGATGGTCGAGTGCAGCTTCCAGACCGTCCAGCACGTAGCGTTGCCGCACACGAAGGACCGTTCGAGGGTTGACGTCCAGGGCTTGAGCGATGAGTTTGTCGTGCAGTCCGGCTCCCTGCTGATCCGCTTTGAGGAGGATGCGGGCATGGGTGAGCTTGCGGGTGGGCGCGCTGTCCACCTTGAGCAACGCCCGCAGCTGCGTCCGTTCCTCGTCCTTCAACTGCACCAGGTACTTCATGCCCAAGCGTAGAACTCATCTCTTGCACCTGAATAGGTAGCGAAAAAGCGCCCTCAGACGCGAGAAAGAGGGTGTGTGTAACCTCAAGCTTCGCGGGGAGCGCGCCTCTATTCTGGCAGACGCACTCCTCGCTGTCCCGACCCGTCCGTACCAGAAGCGCAGCCTGGAGGCTGCGCTGGGGCTCTTTCTCGACCTGAAGACGAAAAAGGCGCTCCACCGAGCCCACACCGTCAGTGCCAGTGCGCTGAGTCGCCTCCTGAACGTGTATGAGTGGGACACGGCGTCCTGCTGGACGGCCCTCGTCCAGGCCCAGTGGGAGGTCCTGTTGCTCGCAGCGCGGCGCAAACACCACCCACGCTTGCGGCTGTGTGTGGACCTCACCAGTGTCCCGAAGACGGGACGCGATTTGCCCTTCGTACGCGTCTATAACGAGGTCTACGGGATTCATCTGGTGGTGCTATACGCGGTGTACGGGGACCTGAAGTTCCCCGTAGGGTATCGGGTGTACCGGGGGCAGGGGTCCCCTGCCCCCGTCCGTCTCGCCTTGGACCTCCTGACCACGGTTCCTGCCGAAGTGAGCCGCCGCTTCGACGTGTGGGTGTTAGCCGACAGCGGTTTCGAGTCGTCGGCGTTCCTTCAGGGCGTGCGGGACCTGGGCTTTGAGTTCGTGGTCGGGGTGCGCTCGACTCGACGCACCGACCACCCGGGTCACGTCACTGTGCAGCATTGCGAACACGGGAGTTGGGTGAACCTCGCCAACTGGCCCTGGGAGCCCCTGACGCTGGCCCGGGTCGACCGAGGGGAGAGGACCTTTTTCTCGGTCGCGTCACAACTGCTGGCGGGCGACCAAGTCGCCCGCGAGGGAGCGTGGCGGTGGGCCATCGAATCGTTTTTCAAGGAGGCCAAGCATGGCTTCGGGCTGAATCGGTTCGCGTTGCGGACCGCTCAGGGGCTGGACCGCTGGGTGCTGCTCGTTTTTGCTGCGTTCACGCTCTCCATGCTCTGCCAGGCCGACACCCTCTCGCTGGAACAAGCGGCGGACGTCGCCGCCCGGGTGGCTCTGCCACTGCTGGTCGTTCAGCGCCTTGCTCTACAGGTCTGGCGAGAGGAGAAATTCCTGCGCCACCACGGCTATTCACTCACCCTATCCAGGTGCAAGAGATAAGTAGAACTGCCCCAGTTCCCCGCGGTAGTCCCTGACACCCCTTTCCTGACAGCCCACTAGGCGCGGGGTTGGCTCTGCCCCTCGTGACCTACTGCACCCACCTTCTTGAAGCTGCTACAGATAGCACCTGTTCCCTTAAGGCTGAATCACATCTCGCCGTGCGCGTGCGTCTCAAATTCACGGTCGTGCTATTCAACACAGGCACGACAAGCACGAGAACAGAACTTGGGAACGATCGAGTGTCTGACGACGCCCGGCTCAACGATGAAGCAAACGAATGACGGTCCGACGACCTAAGTTGTGATGGAGGCGGTATCTGCACATACCGTCTCCATTTTTGCTCGTCTGCGTGCCGGTCGAGCCCTTCGAGCTCAAGCCCTAAACGGGGTTGTCTGATCAGTGACGCCGCCCAGCAAGGCGGCGGGCCGATGGCCTTGATGAGGATCCACCACCCCTCAGCCACACAACCCCAAACTGCCGAAGGTCAACCCGGACCAGGAGAACCTTTCCCTTGACAGCAAACACCGGGTGTGCTTATTGTTAAAACGTTTCAACAACCAATCAGCGGAGGTCCCCATGGCGTCCGATTCGTCAACGAACCTTGGCGTGAGAGTGACGATTCACGAGGTGGCCCGTCATGCAGGCGTGTCTATTGGCACAGTTTCTCTGGCACTGAACGGAAGCCCACGCTGCTCAGCCGCTACTGCTGAGCGCGTCCGTGCTGCGGCAGCAGCATTGAACTACCTGCCCAACCACGCTGCCAAGAGCCTGAGGCGTCAGGCATCCGAGACTATCGCTCTGGTTATTCCTGACATTGGCAACCCGGTGTACGTGGCTATGGCTAAGGCGGTACAGCAGGTGGTCAAAGAACGCCACTACCATCTGTCTCTAATCAGTACGGATGGTTATGATCAGGAGGAGATTCACGCGCTTGAAACCCTGACTCAGCGTCGGGTCGACGGAATGATTCTGTGCTCGCTGCGCATGACGGAGCCGTTGGCACATTCGCTGCAACACGCATCAGGTCCCGTGTGTGTCATTGGCGGCCTCGCCGAAATCGCCAGGGTCGACAACGTGCAGGTCAACTCCGAGTACGGCGTGCGGCTGGCCATAGATCACCTTGTCGCTCAGGGCCGGAAACATATCGCCTTTCTCAACGGCCCTCGCAACACCGTGCCTGCCATCGTCCGGGGACGAGGCTACCTCCAAGCCCTCCGGCAACATGGCCTGGATGACCGGGCCCACCGGCTGATCAACACGGAGTTCAGCGTCGCGGGCGGGTATGAGGGGGCCATGGCCCTGCTGACGAAACATCCTGATATTGACGCGTTGTTCTGCGCCAACGATCTGATTGCCATAGGCGCCATGAAGTGCCTGCGGGAACTGAAACGGCGCGCCCCTGATGATGTGGCGGTTGTCGGCATGGACGATATTCCAGAGGGTCTTATCTGCACGCCGAGTCTGACGAGTGTGTCCCTGCTTGCCCGGGAACGTGGGCAAATTGCGGCAGGGATGCTGCTGGACCGGCTCACGGGAGGAGGGAATGCTGAAGTGAACACCGTGACGGTGACGCCCCACCTCGTCGTTCGGGAATCCAGCACCGTGGGGAACCCACCTGGAGACCTGAGATGATCCTGCCCCGGAAAAAGGCACCCTCCAGCTCATCGTCATCAGGAGGGTACGCCCGGGTGACGTGGTGGCTGTTCCTGCCCACCCTGATTCCGGTCGTGTTCCTGTCGATCCTGCCGTTGATTCAGGGCGTGTACCTGGGCTTTACCGACTACACACTTGGTGCGGAGCAGCGGAAGTTCATTTTCCTGGGCAACTTCTCGAAGATGCTGTCGGATCGCCAGTTCTGGAGTTCATTTCAAATCGGCGCGATCTGGACGTTCAGCGTGACCCTGGGAGTCATCGTTCTGGGCATGGTCCTGGCGCTGCTGCTCAACGCGCGGTTGCCCGGACAGGGGGTGGCCCGCGTTCTGGTGCTGATTCCCTGGGCCATTCCGCCGGTCATCAAGGGCATGATCTGGCGCCTGATGTACCACCCGACCAGCGGATTCCTGAACGCTGCGCTGATCTCCGCTGGGCTGTTGAAATCGCCGGTCGACTGGCTCAACGACTTCACTTGGGCTCTGCCTGCCGTGATCATCGTGGGCATCTGGACGGGCCTGCCTCAGGCCACCGTCGTGCTTCTGGCTGGCCTGCAGACCATTTCCGAGGATCTGAGAGAGGCGGCGGCCCTGGACGGCGCCTCCAGCTGGGGTCAGTTCCGTCACGTCACGCTGCCGCTGATGATGCCGGTCATCCTGGCGGTTTCCGCGCTGGAATTCATGTGGAACTTCAATTCCTTCGGGCTGGTCTACACCCTGACAGAAGGCGGGCCCGCCGGAACGACCCGCCTGCCCATGCTCTTCGCGTACGAGGAGGCTTTTCGCTACGGCAACATCGCGTACGCCTCCGCCCTGGGCATGGCCATGGTCCTGATCATCGGCGTGACCCTGTTCTACAGCGTTCGCAGCCAGTTCCGTTCCGCAATCAGCAAGGAGACGCCATGAAGGTGAAATTCTCCCCTGCCCGAGCCCTCATGTCCCTGCTGCTGCTGCTGTTCGTTCTCTTCCTCGCCTTCCCCGTGGTGTGGCTGCTGTCGACGGCACTGAAGTCAACGGCAGAGATTTTCAACACAACGGCATTCCTTCCCAAAGCCCCGACTCTGGAGAATTTCGGGGTGGCCATCCGCGACCTGGGGATCCTGCAGAGTGCGGCCAACACGTTCAAGATCAGCCTCATCTCTGCCGCCCTGACACTGGCTATCGCCACGCCAGCAGCCTACGTCCTTGCCCGGCGCTCTACGGGCGTCAATCGCGCGGTCATGGTGTGGATTCTGGTCACCCAGACGTTCCCGGTGATTCTGATCATCGTGCCCTTGTTTCTGATTCTGGCCCGGGCGCACTTGGTCAACACCCACCTCGGCCTGATCCTGGTGTACGTGGTGTGGAGCCTGCCGTTCGTGCTGTGGATGCTCCAGGGCTACATCACTGGCATTCCTGTCGAGTTGGAGGAGGCGGCGGCCGTGGACGGAGCCACGCAGGCCCAGGCCATCCGGCACATTCTGGTGCCGCTCATCCTGCCAGCGCTGGTCGCGACCGGCCTGTACGCCTTCATCAACGCGTGGAACGAGTTCTTTTTCGCCCTGGTGCTGCTCAAGTCTCCCGAACTCACCACCATCCAGGTGAACCTCTCGCGGCTCAAGGGCATTGAGGGACTCGCCCGCTGGGGGCCTCTGGCGGCGGGAAGCGTCCTGGCCACTATTCCAACCCTGATCCTCTTCGCCTTCATGCAGCGCCGCTTGGTGTCAGGCCTGCTCGCTGGCGGCGTCAAAGCCTAGGAGGTGTGCCGAGCCCCAATCCCGACCATCTTCCCCTGGCCGCACCGTTCATTCGTTCGATCCAGACCTGGTGTTGAAGCGAGGAAGAACTGTGAAAAACGTTGCCCTGGTCACCGCTGTGCTCCTCACCGCCCTGCAGCCCTCAACCAACGCGCAGACCCGAACCCCGGTGAAGATCCGTTTCGTCAGCCTCGCCTGGCAAACCCAGGCCATAGCGGCCACCAAGGAAGTCATCAACTCCTGCGACGCCAAAAATGCCGGTTACCAGGTCGAGTATCAGCAGGTCTCCTGGGATGCCATCCAGGATTATCTCACGACCTCCTTCGAGGCTAAGAATGTGCCGGACGTCTTTCACTACGAGTCGACGCCCGTGATGGAGTTCGCGACACGTGGGTACCTGACAGACCTGTCCAAGATGATTCCTGCGGAGATGAAGGCGGACATCGCCAAGGGTGCCTGGGCGACGGTAACCAACGATGCTGGTGGCGTGTACGCGGTTCCGTTCCTCTGGGAGTCTCTCATCACGCTCTACAACAAGGACCTTTTCAAGCAAGCCGGTATCAGGCCACCCACCGTTGCCAAGCCCTGGACATGGGAGGAATTCCAGAAGGCGTCCAAGGCGCTCACCAAGGACAAGAACGGGGACGGCACCATCGACCAGTACGGCTCCGCGTTCGGCCTGCGCTCGCCGACCAACCGCATCCTCAACCTCTCCCTGGGCTTCGGCGGGGACTACTTCTATAAGAGTGGGAACAAGTATGTGGTGCGGGTTGGGGAAAAGGAAAAAGCACTGCTCCGGATCCTGCTCAACATGCACTACACCGACAAGTCCGCCTCGCCCGACGGGCTGACTGCACAGAGCCCAGAGCTGTTCAACGGCTTTTTCTCGGGCAAGTACGCCATGCTGCCCGGCATCGGCGTCTGGGCGCGTCAAACTATCGCCGAGAGTGGCCCCAAGGGCTTTAACTGGGGTGTCCTTCCCCCCATCAAGGCAACGAGCCAGGAGCAGGGCTCAGCCACCCAGACGCTCAGCATCCCCACCGCTTCGACCCACAAGAAGGAAGCGATGCAGTTCATCACCTGCTTCGTGAACCGGGTGAACAACGGCAAACTGGCGGCCGGTGACTGGCTGTTCCCGACCCGCACGTCCTCCCTGAGGGGCACGCCCTTCCAGTCGGAGGCCAACGGCTGGAAAACCGCCACGGAATCCGCGAAGTACCTCACCATGGCGCCCTTCCAGCAGGTCAACGGCTTCACTGAGGTCCGGACGAAGGTACTGACGCCCACCTTCCAGCAATTGCTGGCCAACCGTATCAGTCTCGATGACGCAGTCCGGCAAATCGAGCAGCAGGGCAACGAAATTCTCTCCAGATATTACAAGTGACTCGCCCTGCGGTGCGTGGGGCCGGAATCGTGGAGGTTGAAACGTGGCCGATAGCATTGAAGATGGGGCGCTGGGGTGCATTCTCGGCGGTGCTGTGGGAGACGCTCTTGGCGGGCCTACCGAGGGGCGGACTCCGGAGGCGATCAGGGAGCGGTTCGGTGGCGACGTCCTGGACATCGTGGGGCCCTTTCACCCCGACTGGCAGACGGCGCGGCCTCTGTCGCCCTTGCACAAGGGTGACGGGCACGTCACGGACGATACGCTGATGGTGATGGCGCTGGCCAGCGTCTACGAAACAGTGCGGGCTCATCTCAGTGCTTTTGACATCGCGGACCATCTCGTCACCGAAATCGCTGACGTCGTGACCTACGTGCCTGAGTTCGAACGCGAGACAGTGCTGGTCAACCGGCTGTTCTACGCGGAGAAGTACCTGCTGCTGCGGCTGCGTCACGCCCACGTCGACCCCCGCGAGGCCGGGGTGGGAAACGTGGTGAACTGCGGAGCAGCTATGTACATGTCCCCCGTGGGCATCGTCAACGCCGGAGACCCTGAAGGCGCCTATCAGGAAGCCATTGAGATCGCCGGGGCCCACCAGTCGAGTTACGGCCGTGAGGCCGCCGGGGTGATGGCCGCCGCCGTCGCCGAAGCGCTGCGCCCCGGTGCCACCGTGGACTCCGTGGTGCAGTGTTGTACCCGGCTCGCCCATGACGGCACCCGGGCAGCCATCCTGGCCGTCACGGAAGCGGCGCGAGGGGTACAGGACTGGCGGCGGGCCATCCCGGTCCTGCGAGACGCTGTGCGCCCCTTTGATAGCGTCGGGGAGGACTACCGCGCGCCAGCCCTCGACGCACGCAAGCCCAGCCGCACCAAGGCCATCGAGGAACTGCCGGTGGCGCTGGGGATGCTGGTCGCCACGGGCGGGAACTACCTGGATACGGTCTTCGGCGGGGTGAACTACGGCCGTGACTCGGATTCCATCGCCGGAATGGGAGGGGCCATCGCGGGCGCGCTGCACGGCGCATACGTCGTGCCATCCCACTGGTCGGCCCTGATCCAGGAGCGCAGCCGCAAGGACCTTCATGCCGTGGCCGCCGGGCTGGCCAGGGTCGCGCGGGAGCTGTTCGCCCAGGACCAGGAACGCTTCGCCCGGCGGGTCAGGGGATTTCCAGTGGCCCTGCCGATGACGGAACCTACCCCGGGGGAGGTCCCCATTTGAGCGTCCGCGTCACCTGGCTCGCCCTGGAAGAGCGGCTGGAGCATGAGTTCCGTCAGCTGCGCGAGGAGGGGGCTGATCCGGCGGAACTTCAGCACGCCTGGGCTGAGGTGGGCGGTGCCGACGTAGGCGTCCGGCGTGCCGCGGCTGCCCACCTGCTTGACCAGGCCCGCCTGCTCTCCGAAGCGCAGCCAGCCCCTCCCGACCCTCCGCTGGATCTGCAGGCGGGGGCCCCGGCACTGCCGTCCGCGGACCTGGAACGCCGCGTGCGGGCCGGCTGGACAGGCCGCATGGCCGGCTGCCTGCTGGGCAAGCCCGTCGAGAAAATTCCGCGGGAGGGTATTCGTGCTCTGCTGACGTCCAGCGGTCGCTGGCCGCTCGACGACTACTTCACCGCCGAGGGCGTGCCGGAGGAGGTGCTGGCCCGCTATCCCTGGAACCGGGCCAGCGCACCGACCAGCCTGCGCGAGAACATCGCGTGCATGCCCGAGGACGACGACATTAACTTCGCCATGCTGAACCTCGCCGTGCTGGAAACGGCGGGACTGTCCTTCACCACCGACGACGTGGCTACGGCCTGGCTCTCGATGCTCCCCGTCCTGAGCACGTTCACTGCTGAACGTGTGGCGTACCAGAACCTGCTGGACAAGAGGGACCCTCCTGAAACGGCCCGCCACCGGAACCCGTACCGGGAGTGGATCGGCGCGCAGATTCGGGCCGACATGTGGGGCTGGGCTGCCCCGGGCCAACCCGCCCTGGCCGCCACGCTGGCCCGGCGGGACGCGGAGCTCAGCCACACCGGCAACGGGGTCCACGCGGAGATGTGGGTGGCGGCTATGGTGGCGGCGTCCTTCACCGAAACTGACCCCCGGGCGGTGGTACGTGCCGGACTCACCGTCATTCCCCCTGAGGGGCGCCTGGCCCAGGCTGTGAAGTTCGCGCTCACGCTGCCCGACGCCGCGCCTGATTGGGAAGGGGCTCTGGACCTGCTGTACGCCCGGCTGGGTCACTACCACTGGGTGCACGCGATCAACAACGCGGCCCTCGTCACGGCCGCCCTGGTGTATGGCCGGGGTGACTTTTCGACCTCAATCTGTCTGGCCGTCATGGGTGGCTGGGACACGGACTGTAATGGAGCCACCGTCGGCTCCATTCTCGGGACACTCAACGGGGAGGTGCCGCTGCGCTGGAGCGAGCCCCTCCAGGGTCGGGTGCGTTCCAGCCTTCGGGGGTTTGACAACATGAGCATCGACGAGCTGACACGCCGGACCCTGGCCCAGATTGGGTGGGCACGCGCGGCCCTGCCGGAGAACGCGCACTGATGTGGCCAGCCATGCTCTTCGTTCCCGGCAGCGACGAGCGTAAGCTCGGCAAGATCGGGACGCTGCCTGCCCAGGCCCTGCTTCTCGACCTGGAGGACGGAGTGGCGGCGGGAGCCAAGGCGCAGGCCCGCGTTCTGATCGCGGAAGCCCTCGACCATGCCCCTGCGGAAAAGCACCTGTGGGTGCGGGTGAACGCCGCCGACACGGCTGAACTCTACGACGACCTCCACGCGGTGGTGCGGCCGGGGCTGGAAGGAATCAACCTGCCCAAGGTGGAGTCGGAGCGTGACTTGGCCGTCGTGGACTGGCTGATCGGAGAACTTGAACGGCGCCGGGACCTGCCGCTCGGTTCGGTCACGCTCATGGCGACGCTGGAAACGGCGAAGGGAGTGGCGAGGGCCGGGCTCATCGCGGCCTGCACCCCACGTCTGCGGGGCCTGTGCTTCGGGGCGGCCGACTACAGCCGCGACCTCGGGCTGGACTGGCCGCCCGAAGGCGGGCTTTCCCTCACGGTCCTGCAGGCCAAAGTGGCGCTTGTTCAGGCGTCCGCGGCCGCCGGGCTGGAAGCGCCGCATGACGGCGCTTCAGCGGAATTCCGCGACCTCGAGCGCTTGCGGAGCGAAGCACGGGCCGCCCGGGACCTCGGCTTCGGCGGAAAGCACGCCATCCATCCGGCGCAGCTCCCCGTGATTGAGGCCGCCTTCGCGCCCTCGGCCGCCCAGCTCGCCTGGGCGGAGCGGGTCACGCTGGAATTCGACCGCCACGCGGCGGCTGGCATCGGGGCCTTCGCCCTGGACGGCCGGATGATCGACGCGCCGGTGGCCGCCCGGGCGCGAGAAGTGTTGCGGCAGGCTGGGCGGTCTGGATGACGGCGCCCGGCTCGCACACGACCCCACTACCCCTCGAAGGCGTGCGGGTGCTCGACCTGTCGAGCCTGTACGCCGGGCCATTGATCGCCACAACCCTGGGCGACTTCGGGGCGGAGGTGGTCAAGGTCGAGCACCCCCGCGGTGACGACGCCCGGCGTTGGGGTCTATCCAAGATGACTGAGCGTGGGGACATCCCGCTGTGGTGGAAGGTGATCTCGCGCAACAAGCGTCTGCTCTCACTCGACCTCCACCGGGAAACCGACCGCGAGACCGTGCTTGACCTGTGCCGCTGGGCTGACGTGGTCGTCGAGAACTTCCGCCCCGGCCGTCTGGAGAGCTGGGGCCTCGGCTACGAGCAGCTCAGCGCGGACAACCCCGGGCTGGTGATGGCGCGGGTGAGCGGCTTCGGGCAGACCGGTCCGCTCAGCGCGCAGCCGGGGTTCGGCACGCTCGCCGAGGCGTTCTCCGGCTTCGCCTTCATCACTGGCACCGCCGACGGGCCGCCCACGCTGCCGCCCTTCGGGCTTGCTGATGGAGTGGCGGCCCTCGCGGGCACGTACGCCGTCATGATGGCCCTGTACTGGCGCGACGCAAAAGGTGGGCGCGGCCAGGTGGTCGACCTCAGCCTGTACGAGCCGCTCTTCTCGATCCTGGGCCCTCAGGCCATCGAGTACGCCCAGACCGGCACGGTGCAGACCCGCCGCGGCAACCGCTCGCAGCGCACCTCGCCCCGCAACACCTACCGCACCCGTGACGAACGCTGGGTGGCCCTCTCGGGCGGAACGCAGCAGGTCGTGAACCGGATGTTGGTCGTGATCGGACGCCCTGAGCTGTGCGAGGACGCGCGGTTCAGGGACGCGGCGGCGCGGCGCAGAAATGCGGACGAACTCGACGCCCTGATCGCCGACTGGATTGCCACGCACGATCTCGACGTGGTGCTCGCGCGCTTCCGGGAGATCGAGGCACCCCTCGCGCCCGTGTACAGCATCGACCAGATCGTGGAGGACGAGCAGTACCGAGCCCGCCAGTCCCTGGTCGAGGTTCCCGACGAGGACCTCGGCACTGCGCTGATGCCGAATGTGCTGCCCCGCCTCTCCCTCACCCCGGGGCGCATCCGCTTCCCCGGCCGCACGCCTATCGGGGCGGACACCGACGCCATCTACCGAGACCTGCTTGGCCGTGAGCCACCAGAACCCGCCGGAGGGGAGCCGTGAGTGAGGGAGAGGCCCTCCATGGCCCGCACGCCCGGGCCGGGAGCGGGAATGGGGAACCTCCCGCCGTGGCTGGCAGCCAGCTTCTCAGCACCGGGTTCTTCTCCCCCGTTCTCGGCCGGTGGTGGCGCTACAGCGTCTATCTGCCTCCTGACTATGAGCGGTCGAAGGATTGCTTTCCCGTTCTGTACCTGCTGCATGGACGTGGCGGGGACGAGACCTCATGGGCGACCGAAGGAGCGGTTCAAACTCTGCTCGACGCCGAGATCGGCACGTTCAGCGTGCGTCCCCTCCTGGCCCTGATGCCCGATTTCGGCTCAAGCTGGTGCGTGGACGCCCGCGAGAGATTCGAAACCGCCTTTTTCGCCGACTTCCTGCCGCACATTGCCACCCGCTACCGTACCCTGGAGCACCGCGGTGCCCGGGCGCTGGCCGGGTATTCGATGGGCGGCTTCGGAGTTCTGCGCTACGCCCTCACCCGTCCGGACCTGTTCGGGGGCGCGGTGTTGCTCAGCCCCGCCATCTACGAGGATGTGCCACCTGCAGGTTCGAGTGCGCGGGCGCTGCCTGCCTTTGGGGAGCCCTTCGACCCCGGCTGTTGGAGGGCCCTGAACTACCCGGCAGCGCTCGAACGCCTGCCGTCGCCCGCAGGGTGCTTCTTCGTGGCTTCCGGCGACGCCGATTACGCCCACCCGGACCTGAGGATGAACGTCGAAGTGCAGGTCGCCCTGCTGCACGCGCGGCTACGCGGGAGGGGCATCACGTCACACCTGCGTGTCCTCCCCGGCGGTCATGACTGGAGTGTGTGGCGGCCCGCCTTTCTGGAAGGCGTGCGCCTCGTCCTTCCCGGACGGCACGCGAGGTGACCATGTTGACTCCCCCCGACTACCTGGAGCGTGTCTACGCAGGTGTTCTCGGTAAGATGATTGGCGTCTACCTGGGCCGACCGGTCGAAGGCTGGAGCCATGAGCGCATCACCGCCACCTTCGGTGAACTCGACCGCTACGTGCATGAACACCGCGGCTGGCCGCTCGTCCTTCCGGACGACGACCTGACCGGGACCTTCACCTTCCCGCGAGCGCTGCCCGAGCACGGGAACCGGTTCGACCTCACGCCCGCCGACATAGGCGAGACATGGCTCAACCATATCGTTGAGGGCCGGACCTGCCTGTGGTGGGGAGGTTTTGGCAATTCCACCGAGCAGACGGCGTACCTGCGCCTCAAGGCGGGGGTCCCGGCGCCCGAGAGCGGCTCCATAGAGCGCAACGGCCGTACCATTGCCGAGCAGATCGGGGCGCAGATCTTTATCGACGGCTGGGCGATGGTGACGCCGGGCGACCCCCAGAGGGCCGCGAGCCTGGCGCGGCGGGCCGCCAGCGTCAGCCACGACGGCGAGGCCGTGCACGCTGCGGTCGCGCTCGCCGCCATGGAGGCACTCTCCTTCATGGAGACGGACCTCGAGCGGCTGCTCGACGTGGCATTGGAAGTCATTCCTGGGGACAGCATGATTGCCCGCCTGCACCGGGACCTGCGGGGGTGGCATCAAGAAGAACCGGACTGGCGGGCGGCGCGGGCCAGACTCCAGGAACATTACGGGTACGACAGGTTTCCTGGCAATGTCCACGTCGTGCCCAACCACGGGGTGATCGTGCTGGCCCTGCTGTATGGGGACGGCGACTTTCACCGGACGCTGACGATTGCCAACACCTGCGGCTGGGACACCGACTGCAACTCCGGCAACGTCGGGTGCCTGCTGGCCCTGCGAGGCGGCCTGGCGGCGCTTACAGGAAACCCGGACTGGCGGGGGCCCCTGGCTGACCGCCTCTACCTTCCGGGCGCCGAGGGTGGCCGGGCGATCACCGACGCGCTCACGGTCGCAGTGGAAGTTACCAACATCGGCCGCGCCCTGGCCGGGGAGGAGCCCCTCGCTCCGAAGGGTGGCGCGAAGTTCCATTTCTCCGCACCGGGCGCCGTCCAGGGCTTTGTTGGCGAGGGGCTTGACCTGGAGAACGTCTCAGGCCACAGTCGGCTGGGGGAGCGCAGCCTCACCCTGCGCTTCCGCCCGGGCCAAGGGAGCACGGGCCGGGCGATGACGCGCACCTTCCTGCCACCCGGGGTACCCGAGCCGCCGAACGTGCCCTACGCCCGGGGTGCCGGGGGTGGCTGGAACTACACGCTGCTCGCCTCGCCGAGCCTGTATCCGGGCCAGCAGGTCCAAGCCGAGGTCGAGGCCAGCACGGACAACCCGGAACCGGTCAGCGTCCGCTTGTGCCTGCGGTACTACGACGCGGGTGACATGTGCGAGTTCCAGCACGGCCCCCTCACCTCGCTCGCGCCCGGGGAACGGGCCATCCTCGAATGGCAGGTGCCGGACCTGGGCGGCTTGCCGGTCGCCGAGGTCGGCGTCGAACTGGAGAGTCGGTCGCCAGGCACGGTGTATCTCGATTCCCTCGACTGGAGCGGAGCGCCAGATGTCACCCTGGGACGGCCGGGACCACCTGGGGAGGGCACGATGTGGCGGCGCGCCTGGGTGAATGCTGTCGAGCAGCAGGACGCACGCGCGCCCGAACCCTACCGGCTGCTTCAGAACCGCGGCGTCGGCCTGATCTCGCAGGGCAGCCGCGACTGGACGAACTACGCCGTCGAGGCCGACCTCACGGTGCAAGTGGCCCTGGCCGCTGGACTGGTGGCCCGCTTCCAGGGGTTGCGCCGTCACTACGCCCTGGTGCTCGTCCCCGGCGCCCTCCGGCTGGTCAAAACCTGCGGGGGTGAGCGCGTGCTGGCCGAGGCCGCATGTGCGTGGTCATTCAGTGAGACGCACCGGCTGCGCCTGGAGGTCCAGGGTGGGCGGCTGCGCGGCCTCCTTGACGGCACGCCCCTCCTGGAAGCTCACGACGAGGCCGAACCTCTGCTGGAGGGGGGCGTCGCCCTTCTGGTGGAGGAGGGCTGGCTTTCGAGCGGGCCCGTCCGGGTCGAGCCGTTGTGAACACACCGGACTTCTCGGCCGAACGTCTGATTCCCGCCCCCGAGGACCCGGCGGGCTGGGAAGCGTGGCGCACGGCACTTGCACAGTGGCGGAACGAGACGAGGCAGGCCCTCGATTATGACGGCGGCACCTACCAACAAGCCGCGTTCGCCTGGGTGCCGGGGTGCTACGTCTGCTGCATGGTCATGCTCTGGGACGAGCTCTTCTACGACCGCCACAGTAACCGCTTCACGCCCGAGCGCTTCCTCGAACACGGTCGGCGGGAATTCGGTGGATACGACGCCGTGGTGCTGTGGCACGCCTACCCGAACCTGGGCTTCGATGGGCGCAACCAGTTTGATGTCTACCGTGACGGTCCAGGAGGACTTCAGGGCCTGCGCGAACTCGTGGCGGCCCTCCACCTCGGGCGTGTTCGCGTCTTCCTCAATTACAACCCCTGGGATACCGGGACTCGACCTGAGCCCGGTGGGCACCTCGCAGCCCTGGCCGAACTCGTTGGTGAGGCAGACGCTGACGGCGTTTTCCTGGATACGATGCGCCACGGCTCCAGCAACCTGCGGACCCGGCTGGACGAGGCCCGGCCGGGGGTGGCGCTCGAATCCGAGTCCACCCTGCCCCTGGAGCGGGTCCACGACCATCAGATGTCCTGGGCCCAGTGGTACCCCGACACGGAGGCCCCCGGCGTGCTGCGCAACCGCTGGTTCGAGCGCCGCCACATGATGCACCACACGCGCCGCTGGGACCGCGACCACTCCGAGGAGCTGCACTCGGCCTGGATGAATGGGGCGGGCATCCTGGTCTGGGAAAACGTCTTCGGCTCCTGGAATGGCTGGCACGCCCGTGACCGATCACTCCTGCGGGCCATGATCAGCGTGCAACGTGCCTTTTCCCATCTCTTCTCCGGTGAGGGCTGGGTTCCGCTCATGCCGACCCTGCAGCCGCGTGTCTACGCCAGCCTGTGGCAGGGCGACGGCCTGAGACTCTGGACCTTGGTCAACCGGGGTGAGGCAGACGTGTCGGGACCACTGCTCGAAGTTGAAGCGGACGAGCAGACCCTCTGCTTCGACCTCATCACCGGCGAGTTGGCCGAGGGAGGACGCCGGGGAGAAACGTGGGAGTTTGGGGGCAGGCTTGCGGGGCGGGGCGTGGCGGCCTTCCTCGCCCTAGAGCCCGAGCGGCTGGACGGGAGGCTCCAGGGGTTTCTCGCCCAACAACGTGAGAGGAACACGAGCATTGAACCGGATACGGCGTTTCCTGAGCGGCAGGTGCGGCGGATCGAGCCACCACCGGTTCACATTTGCACATACCTGCCCGAGGGGATGATCGCTGTCCCCGCCTGGTCGGGCGAGATGCGCAGCGTCTTCCGTCTGCGCGAGTGTGGGACCACGGTCGCCGCGCCGTTCGTCAACGAGTGGCGACCGAAGTTTCCACGTCTTCACACGCCGGTCGAGGAAGTCCAGATGGTCAATCTCGTGACCTATGCTCTCGACCAGCGGGAGGTCACGAACGGCGAGTTCCTTGAGTTCCTGTGCTCGAGTGGCTACCGGCCCTCCCACACCGAGCGATTTCTGGATCACTGGCATCGGGGCGAGCCCCTTTCGGAAGAGGTGAACCAGCCCGTCACCTGGGTGGACCTTGACGATGCCCAGGCTTACGCCCTCTGGGCCGGGAAGCGCCTTCCCACAGAAACGGAGTGGCAGCACGCGTTCGAAACCCAGCCCCTCGCGTTCACACGTCCCGCAGTAGACGGACCGGTCCCCCGGGTGTGGAACTGGACCGAGAGCGAGCACACTGACGGCCATACTCGCTTCTGCCTGCTCAAGGGAGGGAGCGACTTTGCGGCCCAGGGGTCGGAGTGGTACGCGGACGGTGGTCCCCGTCCACCCGCCTTTACCAGCAAGCTCCTGCTGGGCTCCCCTGGAATAAACCGACGTGCCACCGTGGGGTTCCGCTGTGCCGTCACCCTCAGGGAGTGGGGATGACGCCAGGGGTTGTGGCCGTTTGTGTGTTGAGCTGGGCGGGGGGAAGCTGAGCCCGTCACTTCCACTCGTGCCAATACGCCCAGTGGCAGGTCCGATCTGCCAGGACCACCCAACAGATCCTGACTTGCTCGAAACCCTTTGATCAGGCGCAACAGGAGCTGAAGCGGTTTAAGCCTACACCTCTCGCTGACCGGACCCTGGCGGTGACCCTCGATTTCCCTTTCCGAGGGTTTGTGCTGGGTCTCGATGGCGGGGAGGGTGACCTGTCGCCTGCCTACTCCAGGCTCAAGGATGGCGACTACGATCAACGCACACCATGGCATGGTGATGCAGCCCTGCCAAGAACGGCCCTCGAAGTGGTTCATACCGACTGCCTTCTTCAGTCCCTGGTGGGGACGTTGACGTCAAACGTTCCACTGCCACAGGTGCGGTGGCGGGCATGGTCAATGTGGCAGCCGAAGTCAAGACGAGTTTGAGCTTGATCGGACTTGAGCGCCCCAAGGTTCTCCCGAGATTTTCCCTGCCAGGCGGAAGCTGGGGGATTACTCGTCGTCCACGTGATATGTCAGCGACAAGGTCAAGCGCTCCGTACCTCGGTCACGCTCGACCTGCAGGCGAAGCGTGCAGAACTCGTCGCGCGGCTTGAACTCCGGAATCACGGTCGCAATGTTCACACCCCACACGTCGAGCAGGCCGAACCCGACATCCTGCCCGACGCTCCTCGCGTAGAGAAACTCGTCGAACGCCTGTTCCGTCTTCACATGACCGGGAATGCGTTTGAAGGTCGTCTGCAACGGGTACTTCTTGAGCAGATGCGTTTGCAGCGAACGAGCAGACGTGAGAACGTCGTCCGTGTGCACCGTGAATTGAATGGAATTCGGCGGATCGTGCGAGTCGAAGTCGTTGAAAATCCGCGCCGTGACCTCGTGCCCGAGGTGCGTGCCACTGTAGAGCATGTCGTTCCACGGGTCGCCGCTCCCAATCGTGCCCGAGCGAACGAAGTTTTCGGTCTCGATGAACTTATCGAGCGCATGGCTCGAGGCCAAGTCGCCCGACCTGAGCTTTGAAAGAACCGTAAACCAATCGAACTCCGAGGTCGGGGCGGGAGATGCGGAACAGCCAAGCAGCGCAAAGCCGAGCAGAGCGCCGAGAATGGAGCGGGTAACATGCATGCATCGAGCGTAGAGGCGGCAGGGTGGCAGAAGCATGACGTTTGCGAGCACTTCGCGGGTCGACCTCAAGGCGCGTTCCCCTTTGCCGTCGTCAGCTTGCCCCAGTCCGCTGTCCAATCGGGTCTGCTTGTTGTCCGGCCACCACGGCCCCATACACTGAAGTCATGTCCGCACAACACCGCGTGCTTGACGACCACCTTGCCGCTATCCTGCTGGCGCGCCAAGCGGAACTGCAACTCGAAGCGGAGCGCGTTGTGCACGACCTGAAACTGCCCGAGCGGCTCGGGGAACTCGGGACCTTCGAGCAAATCGGCAGCTCCGTGTCCGGCTTGATGGTCTGGCCGGACGTGGACGTCATGGTGCGCGCTGACCACCCCAGCGCCCAACGCATCATGACGGCCATGACCCCGGTGATGGGCACGCACGGCATACGAGAAGTGCTGTACCGCGATGAAACAGGAGAACGCAGTCCTTCGGGGAACCCCAGCGATGAGCGGCATTACTTCGTGCTGCGGTACGCCGCGGTGAGCGGTCAGGTGTGGAAGATCGACGTGACGGTGTGGCGCTCGGCGGCCCCTCGACCGCAGCGGGGGCACGCCGAGCATTTGGCGCGCGCCCTGACCCAGGAGCAGCGTTTGGCAGTGCTTTGGGTCAAGCGGGTGTGGTGCGATCGGCCCGAGTACCCGGAGGAAGTGGGCGGCACGGATGTGTACGACGCGGTGTTGCACCATGGGGTACGCACGCCAGAGGACTTCGAGCGCTTTTTGGCGCAGCGTAATGATACGAGGCCCTGACCTTTCAAGCCACCAACCTCAAACCGAAGTGGACCACAAGCTAGTCCAGTGTCCACTTTCGTCTGGCAATTCAACTGCCCGAAAGGAGGTGCGCCTACACCATTTTTTCTTTTTCCACCATGTGGTAAATCAAAGTGGACGCCGGACTAGTTGGCTGTCCACTTCGGTCTGGCGCTCGGCCCTGTCGACGTTGCTGTCAGCTCGACAAGTTCGTTGGGAACCTCCCTCCCCGACCAGAACGCTGTGAGCGTTTGTGCCAGTAGGCCCTGCTGCCGCGCCATCCACGTGTGCGACCCCCCCGCGATACCCAGGGCCTGAGCTCCCGGAACACCCTCAACGAGATCCACCGCCGACCTCACATTGAGTGCTCCTTCCCGCAACCCGACGAGCGTCAGCAGCGGCACACCTGCCAGGCGCAGGCCCGGTGGGACGCGAAAGCGAACACCCTCGGTCATCACGGCGCGCAACACGGCCCCCGTCATCGCCTGCTGATCTCTTTCGAACATTGCCCACGCGTGAGACGGCACGCCCAATGCCCGGGCTTGCATGCGGATCATCCAGGGGGTCCGTATCAACGGGCCGAGGCCGACCATCGCCCACACGAGGGCTCCCTCAAACCGTATCGGCCTCGCCGTCACACCGATCAACGTCGCGCTGCGCACCACCTGCGGAAAGTGCGCTGTGAGGTGCGCGGCCACCGCTCCGCCCAGCGAGTGCCCTACCACGTGCGCCCGCCCGTCCGTCGCCCTCTCCGCGATGAACGTAGCCAGTTGGCGAGCGGCTGAGGCCACCTTGAAGGGACCGAGGTGCGCACTCTGGCCAAGGCCGGGCAGGTCGGGGGCAAGGGAATGCAACTGGGGCAGGGCCTGCATAGTGTCATGCCACATCCAGCTCGTGACGCCAGCGCCGTGCAGGAAGACCACAGTGGGCTGCGCTCGGTCACCATGCTCCAGGGTGTACAGGGACATGACTCTAGTGTCGGCGTACCCTACCGAACATGACACACCAGAATTTCGGGAGCCTCACCGTGCGCGACACTGCCGCTGCGCACGCGCTCGTCGACGTTCGGACGACCCGGTTGCTCGGGGCGTTCCTGGATGAAGGGCGCAGCGTGGCCGAAGTGGCTCGCGAGCTGGGCGAGGACCTCGATTGGGTTCGCTACCGTGTGCGGCGCCTCACCGCTCTCGGCCTGCTGCGGGACGTCGGCGTACGAACGCGCAAGGGCCGACCCATGCGGCTGTACCAGGCCGCTGCGCCCGTGTTCTTCGTGCCCTTTGAGGTGACGCGCTACGAGTCGTTAGACGCGTACCTGGAAGGGGTGGAAGGCGAGGTGGGGGCATGGGTGCGGCGTAACGTCGCGCAGGCGCTGCGGGACACGGGCGAGGGGTGGGGCCTGCGCGTCGCACGGGGTGAGGACGGCCAGATGCATTCGAAGATGTCGCGCTCACCCGACGCGGACGAGACGGTCGCCGGTCAGCGCCCAGCGTTGTTGTCGTTCGTGTACCCGGCCCTGTCGCTCGACTTCGAGGACGCGAAGGCGCTGCAGGCGGAACTCCTAGGCGTGTTTCATCGGTACGCGGGGCAGGCAGGAGCGCAAACGTATCTGTGTCAATTCGTCTTGTGCCCAGTGTCCCGGCCCGCATAGCCCTTCGCCTCGTCAAACCAAGATGGACGCCGGGCTAGCCTCGGGCAAGGTTGAAAGCGTCGGCCAGCAGTTCGTACGACTCAACCCGCTCCTCATGACTGTGAATGTTTGACGTCACCATCAGTTCGTCCGCCTCGAACCGACTGGCAAGTTCCTCCAAGCGCGCCTTCACCTCATCCGGGGTGCCATACACGAGCAGGTTCCGCCCCAAGCGGGCCACTCCCTGCTCCTGCGGCGTCATGGGACGCTGCAGCGCCTCCTCCGGGCTGACCAGGGGAAGATCACGCCCCGTGCGGATCCCGACCGTCAGCTGCTCTTGCGTTCGGGCGAGTGCCTCGGCGCGTTCACGCGTCCGGGCGACCATGACCGACACCGCGAGAATGGCGTGCGGCTGCGCGAGTTGATCCGAAGGTGTGAAGCGTTCGCGGTACAACCACATGGCCCTTTGGGCAGCCTCCGGACTGAAGTGGTAGGCGAACGCGTAGCCCAGCCCGAGTTGGGCGGCCAATTGTGCCCCGTACGTGCTCGACCCGAGCAACCAGAGGGGTGGGAGAGGCACTCCGTCCGGTGTGGCTCGCACGCGGCGGAAGGGATGCTCGGGGGGAAACATTTCCTCCCCTGCAAAGGCGCGCAAGGCGTGAATCTGCTCGGGGAAGTCATCCGCCTGCAGGGCTTCGAGGGAACGGCGAAGCGCGAACGCCGTCACCTGATCCGTTCCTGGTGCACGTCCCAGCGCCAGGTCGATTCGGCCGGGAAACAACGCCTCCAATGTCTTGAAGTTCTCGGCGACGCGCAGCGGGGCGTGGTTGGGCAGCATGATGCCGCCCGAGCCCACTCGAATCGTCTGGGTCTCGCGGGCCACCAAGGCGATCAGGATGTCGGTCGCCGTGCTGTTGAACGTGCCGGTGTTGTGGTGCTCGGCGAGCCAGTACCGGGTGTAGCCGAGTCGGTCGACCCGCCGGGCCAGGTCGAGGGTGTTGTGCAACGCCTGCCCCGGCGGGGAGCCAGCACTCACAGGCGCGAGATCAAGGACAGAAAGCAGCAACGGCATGAGGGTGTCTTACGGGATGTGCGCGGGGACAACAGGTCGCTGGATACACCCTGTACCTGTGTGACAGCCCCTACGCGGTTTTACTTACCTACTTACCCAGTCGGTCATGTGCGGGGCATTCGCGACCGACCGTACGAACATCGTGGACCGTAGTAGCGTCAGGTGCGAGGAGGTGATAAAGTTTCACACTTTAATAACCGTGACCGGCGTTTTACTCGGACTCGCATCCGGCCTGTCGTACTCTTGAACTCGACCCGCCTGCAAGCTCACCCCCTCATCTCGCTGCAATAGCTTGGTCGGCATCGCGGGAGGTCAGTGTGCTATCGAACCGTTCGAGGGTGCCGCTGGGTGGTACATCTCCCACCCTGTCCCTCCATCGCCCCTACCGTGTCAAGTTAAAATCCCCTTTCCCACTCATTCCCGCAACCCCCCAAAACGTCCACCCAATGGACGTTTTTCTTCTTCTCCCCTCCCCCGCTTTCCCTCCTTTTCGCGTCGTTTCCCATCTCTATTGCACACACATCAAGACCGCCCACAGACATTCTTCGTCGAAGAATTACCCGCCACTGCATACCTCCCAGCGTGACCGAAGCGTCGCCGATGTCCTGTTTACATTTTTGCTCTCCAGGACTAGCATGGCTCATCACCCTCTAAATGGAACTACGTTCCGAGTACTGGAACAGCGAGGGTGTACCACACACGTGAATCACACGGTCGTCAAGACGCTGGATCTCCTTAACCTTTTCGTAGAGCGACCGACGTTGAGCCTCTAGGACATCTGCGCACTCGCCAAACTCCCCAAGGGGTCCGCGCACCGACTCCTCGCTTCCCTCCAAACGGCTGGTCTCCTTCAACGCAACGTGCAAGGCCACTACCAGCTCGGATACGCGTTTCTCCAGTTCGGTCACCTCGTCGCCCAGCGTCTCGACATCCGCCAGGTGGCATTGCCCGTCATGCACGACCTTCTGAACGCCACCAGAGAAGCCGTCAGCCTCGTTCTCCAGGACGGGCACGAGGCCATCTACATCGAACGGCTCGAAAGTACACAGCCAGTCCGTACGTATACACGCATCAGGCGCCGGGCAGCCCTCCACGCAGGCGCATGCCCACGCGCTATCCTCACCTTCCTCCCTGACGAAGCGATCGAGGCATACCTCAACCACGTTGAGCTCACCCGGTACGCCCGGGGAACGCTCACGAATCCTGACACTCTGCGCCACCACATTCAGCACGACCGAGGCACCGGTTTCACCGTCAGTTACTCTGAACTCGAAGACGACACGGCCGGAGTCGCGGCGCCCATCTACCACGCGGACGGCAGCGTCGCAGGCAGCCTCAGCCTGTCCGGCCCGGAATCACACTTCGGCCCTGACCGGGTAACGGCCCTCGCGGCCCACACGAAGAACGCCGCTCAACGCCTCTCCCTTCAGCTTGGCGCATCGCCGACCACGGCATCGCAACTCAGACAGGCCCACTGACACCCGCTCGCTCATGCTATGACTGGCAAGCAGTCATGGCTCCGGGAGGCACCATGAAGGCATTCAAGGCCCTACTCGTAACTGCTCTGCTCGCCAGCGCGAGCACCTCACTCGCCCAGAGTGGCACCCTAACGATCGCGACAGCGCAGGACCCGCAGAACTGGGACCCGATCGACACCTTCCTGGTCGCGTGGGGGACAGTCGCCCACAACATCTACGACGGCTTGATCATCCGCAGCGCCGACCTCAAGCTCCAGCCCGGTCTGGCCACCAAGTGGACGTACCTCAACAACAACAAGACGCTGCGCTTCACTCTCCGCAAGAACGTGAAATTCCACAACGGGGAGCCCTTCAACGCCGCTGCAGTCAAGTTCACCTTCGACCGCCTGCTCGGCCCCGAGGGCAAAAAGGGCCCGCAGCAGGCCAACTACACCGCCATTAAACAAGTCAAGGTGGTCGATCCCTACACCGTCGACCTCATCCTGGCCCAGCCCGACCCAGTCCTGCTGACGAAGCTGGCCGGGTATGGCGCCATGATCGTCCCCCCCAAGTACATCAAGGAAAAGGGCGACGCGTACTTCAACACCCATCCCGTGGGCACTGGCCCCTTCAAGTTTGTGTCCTACAAAAATGGCGAGTCGCTCAAGCTCACAGCGTTCAAGGACTACTGGGGCGGGCCACCCAAACTCGCGAACGTCACCTACCGATTCATTGAGGAG
This sequence comes from Deinococcus apachensis DSM 19763, assembly GCF_000381345.1. Classification (NCBI taxonomy): domain Bacteria; kingdom Thermotogati; phylum Deinococcota; class Deinococci; order Deinococcales; family Deinococcaceae; genus Deinococcus; species Deinococcus apachensis. Next base: position 8,975 of record NZ_KB906421.1, on the reverse strand, counting down.
CCGTCCACGCGCGTGGCCGAACTCCAGGCGGGCCGGGTCGACATCGCCACCGCCATTCCCGTCGCCCAGGCCGCGACCGTCAAGGGCAATGCCAACCTCACCCTGCAGGCCGTGCCCAGCCCGACCGTGCAGGCCCTGCGCCTCAACGTCAGCAAGGGACCGACCAGCGACGTGCGTGTCCGGCAGGCCCTCAACTACGCCGTGGACCGGGACGCCATCATCAAGAGCATCCTGCAGGGCTATGCCAGCCCCATCACGTCCCTGCAGTCCTCGAAGTCCTTCGGATATGACCCGAACCTCAAGGCGTACCCGTATGATCCCAACAAGGCCAAGCAGTTGCTCGCAGCGGCTGGCGTGAAGCCAGGAACCGCCATTGGAATTGACTTCATTGGGACGGACGCCGTTTTCCGGGAAGTTGCGCAGGCCGTTGCTGGCTTCTTCCAGGCCGTGGGACTCAAGCCAGCACTCAAGACATACGAGACCAACACCTTCTACAGCGACATCATTCCCAAGAACCAGACCAGCAATGCCTATCAGATGGGCTGGGGTGGCTGGACCTTCGACTTCGATAACACCGCGTACCTGCTCTACCACAGTGGCCAGTTCTGGAATCCCGACCTCAAGAACAAGGAACTTGACGCGCTTCTCGACAAGCAGCACCAAATGAGCAACCAGCAGCAGCGCCTGGTAATTCTGCGCAATATCGCCAAACTCACACACGATCAGGCCATCGACATCCCGCTGTACAACCAGCAGGACCTGTGGGGCGTCAACAAGCGCGTCCAGGGCTTCCAGGCCCCGAGCGACAGCCTCCTGCATCTGAACACAGTCAGCGTGAAGTGAACGGTCGTGGCACGCTACCTGGTGTCGCAACTGCTGCAGGCGGTGCTGGTCGTGATCTTCGTGACCCTCGTCGTCGCGATCATGCTCCGCTTCTCCGGAGACCCCGCCGTGGCTCAATTCCAGGGGGCTTCGGCCCCCACCGCTGAACAGCTGAAGGACATCCGCCAGGCACTGGGTCTCGACCAACCGTTCATCGTGCAGTACGGACGATTCCTGGGGGGGCTCGTCACCGGGAACCTGGGGACCAGCTTCCGTGGTGATACGCCGGTGCGCGCGCTGATCTGGCAGGCCATGCCGCCGACGCTGCTCCTCGCGTTGTGCTCACTGCTCATCTCCATCCTGATCTCGTTGCCTCTCGGAATCTATGCAGCCGTCCACAAGGGCCGCTGGGCGGATCAGATCATCCGGTTGCTGTCGCTGTTCGGCCTGTCCTTTCCGAACTTCTGGCTGGGCATCATGCTGGTGCTGATCTTCGGCGTCACGCTCCGTTGGCTGCCTCCCTCCGGCTACGAGGGGGCAGCCTCACTGGTCCTGCCCAGCGTCACCCTCGGCCTCATCCTCACTTCCACGACCGTACGGCTGCTGCGCGCCTCGCTGCTGGACGTGCTGAGCAGCCAGTACGTTACCGTGGCCCGCAGCAAGGGCCTCTCGGAACGGAACGTGCTGTACAAGCACGCGCTGCGAAACACGGCCATCCCGGTCGTCACCTTCATCGGCCTCCAGTTCGGTGGGCTGATGGGCGGTGTGGTGATTGTGGAACAGGTATTCGCCTGGCCCGGCCTGGGGTCCCTGGCCCTGCAGGCCATCTCGAACCGTGACTACCCCGTCCTGCAGGGTACCGTGACGGTCCTCGCCATCATCGTGGTGCTCGTCAACCTGCTCGTCGACCTCTCGTACGGCCTGTTCGACCCCAGGGTCCGCATAGAGTGACATGACCGACTCCCCCGCGACCGCCCCATCAGCCCGACGCCCCTTCCTTCGGTGGACCCCTGACCTGCTCGTCGGCACCCTGCTGACCGGGACCATCCTCCTGCTCGTGCTGTTCGCGAATGTCCTCTTCCCCAGCGGAACGGACGTCATGGATCTCACTGCGCGCCTCAAGCCTCCCACCTTCGCGGGGCCACATCCGCTCGGCACGGATCCCATCGGCCGGGACGTCTTCTCCAGAGTTGTGTACGGCGGGCGCATCTCCATCACCGTCGGGCTGGTGTCGGTGGCCCTGTCGGTCCTGATCGGCACCCTGCTCGGCCTGCTCGCCGGGTTCTACCGGGGTGCGCTCGACGCGTTCCTGATGCGCCTTGCGGACGTCCAGCTCGCCTTCCCGTTCATCCTGCTCGCCATTACGGTCATTGCCATCATCGGCCCCGGCCTGTGGAAGCTCATCGCGGTGATGGTCGCCTCACAGTGGGCGCAGTACGCCCGGCTCGTGCGCGGGCAGGTCCTGTCCCTTCGCGAACGGGAGTACGTCCAGGCCGCCAACGCGCTCGGCGCGAACAACTCACGGATGATGTTCCGGCACATCATCCCGAATGCCATCGGCCCCATCGTGGTCCTCGCAACCCTGAACATCGCCAACAACATCCTGCTGGAGTCGGGCCTTACCTTCCTCGGCCTCGGCGTCGACCCACAGGTGCCGTCCTGGGGTGGCATGCTCGCCGACGGACGCACCTACCTGCAGACCGCGTGGTGGGTCTCGGTGTTCCCAGGGGTCGCGATCACCCTCACGGTCCTCGGGTTCAACCTCATCGGTGACTGGCTCCGGGACCACCTCGACCCTCACGGAAGGCGCTGATGACCATCCCTGACCTGAACCCACAGGCCACCCAGCACGATACGCAGACCACATGGCAGCAGACCTTCCCCTGGGAGGGACGACGCCTGCTCGACCAGGTCACTGCCCTTCGGCAGGAGGGGGCCCCCTCCCAAGTGCTCGCCTACGTCTCGGAATCCCCTGAGATGCGCGCCTGGCTGAGGGAAACACTCCGCACCACTTGTGGAGAGGCGTGCGCGGTTCGCGTCCGCAGCGCCTACAAACCCGCGTACTTCTGGGTGACCGAGGAACTCCAGCCGTTGTGGCGCCGTGCGCACGCCGACCGACTGACCCTCACGTACCCGCGCCTGCCGGGCGAGAATCCCGGAAGGTTCCTTCAGGAAGCCTACCCACTTGCCGCCATCCTTGAACGTGAAGGGGTCCAGGCCGAGTTCATCCCCGGCCATGCGCAGCCCACCTATCAGGCCACGCTGTGGCGCGGCGACACGGCCCTCTGGCAGGGCAGCTGCTTCATTCCGCTCGCGTCGCGGGAGTCGCCCGACGGTCGGACGGTCGTCGCTCCAACCGGCTGGCTGACCGTGCAGGCCGACACTGGGCCTTTGCATGACGCGCCCCTCCCGACTGATGGCGAGCTGTTCTGGAACTGGTACTGCAGTGTCATCCTTCCGGCCATCCTCGACCTGGCCGGTCAGCGGAACGACGGGCTCGTCTTCAAAGACCTGTCCGTCACCCTGCATCTCTCTGAGCCGGACCTCGCGCTCGACGTGCTGGACGAACGCATCAGCATGACCGAGGCCCTCACCGAGGAGGTGTATTTCGGAACGCTCGACGCCCTCAAACGGCACACCTCCACTCCCCCGGACGCGAGGACACTCACCCCTGGCCGGATCGTTCCCATCGCGAGAAGCACCCCGGGGCAGGACGGACGGGCGCGTGTCACGCTGACGCGCTGGGACGCCGCACCTCAGGAGCGTGAAGAGCTGGACCTTCCCCCCTCCGGGGAACGCCTGGGAACCAGCACGCTGCTCGACCGACCCTGGCCCCCCGCACGCACCTGGGCGTATGCACGGCAACTGGCGGACCAGTATGGGCTGGGTTGGTCCGTCCCCGCGCAGAGCGTGGACGGCCGACCCGTCCCGGCGATGGTCCGGAAGGGACGTGAAGGCCCCGAGGGCGTGCTCGTCACCGGTGGGCAGCATGCAAATGAGACGACGGGTCCAGTCGCCGCCCTGCAGTTCGTCCCCTCCCTGGTGGCAAGCGACCTGAACTTCGCGGTCCTGCCCCTGGAAAACCCTGATGGGGCCTCCCTGCACCGTGCTCTGACGCAGATCGCGCCTGAGCACATGCATCACGCTGCGCGGTACACCTCCCTCGGGGATGACCTGGGCCAGCGACAGGGCCTTCCACGCTGGGAAACACGGGCGCGCGCATGGGCACGGGACAAGGTGAACGCGTCCCTGCACCTGAGCCTGCACGGGTACCCCGCCCACGAGTGGGTCCGGCCGTACAGCGGGTATGCGCCGTACGGCTTCGAATCGTGGGCTCTGCCCGCCGGGTTCGTCACGATCCTGTGGTACTGGCCGGGGCAGGCCGACAACGCCCGAGCCATGGCGGACGCGATCGCACGTCGCCTCCTCCAGGAAGTGGATGTCACCGCCTACACGACCCGGGCGTTCCGCACAAGTGCCGCCCACCTGCTGCAACCGCACTACCAGCTCATTCACGGACTGCCCTTCATACTGGCGGAGCAGAGGGGTGGCCTGTGTCCCATCACCGTGATCACGGAGGCGCCCGACGAGACCATCTACGGCGAGCGCTTCCAGATGTTCGTCCGTGCCCACGTCGCGGTCTGCGAAGCGGCCGTCGCGTTTCAGGTCAGGCAGCATGCCGAAGCCTGAGGCCCTTACCCGGCCACGAGAAGCTACTCACCATTAGGTTCATGACCGCCAAACTGGATGACGCTCGGGATTGTACTTGGTAGGGAGGTCACACCCAGGACGAACTTTGAGCTCCGACGAACGCTGTTCCCTCAAATCGTGAGCTCCTGACCGAGGGCTGCATCATTCGCAACACCAAAAGAAAGGTACCACTGTGCCACCCGCCATTCGTCCCCGTCACGCACGCAGACCAGCGTCAGCCGTGCCAGCAACACCTGCCCGTCCGGCATGACCAGGTTCAGGTCCTCGGCTCCCCATCCGATATCGCCGCGCTCCATGACCCGCTGCCGCTCGCCGGGCATTATCTGGATGCCGCTGGTGCGCATTTCCTCCAGTTGTGTGTGCAGCACCTCGCGCGCACGCGTGTCACCCTCCCACCACTCCTGCGGGTCGGTTCCGATCACGAGCATGTCACTTAACGGCCAGAATAGGGGGTCAATCAGTTGTTGATCACCCGTATTGAAGATTTCGTGTACCCGGGGGGAGACGTCGCGGACTCCAATCAATGCCGTCATGTGGGCCTTCCTTTCGAGGAGCCTCATAGGCGTTGCAGAGCGACCCGAGATACTGATTGCGGTGCTTTCTTTGAACCACGGTTGTCAGAACGAACTTGACCCTCACCGACACGTTGCGGTCGCTCCTGAGGGGCAGTTGAAGGAGGTGGCGGTCTTGCTGAAGCTTGGAAAGCACCGCAAGTCACGCACTGACTGTGGGTCTTCTTGGGTTGGGTACGATAGGCGTTGCCACTCCTCCTGCCAAGGCCCGCCCACAACCTCCCCACTCACCTCCCACCGCAACGCGGTGCTCCGGGAGCCGAGGACCTGGCGTCCGCAGTTTGAGCTCTCACTCCAAGGTGCCGTCCCCTAACTACTAACGCAGCCTCTTGACAAACCCGCACGCATATTTTATATGGGTGAGGTGTGGGGAAAAGCTCAGAAAGAACGTCCCACACGGCAGAAACAGCATGGAGGTGAACCATGGCACTCGTACGTACCCCCAACAATGGCATGACCACGTGGAGCTCGGACCTGATGCCGACGCCCAGCTCCCTCTGGCCTGCCCTCGACTGCTTCATCGGTGAACTTGCCAGTCCCACGCTGGCTGGCACGCGCTTCCTCCTCGACATGTACGAAACGGAAAGCCATGTCGTCATAGACGTCGCGGTGCCGGGCGTCAAACCGGAGGACCTGGACGTCCAGGTGGAAGGGCTCACGCTGTCCATCCGTGGCCGTTACAGCCCCAGTAATGCGGACGGCAAACGGTACTGGGTGAAGACGTTGCCAAGTGGAGAGTTCCAGTGCAGCGTTACCCTGCCAGTGAAGGTGGAAACGGACCAGGTGGACGCCAGCCTGGAGTCCGGCGTGCTGCACCTGCACCTTCCCAAGGCGGCTGAAGTCCGAACCCGTAAGATCGAGATCAAGCGAGCCAATTCAGCAAAGGCCCTCAGCTGACCCATTGACGAGTTCCGGCCCCTGAGGGCCGGAACTCGTCTCACCCCTGCCAATACCTCCGGGTGATGCTTATACTTCGCCACGCTCCTCCACGAGTGCTATCTACCTTGCTATTCGAGCAGGCTGCTGCACAGCTGAGTGTCGTGTTCACTCAAGTGCGACTCTTAGCCTCTGCACCCACGGTCAACAACTTGTTGCAGGTGTAGGCCCGGCAGCCACCGCCGTTTGGCCTGAAGTGGCGTTGAGCCGGGCTAAGGCGGCCAACTGACCCCCAAGGTGACCGGTACATGCACGGTGCACCCAACTCATCTCTTGCACCTGAATAGATAGCAGAAAAGCGCTCCCAGACGAGAGAAAGAGGGTGTGTGGAGACTCAAGCTTCGCGGGGAGCGTACCTCCATTCTGGCAGACGCGCTCCTCTCCGTCCCCACCAGTCCTTACCAGCAGCACAGCCTGAAGGCTGCGCTGGGGCTCTTTCTTGACCTGAAGACGAAGAAGGCCCTGCACCGGGCCCATACCGTCAGCGCCAGTGCGCTGAGTCGCCTGTTGAACGTGGACGAGTGGGATACGGCTGAGTGCTGGGCGACCCTCATCCAGGCCCAATGGGAGGCGTTGCTGCTCGCAGCACGCCGCAAACACCACCCTCGCTTACGGCTGGGCGTGGACCTCACCAGTGTCCCGAAGACGGGACGCGATTTGCCCTTCATACGCGTCTATAACGAGGTCTACGGTCTTCATCTGGTGGTGCTGTACGCGGTGTACGGGGACTGAAGTTCCCCGTGGGTGACCGGGTGTACCGGGGGAAGGGGACCCCTTCCCCCGTCCGGCTCGCTTTGGAGCTGCTGGCGACCGTGCCCACCGAAGTGAGCCGTCGCTTTGACGTCTGGGTGCTGGCCACAGCGGCTTCGAGTCGTCGGCCTTCCTCCAGGGTGTGCGGGACCTGAGCTTCGAGTTCGTGGTCGGGGTGCGCTCCACTCGCCGCACCGATCATCCCGGTCACGTCACCGTGGAGGACGGTGAGCACGGGAGCTGGCTACACCTTGCCCATTGGCCGTGGGACACCCTGACGCTGGCCCGGGTCGAGCGAGGGGAACGCACCTTGTTCTCGGTCGCCTCCCAACTGCTTCCGGGCGACCGTGTCGCCCGGGAGGGGGGACGGCGCTGGGCCATCGAGTCGTTTTTCAAGGAGGCCAAGCACGGTTTCGGGCGAGGGAGGTTCGCTTTGCGAACCGCTCAGGGCCTGGACCGTTGGGTGCTGCTCGTTTTTGCTGCGTTCACGCTCGCCAGGCTCTGCCGAGCCGACACCCTCTCGCTGGAACAAGCGGCGGACGTCGCCGCCCGGGTGGCTCTGCCACTGCTGGTCGTTCAGCGACTTGCTCTACAGGTCTGGCGAGGGGAGAAATTCCTGCGCCACCACGGCTATTCACTCACCCTATCCAGGTGCAAGAGATAAGTCGGAGGCTTTCAACTGTACGGAGCCAATGGGGATGTGCTGGATCGAGGTAAGTACCTCGTCATCTGGTAACACGAAGGCGATGGCTGGCGCTGGCACCGCGACATCTTCAACTCTGACGGCCCCACACAGTAACGGACTTTTGGAAAGTTACAGCGCATTAAATGCAGGGCGAGTGTTGTGTTACAACAAGTAAGTCCCTGCAACGCCGATCCCCTTCACCGTGTCCGCTGACAACCGGCAGCAGCAGAAAACGTACTACTCGAACTATGGCTCTGGCGTCATTGACGTGACGGCACCAGGCGGCGATTGGTACGTTCGCGGACCCCAGCGGACTCCGGCGTCCGGGCTGATTCTTTCGACGTGGCCAGCGACGCTGCGTGAGGATCTCCCATCCCAGCTGATCACCCAGGACTGCCAGGGGACGGTGTGCGCGACGTACAGCTACCTGCAGTGCACCTCCATGGCCGCACCGCACGTCACCGGAGTGGTGGCGCTGATGATTAGCCAGTACGGCTCCATGTCGCCGGGCGCGGTCAAGGCCCAGCTGACGCAAACGGCCGAGCCGCTGGACTGCTCCGCGCGCACATACAACCCGGTGCCGCAGTTGCTGCAGTACGGCCTGGACTTCACTGCGACCTGCCTGGACGGCATGGGCCACAACGGCTTCTATGGCGTGGGCGAGGTTGACGCACTGTCGGCCATAACAAAGTGACCACTCTGGAATGTTCCCCGGCCGACAGTACGGCCGCCGAGTTGTCCCCTTCCGACGGCAGAGTGCCTGGGCTTACAAGAGGCGGCCATACCCCTACCACCTCGTTTTCGGCCCGGCCGGCACTGTGATCTGCCCTGATGCACCTGGGCGGGATTGCTCGCCTGGAGGTGAAGTAAATGCAGGCGCACCGGGCTGAAAACGCTTTGTCAACGCGACGAAAACGCAGCGCCTTCCACACTGGATCCAGGTGCCCCAGGCGTCTGCACAGGACTGCCGGTAGCGTCCGGGCGCCACATTCAGCAGCGCCACCGAGCGCAGGCTAGCCGATCCATTCGGGGAAAGGAGGAACTCCCTCGCCGAACCAGTGTCCCTCGCGCCGATCCGCCCCAGTTCCCGCCTCTCGCCCGATGCCCCGGCATCAGGAAAGGAACGTCACCATGCGGACTCCCCAAACCCTCAAGACCCTGCTGCTCGCCGCCCTGTCTGCCGCCGCCCTGGGAAGCCCGGTCTCCGCTTCGAGCGTCTACGTAAACAATCGCCACGGTCCGAGTGGAGCGATCAACGCCTATTGCGACGGCGTTCTCATAACCTCCAATGTCCTTCCCCAGATGTTCATGATGTTTCCCATTGAAGTGAGCCCTGGGCCGCACGTGTTCGTGGTCACTCCGAGCAATATGGCGTTGGGTCAGGGCGATCTGGCGCGGGCCTCTGTTAACGTTGAGCCCAACGTTACCTACACGCTCAGGTACTTCTCGGAAAAGGGCACTGACCCAGCCTCCGCAGTACTCAAACTGCAGAGGGGCAG
>NZ_KB906420.1 GCF_000381345.1 Deinococcus apachensis DSM 19763 | reverse complement strand
TGACAGATCAAAGTTGACGACCCATTAATGGGCTGTCAGGAAAGGTGTGTCAAAACGGATTGGAATTGGAACGCTGTTTTAAACATCCTCCAGATAGCAAAGTGGCAGACCAAAGTTGACGCCCAACTGAGTGAGTGCCGTTCATTCACCAACCCTCCGCTCGTGACGTTGGACCGTCCAGCAGTTTGAGCGCCTACACAGGCTGACGCCAGCTCACCACTCAGCCCCACGGCATCCTCCACCCATCCCCTACGGGCGTAAGGTGAGGCCATGTCTCTGACGAACCGCGACTGGCTGCCCTCCCCGTCCCAGCCCAAGAGGACCAGATGACCGGCTGGCCTGTCCAGCAGGGCGTGTTCGAACTGGGTGACCTCCACGTTGAGCGCGGCGGCGTCATCCGGGGAGCTCGGCTGGCCTGGCAGACCCACGGCACCCTCAACGCCGCCCGGGACAACGTCATCGTCTATCCCTGCAGCTACACCGCCACCCACGACGGCCAGAGCTGGCTGATCGGTCCGGACGGCGTGCTCGACCCCGAGCAGTGGTTCATCGTCATTCCCGACATGTTCTCCAACGGGCTCTCCTCGGGCGCGGCCGACACCCCTGACTACCCCGAGGTGGTCACGCTGCGCGACAACGTGCTCGCGCAATCCCGGCTGCTCCGGGAGGTCTTCGGGGTGGAGCAGGTCGCCGCGGTTTACGGCTTCTCGATGGGGGCGATGCAGGCGTACCACTGGGCCGCCCTGTTTCCCGAGCGGGTCGAGCGGGCCATCGTGGTGTGCGGGAGTGCCCGCACCGCCCTGCACAACCGGGTGTTTCTCTCCGGGCTGCTCAGGACGCTGGAGGTCGCCCCCGAGCACCTCGGCCACGGCCGCTTTTCGGCAGAGCCCCGGGCGGCCTTGCGGGCGTTCGCGCATATCTACGCGGGGTGGGGATTGAGCCAGGACTTCTACCGCGCGGAGCTCTTCCGCACGGTCCTAGGCTTCCCGGACTTGGAGTCGTACCTGCGGGCGGACTGGGAGGAGGGGTTCGCTTCTTACCGGGCGGCGAACCTCTACGCGCAGGCGATGAGTTGGATGCATGGGGACATCAGTGCGAATGAGCGGTACGGCGAGGACCTGAACCGGGCGCTGGCGGCGATTCGGGCGCGGGTACTGCTGATGCCGGGGGAGACCGACCTGTACTTCCGGGTGGCGGACAACGCGGCGGAGTTGCCGCACCTGAGAGCGGGGGAACTGCGGCCCATTCCCAGCATCTGGGGGCACCGGGCGGGGAGTCCGGCGGGTCTGCCGGAGGAACTGGCCTTCCTCAAGAGCGCCGTACGCGCCTGGCTCGCGGATGGAGGAGTTGGAGCAACTTAACCTCAACGAGGGACATGAGCCCATCATGCCGCCTGCTCAGCGGTTGTTCCCCGCCTTCTGTGCCAGGCGGAGGACCTGACTCAAAGCTGTACCATCGCTCGGGCGGCGTCCTTGAGGAGACGATCCGACGTCCAACCGAGGGCCCCCTTAGCTGGGCGCGAACGTGACGGGAGCGGGGTTCACGCCTGCGCGACGTCCACCCACGTCCCCGTGGATGACGAGCGCTCCCAGGCGTCCAGGACGGCCTGGATACGAACGCCCATGGTGAAGTCCACCAAGTCCCCGGGTCCACCACGCACACGGCTCACCAGCGCCCGCACCAGCCGTGCCCCTGAGGGCACCCGTGCTCCCTCGACCGGCACGCCTTCAAGCGGTGCCTGCCCCGACGCCGCCACCGGCGAAGCCCAGTTCACCAGACCAGCGGTGCCCCTGGAGCCGTACACTGTGAGACTCACCTGTTCCGGGCGCGGCACGTTCGTCAGGCACGACACGACGATCAGGGGCCCATCCACGAGCTCGAGCGTGCCGAGCGCGGCAATCTCACATGCTGCCAGGTCGTCCACAGGGTACTCGGCGTGAGTCCACACCCGCTTGACTGGGCCGAGTGTGGTCAGGATGACATGCAGCAGGTGCGGGCCGACCTCTCGGATCGGTCCGCCCTGTTCCCGCCCGCCAATCCAGGGATTTTGCTGCCACCCTCGCGGCCACTGCGGAAACACCAGCGTCAACTCCGCGCGGCGGAGTACCCCGAGACTGCCATCCCCGACGAGACGGCGAAACGTCTCGATCCCAGGGTCGGCGTGCAGAGGCAGGTTCAACGCGTGAACGACGCCTGCCGCCTGCGCCGCGCGCTGCATGTCCTGCGCTTCGGCCAGCGTGAGCGCGAGCGGTTTCTCGCACAGAATGTGCTTGCCTGCCGTGATGACATCCAGGGCGATGGCGTGATGATGCCGAGGCGGCACGGCCACGTACACGAGATCCAGGTCGACCGCGTCGAGCATCCGGCGGTAGTCGGTCCAGGCGGAGGCCGCGAGTGGGCGGGCGGTCCTTTCAGCGAGGGAGGCGTCCACATCGCACACTGCGGTGACCTGCACCTCGGGCTCGGCCGTGAAAGCCTTCAGTAAGCTCTGACCGATGGCACCGAGGCCGATCACGCCGACTCGAACAGGGCTGGTCATCTGGTCCTCCGCTCATTCCCGGAACGCAGCTCGCCCGCTAAGCCGTCTTGCTTCGCGATCCAGGTGTCTGGCAGCAGTCCTGGTCTCACACTCCGGTCTACATGAACGGGCTGTCCTGCCTCGTTCTGAAGGACATCGTCCTCGTTCGGGCAGAGTTGCGGGTCCCGTATCGTGATCTGGAACGTTTCGGTCATTTGGTCCTGCCCTGCAGTCATGTGGTTCACCTCTGCGATGTGTTGTGGCACGTTCTCCCTCACCCAGTTCCTGAGGCCCACTCCGGAAGCCCCATCCCGTGGGAATGGGCGGAGCGCTGTTTTCAGTTCGTGGCTAGCATAGGGCAGTGATTCGCGAGCAGCTCCTCTCCCCCACTCCCCTGGAACTGACTGCGTTCCTGCTCCGGCACACTCGCACCCGGGACTGCCTAGTCCAGGTCGCCGGACTGGCCGAGGTCACTTATCACGGACGTGCAGCGAGCACGGCGGACGTTGGCGCTTACCTGGTCCTCCTCAAGCGCGACAGCAGCGTTCAGATTCACGCCCCGAAAGGCGTCAAGCCCATGAACTGGCAACCCCGGACGGACGAGATCACCGCCCTCGTCGAGGATGACCGTGCCGTCCTGCTCGCTTCGCGCCGCAGCCCGACCGAACTCGTTCGCGTCGTCTTCCTGGAACCTCATCTCGCCCAAGCCCTGGAACTCACCGAGGAAGCAGGATTCACTCTCCGGCTCCGAAGCCCAGATGCAGGCCATGCTCGCCCGGCAACCGGAACTCATCGAACCCGGGCTCAAGGTGCTGGACCGGGAGCTCCTGGTGGAATCCGGGGGCATTGACCTATACGCACAGGACGCACAGGGCGCTTTGTGGTCGTGGAGCTCAAGCGGGGGAAAGCGACCCAGGATGCGGTCTCGCAACTCGCACGGTACGTGCAGTCCGTGCAGCGGATCGTGGGAATAGAGGTGGTCAGGGGCATTCTGGCGGCCCCAGCGATTACGGGTCCCGCCCGGCTCCAGTTGGAAGGACGGGGCTTCGAGTTCCGGGAAGTGCAGGCGTTCGGCGTGCCTGATACGCCTGACACTCAGCAGTCCTTATTCGACGACCACTGGTGAAGGGCCAGGCAAGCTTGGAGGTCGATAAGCGCCCTGTTTGCGGCGGCTTTGAGTCAGGCGCTCCGCTCAACCTGCAGGCCCATGGCCCGGAGCAGGACGGGTTCAAGGCCGAGTCCAGGTATACCCGAGCGAGAAGCGCCCCTGATGGTGTCCACGATCGATGTGCCCTGTTCGTCCTGGGTCACCCGGCAAAGTAGCGCACGAAACGAATGCACGCGTGCCACCGTGGGGCATGAAACGAACGCTCCTGTTCGGCGCGGCCTCCGTCCTGTTCATGCTGTTCGCGCCCGCGCAGGCTCACCGGGACGGCTGCCACCGCTGACATTCCTGCCCGAGCGACCACGGCACGTACGTCTGCGGCGACCTCGGGTACACCAGCGGGTGCCCCAAGAGCGAGCAGGCCCAGCCCGTCGCAGCGCCCGTCACGGCCGCAGCACCCCCTGTCGACGGGACCACCCGCCATACGACCACCAACCTCAACCTGCGCGCGGGCCCCTCCGCGAAGTCAGCCAAGGTGGCGACACTGCCCTCGGGGACCGCGGTCCGTCTGTTGTCCTGCGCGTCGGGCTGGTGCCGTATGCAGTGGAACGGGCGCAGCGGGTACGCGTCACAGGAGTACCTCCGTTAAGCCGACGAGCCACCTGTCGGGTTGCCAGAAGCCACGCGTTCGTTACCGGTCAACGTGGCCACGCATCTCCCGCCACCCGCTGAGCCCACTCCGGGGCCTCCCGCAGGAACTCCGTCAGGGCCGCATGCCAGCGCCGCAGGGCCTCCAGACCCTGGGCCAGTTCCGGCCCCGAGACGTCCTTTCCCGGGGCGACCCCTGGCCTGCCCGATAGCAACTGGGACAGCGGCAGGGCAGCGGCCTCGCGCTGGTCGTCGTAGAGGTGCGTGTACACCTGCAAGGTAAACGCCACGTTCCGGTGCCCTAGACGATCAGACACCACCTTGGGCGGCACGCCCCGGCGGATCAGTAGGCTCGCCACCGTATGCCGCAGGTCGTGAAACCGGATCCGAGGGACCCCCGCCTCCTGGAGCAGCGCCTCGAAGGTGCGCTGCAGGTGGCGCTGCTCCACATGGTTGCCGGACGCGGCCGTGAACACCGGGGCGGTCTTCTGCGGGGCCTGTCCCGCGTGATGCTCCCGTTGCCAGTGGAGGTGTAGCGTCTCCAGGACGTCTTGGGCGAGGACGACCCGCCGATGGGAAGCCCGGGTCTTCGGTTCGCCTGTTACGTCGCGGCTCCGCTCGTCCTTTATCAGGCTGCGCCGCACGGTGAGCGCCCGTCCCCCGAAGTCGAGATCCTCCCGGGTCAGCGCGAGGAGTTCCCCCGGCGCAGCCCCGTGCTCAGGGCGAGCGTGAACAGCGGCCCCAGGCGATGCCCGGCCGCCACCTCCAGGAAGCGCCTGGCCTGCTGCGGCGTCCAGACCGTCATCTCCTCCCGCTCGACCCGGGGCTTGTCCACGTGCTCCGCCACGTTCACGGGGAGGAGTTGCCAGCGGACCGCCTGCCTCAGGGCCATCCGCAGCAGGTGCAGCGCCCGTCCGGTAGCACGTGGACCATGGGTCGGGCACAGGGCATCGACGAGCGTCTGGATGTCCAGTACGGTCAGACCCGTCAGCTCCCTTTCTCCCAATGGCCCGTCGACCGGGCGCAATCCCGCCACGTACATCCGGTAGGTGGAGGGCCGCACGCTCCGCCGCTTGTGCTCCAGCCAGCGGCCCAGGTAGGCGCTGAGCGAGTCCGGGCCTGCGGTCACGGTCCAGGCCACCTCCTGGGCCGTTCGGGGCCGGACTGATCTCCCCTTGGGGAGGGAACGGATCAGGTGCCTGAACGCCCGCTCCGCCTGCTCCCGGGTCTTGCGGCAGACCGACTTGCGGCGGCGCACCCCCGTCTCCGGATCCTGGTAGCTCGCCAAGCCACGCCAGCTCACCACCTGGCCATTGAGAATGATCGGGTGGACCGTTCCCTCTCCCTGTCGCCTTCGAATCGCCATGACAGGAACTGTCCCAGACCCACTTGAGGTGGCGTCGGGAACAGGATCAAGCCCGCGGTGACGGTTCGGCATCCAGTGTTCACCGCGCTGGTCCGGATGCCCACGGCAGCGCTCTTCCTCGCTCAGGCGATGGTGGCGCGGCCCAGCCCCGTCACCGCTCCCACCTGGGGAGCAACAGGCGGGATGATACCTCTCGTCCTCCACGCACAGCAGATTCCCCCCAACCAGGCTTGGAGCCCCGCTCTGCAGCCCGTGATCTGCCCCCTTAGACGAGTTGCTCCGCGGGCCTGCCAGGAGTGCCGCGTCGCCTGCTCATTGATGGTAAGGTACTGCTTCAAGGTCGAAGCCTTTCTGGGGCAAAGACTTCGGCGTGGTGAGGTCCGCGGCTCAACGCGCGAGGCGGAGCAGGTCAGCGGGGGCTGACGAGGCGGGGACGGGCTGTCACATCGTTCTGAGAAGCACCACGAGCCGCTCGACCGCTCAGAACGATGCGGCCGGTCGGGGCTCCACCCTGGCGGGCACTGCGGGCCGGATGGTTCTTGGTCGTGCTTGTCGCGCGATGGTGGTCTCGTCGTCCTCGTGACGCACGACCTGCTGGAGGAGCGTCACGAGGGCGCTCAGCAGCAGGTGCAGTTCCACCCAGTTCGGTAGGCCCGTCAGGGCACGAAGGGCGCGCAGGCGGGCGAAGTCGAAGACCCTGAGCCCACGGATGGAGCCGCGGTCGAACATCCGGGAAATGTGCCCGAAGACGTTCTCGACCTCGGCATTCCTGGCGTCCTTGCAACGCACCGCGGCATGACCGCCCTTGGCGCGGGCGAGGTAGGGGTGGGAGGAGCGGGAGAAGGAAGTCATAGGGGGAAATGAACCCGGAGGGGCCGTGACAAGCAGCATAGGAGGTCCGGTGTTCCCTTCATGCACACAAGCGTGTTTGCTCAGTCCCGGTCGTCCTAGGCCAGCATCCACCTGGGCGTCGCGCTGTCGTCAAAGTCAGCTGCGTCGCGCGAACACGTGCGCTACAACGGGCGGCGTGTCCGCGCTCACCCGCTCTCCTTATCGTCCTTGGGCCTACAGTCCCTGGCCCTTCTTCCTGCTCACCTACCTGTTCTCCTGGACCTGCTTCGGCATCGTCCTCGCCCTGCGCCAGCCCGTGTCCTTCACTCCACCCTCCCCTGCACTGCTGCTCAGCGTCCTGGGCGATTTCGGCCCCTTCGTTGCCGCCACCCTCCTCACCACTCTCGCCTCGGGAAGGCAGGGCCTGCGCGCCCTGCTCGTCCAGCTCAAGCCCGCCCGCCTGCCCCTGCCCGTCGTGCTCGTCTCCGCCCTCAGCGTGCCGCTGCTCGTGACAGCAGCCAATCTGCTCAGCCTGGCCAGTGGTGGGGCCGCCCCCCGACACTGGCTGCACGCGAACACCGGCACGCTGGTGCTGCTGTTCGCGTTCGTGCTGTTCGGCGTGGCGGAGCAAACCGGGTGGCGGGGGTACGCCCAACCGCGCCTGAATGCCCGCTACGGGCCGCTGGTGACCAGCGTGGTGCTGGGAGTGCTGTGGGCCACCTGGCACTTGCCACTGTTCTGGGTGACAGGTTCCGGGCAGTACGGGCAGGCGTTCGCGCCGTATGTGCTGGAGGTGGTGGGGTGGTCGTTCCTGATGTCGTGGGTGTGGGAGCGCGGCGGGGGGAGGGTGCTGCCGTGCGTGCTGCTGCACTTTTCGATCAATGTCACGGCGGTGACGCTGGGGACGGGGGCGGACAGCGCGGAGTGGCGCAGCGAGTTGTGGGGGGTGCTGATGGTGGCGTTGGCCTGGGTGTTCAGACGGTCGCCTCAGGCTAGCTTGGCTCATAGAGATTGACCGGTAACGCATGGGGCGGGCAGGGGGCGAACTGCTCGGCACACTCAGGGGCAGCGGACTCTCGGCGCACGCGCCGATCAGGAAGTTCACGAGGATGCACCGCAGCCCCGGTGCGCCACCCTTATGCCGTCGCGCAGCGCGCTAGCGGAACGCTTCTGATGCGCAAGAACCATGGGAAGGTGCCATAAACCAGCCCCGGCTGTTTGCCGGGGGCATGGTCTGACGTGAGGTTACTTCTTGCTGCGGGTACCCCGCTTAGGCTTGGCTTTCGCCGTCCCAGTTTTGCGAGCGTTGCCCAGTGCCTAGCCCTTTTCGAAGCTGTTCTGCAACTTCCGGCAGGTCTCCTCGGCCAGCGCCTTGAAATCCACCGCCCCGGACTCGATGTTCTCCACCGTCACCTTGGGCTTCGCACTGCCGCCGCGGGCAGACCGAGCCAATTCGGTGTCGATGTTGCCAAACCACTCCTCAAGGTTTGGCGTCCCGGAATCGCCCGTACTCCTCGCGGGTCACGCCCAAGCGGGGGTCGTAGGGCAGCGGCTCTCCGGGCCTGGCGTCGCGAAGCTGTTCCAGGTTCCACTCGAGGTTCTCCCGGGCGGCGGCCAGCATCCGGCGGCCGATGTCCAGGATGTCCGGGGCGTACACGGAGCCGAGTAACTCGACGGGAACGGCGTTTGCTCGACCTCGGGGCCAACGGGCAGGACGGTTCGCTGGCTGCCGCCCTCACCCTACCGAGCATTCGCCGCCCAGTCCCCCTGCACCTTCAGGGTCACCACCAGGCTGTAGGCCCACGCTCGCGCCTCCCCTCGGCCTGGTCCGGCAGAAGGGCACGGTGGGCGTGAGGGGGGGCTCAAGGACCGCAGTGTCCCCCCTCACGTCCAAGGCCTAAACTGAAAGCATGACCTCGTGCCTTCCCACCGTCGGTCCGGGTCGTGGGCCATCGATGCCCTGACGCTGGCCCGCACCCGGGCGGCTCACCTGCGGCAGCTCGCCGAAACGCTCTCCCCGATCTTCGACCCTCTTTTGGTCGTGGACACGCTGTTGCGGCCGTTTTCCCCGCTGTTTCCCACCGCCCGCGGCAGCGTCAGTCTGCTGGACTGGGACCAGATGGTGGTCGAACAGGTCCGGCCCCTGGGCGAGGCTGACGTGCAGTTCGAGGTTGCCCCCCGGTGTTCGCTGAGCACCCAGCATCCCTGGTGCCTGGCCGCCGGGACAGGCCAGGCCCTCTTTACCTCCCGTGGGCAGGACCTCCCGCCCCTGCTCGCCCCGGCTCACCCGGTGGAACCGCCGGACGCCCCGTTCGCCCTGGCCGTGGTGCCCCTGCCCGGTCGTCAGCGGGCCCACGGGATGCTCACGCTGGAACGCCCGGCGAGCACACCTTCGACCACGACGAGCAGGCCTTCCTGCTCTCCCTGGCCGCGTTGGCGGGGCAGGCGCTCGATCGCGCGGTCCTGACCCATCAGCAGCGGGCCCTGCGCGAGACGCTGGAGGAACGCAACATCGAGTTGCGCGGCGACACCCACATGCTGTCCCACAACCTGGGCGAACCCGTGCAGCGGCTGTGGAATGTCCTCAAGCTGGTCGATGGGCCGCTCGGCGCGCAGCTCGACCCCCGGGCCCGCCGCCTGTTCGAGCTGGCCCGGCGGGAAGCCGAGCAGCTCACCGAACGGGTCTCGGCATTGCGGCCGCTGGCCCACATCGAGGGCCAGGCGCTGCGCCTCCAGACCCTGGACCTGAACGTCCTGCTGGTGCAGGTGCGGCACGACCTCGAACCGCTCACCCGTGAGCGCCGGGTGCGGTGGGACGCCCAGCCGCTCCCCAGGATTCAGGGGGACGCCCTGCTGATGTGGCAGGTGCTGATGGAACTGCTCGCCTTCACCGTGGAGGATGCCTGGGAGGCGCAGCCGCCGGTGATCCGGGTGGAGGCGCACCACGAAGACGAGCAGGTGGTGCTCTGCCTCCAGGGCAACGGGCAGGGATTCCCGGAGGCGCTCAGTGAACGGGTGTTTGAGGTGCTCGACCACTCGGTGCCCCGGAACACGGCGTTCGGTGGGCTGGGGCTCTCCAACGTGCGCCGGGCTCTCGGGCGACAGGGGGGTCGGGTGCGGGCGGAAGGTCGCCCGGGGGAGGGCGTGCTGTTCCGGGTCACCCTGCCGCGGGCTGAGAAGGGCTGAGCGCCGGGGCGCGCCCGAGAAGCCCGCCTGATGCTGGAACGGACCGTTCCGCCTGGGCCCACGCTTTACCCGGGCAGTCCTGACGCCTGGTCACCTGCCCGGTCTGCCCCGTGCGGTCGCCGGGGCAAGCCGGGAAACGTTCTCAACGCCCCCAGAACCGGAGGCTGGAGCGCGAGGTCTGAAGGGGCCCGACCGCACGGGCGTGGGTCTGCTCCGTCGCGTGGCCTGAGCACGGAGGTGGGCCGCACCCTTCCCAGCCGCCGTGCATACGGAGCAGCGCGCCATTCCTGCCGCATCTCCAAGCGGCCCTTGCGCGGCGGCTGGAGGCCGAGCAGCAGCACCTCCGGTTTCGGTCCCTGCTGCTCCGGCGGGAAGGCCAGCGCGTCCACATGACCCCTCCTCACGCGTTCGTCATCCGCCCCGTTCCCGCACGCTCACGGGCGGCGTCCACCAAGCCCTCCCCAGCATCACCTCACGGCCGCGAGCGTAACCTGGGGGCATGCTTCCCCACCGGCTCATCGTGATCGGCGCGTCCGCTGGGGGCACGCAACCCCTGATCGACCTCGCCGCCGAGTTGCCCGCCGACTTTCCCGCCGCGGTCTGCATCGTCACGCACATCCCCGCGCACAGCCCCAGCCACCTGCCCCAGATTCTGACGGGCGCCGGTCCCCTCCCCGCCTCCCACCCGCGCGACGGCGAGCCCATCCGGCCCGGACGCCTCTACTGCGCCCCGCCCGACCGTCACCTGCTCGTCGAGGATGGGCACCTCTCGGTCAAGCAGGGCCCCAAGGAGAACCGCTCCCGGCCCGCCATCGACACCCTGTTCCGTTCCGCCGGGTACAGCGAGGGTCCGGGCGCCATCGGCGTGGTGCTTTCGGGCATGCTCGACGACGGCACCTCCGGCCTGTGGACCATCAAGCGCTTCGGCGGCACGGCGATCGTGCAGGACCCCGCAGACGCCGAGTACGACTCCATGCCGCTCAGCGCCATGACTCAGGTCAAGGTGGACCACATCGTCCGCGCCGCCGATCTCAGCGCGCTGCTCGTGCGCCTCGCCCCGGAACCCGTTCGGGGCCCGTGGGAGCTCACCGTCAGCGACGACGAACGCCGCCGGGTCGAGATCGAGGTCAGCATCGCGGGGCGTGTCAACGCCTTCCGCAAGGGGGTCATGGACTTCGGCCAGGTCACCCCGCAGACCTGCCCGGAGTGCGGCGGGGTGCTGGTGCAGATCCGGGAGGGCGGGTTCACCCGCTACCGCTGCCACACCGGGCATGCCTACACCGGGGACGCGCTGCTGGCCGCCGTGACCGAGCACGTCGAGGAGACGCTGTGGCAGACCATGCGCACCCTGGAGGAAACCACCATGCTGCTGGAGAACACTGGCCGCGAATTCCAGGCGAACGGGAACGTCCGGCTCGCGCGGGCGTATGAGCGCCGGGCCCGCGAACTGGAGTCCCGCAGCCGCGTATTCTTCGAGGCCATCACGCACAACGAGACGTTGAGTGCGGCCCGCCTCAAACAGAACGACGGGGAGTGAGGGGGGACCGGGAGCGCCGCGGGGCGGGTCAGTGTTCCGCTTCCCTCGCGTCCCCCGTGAAGTCCCCGCCTTCCTGAGCGGCCGCCTGGAGGACCTTCGTGATGTTCTCCAGCGTCATGAGGTGGACCGCCTGCATCCCGTCCGAGTTCAGCACCGGCCACGCCTCCACCTTCGTCTTCTGCACGCCTACCCCCGGCACGTCGAGGTCCATGACGTACTGGGTCAGCGGTTCGTCCGTCAGGACCATGTCCTTGAGCTTCTCCCGCAGTTCCCAGAGGTCGAGCTGACGGCTGCCCAGGTCGTGCAGCCGCTGCCCCCGGACCTGCTCGGGAGAAACACGCAGCAGGTCATGCAGTGCCCGGTTGGCCGTGATCACTCGCAGGTCGTCGTCGAAGACGACCATCGGGATGATGATGCTGTTCAGCAGTGATTCCGAGTACAGCTCCGACTGGTCGAGCCTCGTTTCGAGGGACTTCACCGCGTCGATGTTGGTCAGCGCGATGACGACCCCGTCGATGAAGTTGTCGGACGTGCGGTACGGGCTCACGCGCATCAGGTACCAGTGGTCGTCCTGAGCCCGCACCTGCGTCTCCAGCGGCAGGAGCGTGTCGAGCACCTCCCGGACGCACCGCTCGAAATCCACGTCGTGCAGCCGCACGCTGATGTCCCCGATGGGCCGCCCCACGTCCGTGGGGATCAGGTTCATGACCCGGGTAATCTGGGACGTGAACCGCTTGATGCGCAGGTCGTTGCCCAGGAAGAGGGTGGCGATGCCCGCGCTCTCCAGCAGGTTCTTCATGTCGTCCTGCGCCTGCGCGAGGTTGTGGATGACCCCCTGGTTCTCGGCGTTCGTGGTGAGGAGTTCCTCGTTGACGGACTGGAGTTCCTCCTTGGAGGTCAGCAGTTCCTCGTTGGAGCTCTTGAGTTCCTCGATGGTCGTCTGGTACTCCTCGTTGGTGGCGCGCAGTTCCTCGGTGGAGATGACGTTCTCCTCCAGGGTCACCTGCACGGTCTCGCGCAGGTGGTGGAGTTCCCGTGTCAGGGCCTGGACCTGATCCACCTGCTCGGGCGTGATTTCTGCGCTTCCGTCCGAGGGACGTTCCTGAAACACGATCAGGAGCGTGTCCCCTTCCTCCCGCGCGTCCGGGGGGCGGATGGGCTGCACCGTCACGTCCAGCACCAACGGCGCCTCGCCCTCCTCGTGCCGCACGTCGCGCAGGGTGACCGGGCGCCCCTCCCGGACCACGCGGCGCAGGGCGGAGGCCAGCTCGAAGCGCAGCCCGTCGCGGGTCATGTCGAGGACGTTGTTCGCGCCGCTCGCGCCGGACGGCAGTTCCAGGTAACGGCTGGTGCGGCCCTGCACGTGCAGGATGTCCCCCTGCGCGTTCACCACCACGGCCGGGGGGGCGTACTGCGCCAGCAGGAGGCGCTGCACGTGCTGCGGCAGGTCGCCCCCACGGGTCGGGCGGCGGTCACGCGAAAGCGAAGCGGGGAGCCCCGGCCCGCGCGCGCCGCTGACCATCGGTCCGACGGGCAGGGGCCCCGCCGCCCCCGGTCCACGCCGGTAGAGCTTCCAGCGGGTGTCGAGGGCCTCGAAGCGCTCGTCGGACGGGGGGATGGTCTCGCTGGCGCCCAGGAACAGCAGCCCGCCGGGTTGCAGGACGTAGTGGAACACCTCCATGATCTGCTGTTGCAATTCCGCGTTCAGGTAGATCAGCATGTTGCGGCAGCACACCAGGTCCAGCCGGGTGAAGGGCGGGTCGCCGAAGGTGTTGTGGCGGGCGAAGACGATGGTGTCGCGGATCCGGCTGCCCACCTGGTACCCGCCCTCGGCCGGGGTGAAGTACCGCCGCAGCCGCTCGGGCGTCACGTTCTGCTCGATGCTGCGCGGGTACAGCCCCAGGCGCGCCTTCTCGATGGAGCGCGGGTCGATGTCGGTGGCGAACACCTGCACGGCGTCCGGTCCCTGCCACCCGGGTTCCTGGGTGAGTTCGTGCAGCACGATGGCGACGCTGTACGCCTCCTCGCCGCTGGCGCACCCCACGACCCAGGCGCGGATCGGCTCCCCGTCCCGCCCCTCACGGGTGAGAGACGTACGCAGGTGATCCTGAAGGCGGTCAAAGGCCTCCGGGTCGCGGAAGAAGCTGGTGACGTTGATGGTGAGGTCGTCGAACAGCGCGTCCAGCTCGTCCGGGAACTGCTGGAGGTACGCGAGGTACCCGGCGAGGGTCCCCAGGCGGAGGCCCTTCATGCGCCGGTCGATGCGGCGCAGCAGGGTCGCCGTCTTGTACCGGCTGAAGTCCTGCCCGCTGCGCTCCCTCACGAGCCCCAGCACCTTCTGGAGTTCGGTACTGGAGGCGGCCCCCGGGTCGCTTTGCAGCAGGCGCTCCTGTGTGAGGAGCCCGTGCAGATGGGCCGCGAGTTCCTGGGGCGGCAGGACGTGATCGACCACGCCGCTCGTGATGGCGCTTATGGGCATCGCCGGGTAATCGGCGGTGCCCGGGTCCTGCACCAGCACCCGGCCGAAATGCTCCTTGACCGCGCGAACGCCGCGCGCGCCGTCCCTCCCCATGCCCGACAGGATCACCGCGACGGCGCGTTCGCCCTGATCCGCCGCGAGGCTGGCGAGAAAGGCGTCAATGACGTTCCCCTGGGCCGTGTGCAGATCACGCAGGAGCAGGGTGCCGTTCCGGATGGCGAGGCTCACCCCCCCGGGGCTGACGTACACGTGGTCCGGCTCGATGGACAGGCCGTCCTCAGCTTCCAGGACGGGAAGAGACGTGCAGCGGCGCAGCAGGTCCGGCATCAGGTTCTCGCCATTCGGGCTGAGGTGCGGAACCACCACGAAGGCCAGGCCGCCCCCCGGCGGCAACCCCAGGAAGAACCGCTCGTAGCCGTCGAGCGCGCCCGCCGACCCGCCGATGCCGACCACCGCCGAGGGCAGGGTGGGCGTGGAGACGGGTTCGGGCCCGCCAAGTGGGGTCGAACTGGGCGCGGGGTTCTGATCGTCTGGCATGAAATTCCAATCTGGGAGGGCACTGCTGGGGCGCGTGGCACGCGACCGGAGGTGGCAGTCAGGGCGTCCACTCTAGCGCCCGGGGAGAAACAGCAAGGTGCCCGGGAGTGCCGTGCTGCCGAGTTGGAATACGCTGTCCAGTTCATTCGGTGGCGGGCCTTTGGGGAAGTGGGAGCTGATATACTTCCCCCACTTCCCCCGTGCCCGACTTGACTCACAACTCAGAGGAGCCGTATGCTCTCCGTTTTTCCCAGAGGCCCCGATGAGTGACACGAGTGATGAACGAGCCGCCCAGAACCTGCGCGAGGCTGCCGAGCGGCAACTGGAGGACAGGACCCGTCCGGCCCTTCCCCTGCCCGAGACCCCGGAAGTCCTCCGGCACGAGCTATCGGTGCACCAGATCGAGCTGGAGCTTCAGAACGAGGAGCTGACGCAGACCGTCCTGCGGTTGCAGCAGGCGCACGAGAAGTACGTCGGGCTGTACGACTTCGCCCCGGTCGGGTACTTCACCCTGGACGCGGGCGGCGAGATTCGGGAGGCGAACCTGCGCGCGGGCCGCCTGCTGGGGGTGGAGCGGCCCCGGCTGCTGGGACGCCGTTTCGCGCAGTACACGGCGCCCGAGTCCCGCTCGACCCTTGCGGCGCTGCTGCCCCGCCTGCTGGCCAGCGAGGACGGGCTGGTGGCCGAACTGCGGCTGCAACGGGTGGATGGCCGCAGCTTCCCGGTGCGGCTGGAGGGCCAAGCGTACTCGCCGGGAGGGAGCCTGATCGCGGTGACGGACATCACCACCGAGAAGGCGGCTCAGGAGGAACTGCTGCGGCTGAACGAGACGCTGGAGGCGCGGGTCGCGGAACGTCTCACAAAGATTCGTGAACTGAGCGACGAACTCAAGACGGTCGCGCTGGCCGTCTCGGAGGACCTGCTGGCGCCGCTGCACCAGGTCGCGGCGTTGGTGAACTTGCTGCACCGCGACCGCTCCGCGGCGCCCGACCCCCTGGTCAAGCACGCCGATTCCGTGTCCCGTGCGGTGGACCGCATGGAGGAGCTCACGCGGGCGCTGCTGGAGTACACCCGGGCCAGCCAGACGCGCGTTCGGCTCACGCCGCTCGACCTGAACCGCGTGTTTGCCGAGGTTGAGAAGGACCTGCGGCCCCGGATGGAGGGCCGCGCCGTGCAGCTCACCAGCAGCACCCTGCCGACCGTGCTGGCGGACAGCGGCACGATGCAACTGGTGTTCCTCAAGCTGCTGGAGAACGCCCTGAAGTTCACGTCGACCCGGGAGACGGCGCGGATTCACGTGGGTGCCGCGGAGACCGAGTCCGAGTTCATCCTGCGTTTCGAGGACAACGGCGTGGGCTTCAACAACCGTCACAAGGACCGGCTGTTCGGGGTGTTCAAACGCCTGCACCCGGAGTCTGCCTATCCGGGCACGGGCATCGGGCTCGCCATCGTCCGCCGGGCCTGCACCCGGTTCGGGGGGCGCGTGTGGGCGGACGGCCGCCTGGGCGAGGGCGCGACCTTCTTCGTGGCGTGGCCGAAGCAGCCGACCCTGCTGGAGTAGGGCGGCGCGTCCCCGGTCACCATTCCTCGCGCTCCCCGTGCCCCGGGTTGAGCAGGTGGTCCTGCCCGATCTGCCCGGTCCGCAGGGCGTCCTGCCGGACACGGCGCGCGTGCTCCTTCGCCTCGCGGGCTTCCTGCCGGTACGCGTCCGCCCGCTCCGGCTGGCCCGCCTCCTCGTGGTGCTTGGCGAGGTGGTCGAGCAGCATCGCGTCCTCGTCCAGGGTGCGCACCGCGTTCCATAGGCTCGCCTCGACCGACGCCCGCAGTTCGCCCTGAAGGCTCCCGGCGGTGTAGGCGTGCCCGGTGTGGCAGCGGAAGCGCAGCACGTTGCCTTCCCGGAGGCGGATTAGCACGCCGTGGCACTCCGGGCAGGTGAACGTGGAGGGTGAGCCGTGGGTGAGCAGGCCGGATTCGAACGCGTTGTCCTCGCTGGCGATCCCGACCTCCAGTTCGAGTCGCCGCCATTCGTCGTCACTCATCCGGGGGTCCTCCTCGGGGGACGTGGGGTCTTGCAGCAGGCGCTGCACTGTCGGGGCGAGGTTCGGCGCGGGGACCATGGAGTCCACGTGGACGGCCCGCAGTGCGCTCAGGGGCATGTCGCTGTACAGCGCGTCCTCGGGGTGCTGCACGATGGCGCGGCCGCCGAGTTGTTTGACCGTCCACAGGCCGGAGGTGCCGTCGTCGAGCATGCCGCTCAGGAGCACCCCGATCACTCCCGCGCGGTGGGTGTAGGCGGCGGAGCGGAACAGCACGTCGATGGAGGGCCGTGAACGGTTCTCCTTCGGCCCGCGGGACAGCCGGACGTGGTCCTTCCCGACCAGCAGGTGGTGGTCGGGCGGCGCGACGTAGATGCGGCCGGGCCGCAGGCGCTCGCCGTGCCGGGCGTGCCGGGCGGGCAGCGGGCCGCAGCGGCCCAGGATGTCGGGCAGGTGGCTGGGGTAGTCCGGGGAGACGTGGATCACGACGAGGACGGGGGCGGGGAAGTCGCGCGGGAGGTTCGAGGCAAGCCCGCGCAGGGGGTCGAGCGCTCCGGCGGACCCGCCGATCACAACGATAGGAGCAGGGGACATGCGGCCATCGTCGGCGTTGGCGCGGCCCGGTTGGGTGCGCCTTTGCCTCACGAACGTTCAGCCAGGGCACACACGAGCGGAGGAGGCATGAGGGGGCCTCCCCATGGGCACGCACCCTGCCCCACAGGCACAACATCCCAGTCCTGGACGTCAGAGCCTGTCCGCTTCCCACCCCGTCTCCTGCTGGACAGGCCTGACTGCTGACGCCGCCAGCGCCGCACCTCTGTATCCGCTGTTTGATCACTCACCTCGGCGTACCGCAGGGTTGTCTGAAGATGCTGGTGCCCGAGCCGTTTCCGAAGGGTTGCCAGGCTGACGCCCCCGTTGACCAGTTCCGTTGCGTGGCTGTGGCGAAGCTGATGCAGCGTGCAGGTGACCCCGGCACGCTGAGCAATCCCTGCCAGCGTTCCTGCACGCTCTGGTCGCGGAGTGGCCCCCACGCCCGTTCTTGGAGGCCTGGAACAGTGGACCGTGCGTGTACCCCAGGGTTCGCAGGTACCGCCGCCGCAGGTTCACCAGTCTGGGATCATCGAGCAGGACCGTTCGCTTCCGCCCTCCCTTTCCCAGCACCGTAAGGTGTTCGTCCCCCCGGGTGAGGTCCAGGTGTCTTCGACATGAACGTTCAGGACTTCGCCGATTCGCAACCCGGTCTCGAAGACCAGGCGAAACAGCAGGGCGTCCCGGGTCTGCTCGGGGGGAATCTCCGCGAAGATGCGCTCGACCTCTTCCCCCTCCACATCGCCGACGGGCTGTACACCGTCCTTCCCGGGCAGGCAAGCGACCCGCAAGTCCGTCAGCAGGTGCGCCAGGCCCTGCTCGGCTACCTGACCCTCGCCCTGAACGAGCCGCAGTGACCTCCTCCTGCCTTCCGGCAACGCTCCACCAGCGACCCGCCGAGCCGGGGGGAAAGCGCCACGGTGTGACCGGGAACAGACCAACCGCGTGTACCGCCAGGAGCGGGCAGGGGTTCAGACACGCCCCCCCGCTCCCGGGCACGTTCCGGCCTGCCCAGGTCGATACGTGCTCGAAGTGATCGGGAGAGGAGCGCTCCTCTCCCCTCCTCCATGCCGCCTGGTTGCGGTTGAGCGCCAGCGGCATACTCCCAGGTGCTCCTCACGTCCCCTCCGTTACGGGGAACTTTCCAGGTGGCGCCTCACTCCAACGCACGTGCCCGTCCATCTCCCCCGCCGCGTCCGGACGCTCCTGTCCGGGCTGACCCTGCTCACCCCGCCCGGTGCCTTCGCGAGTCCACCGGCCGCCCCCACCTCCTGCCGGGAAGTGGCGTACCTCTCGAACGCACCCGCCCGGGTGGACGCCCGCGCGGACCTGTGCGTGCCGGACGTCCACCACGACGTCGCCGTCCTCCTCGTACGCGGCGGGGGCGGCACGCAGGGCCGCCGCGCGGACCTCACGGCATGGCAGGCGCGCCTGAACCGCGAGGGGTACGTCACCCTGAACGTCGACTACGCCCTCGCCGCCCCCACGGACCCTGGCCCGGTGTTCCCACGCCCGGAGCGGGACGTCAAGGCGGCCGTGCAGTACCTGCGCGTGAACGCCCGCACCCTCGGGGTGGACCCCGCGCGGATCGTGCTGTTCGGCACGTCCGCAGGCGCGCGGCTCGGCGGGGTCCTCCTCACCACCGCGGACGACCCGGCCTTCGCGGGCGAAGGGCGGTACGTGGGCGTCAGCGACCACCTTGACGGCTTCATCGGGTTGTACGGGGGGTACACGGGCGCGCTCGCCGCGCAGGACGCCGCGCGGTACTACGGCGGCCAGCCAGGCAGCGCGGACCCTGGGGTGCGGCGCGCGTATGAACTCGGGGACGCGACGTTGAACGCGGCGCGCGCGACGGGGCCGAGCCTGTTGGTGCACGGGCAGGCGGACACCACCGCGCCACCCCGCCAGTCGCAGCGGTTCCAGGTGGCGCTGGACGCGGCGGGAAAGGACGTGCAGCTCCTACTGGTGCCGGGCGCGGGGCACGGGTTCGACCGGGAGCGGACGCGGGCACGGCCCCTGTCCGCGTCGGGCGAGGTGGTCGCTCGGATGGTGCTGGCGTGGTTGGCGCAGCACTTCCCCACGCCGACGGCTTGGCAACGGCGGACGAACCCTAGACCCCGGCTGCGTGTCCACCGAGGCCACCAGCACCCGCACGGGGGGATACAGGGGCGTGCGGGACAGCAGGATCAGCCACGGCATCGTCACCGCGATCTGCTGGAAGCGGGGAAGCCTCAGCAGGTCACCCAGGCGGTCGTGCTGCTGATGGAACCCTGGGCCGTCCATGACTGGGAAAGAACATTCAAAGGAGAACTTAAGATGAGCCTTCTGGAATTGAAATACGACGGCGGGGGACGCCGCTACCACCTGAACGGCCGCCGGGTGTACTGCGGCACGATCCTCGAGCTGTACATCGGCTGCGGCTGGGTACCAGTCACGTTCGGCATGGACGGCTACCAGCGGCCGGTTGCCCACGTCTTCTCCGGGAACGAGGCCCTGACCCTGCCCCTGCCGGACGAGGTGGCGCTGTGGTGGCTCGACAAGGAGGCCCCGCTGGACCCCCAGGACCCGGAAATGCAACGCCGCTTCAGCGAGCTGGTGGCCCTGGCGGCGCGACCCAGCCATCAGGCCATGGAGGAACGCGAGGCGCTGACCTGCACGGCCTGGGCGTGGATCGTGCAGCAGGAAGAGGCCTGCTCCCGAAGGGGGTAACGCCAGAGCCACGACGAGAACGCCCGACCCCAGGAGAAGAGGTCGGGCGTTCTCGTCCTTCTTCGGCTGCGCGTCCCTGGGAGAGCAGGCCGGGCGAGGGTCGCCAGGCCGCACCCCGTGAGCCGTTCAGTCACCAGCGTTGACTGGGGTGCGGCCGCGCACCCGAACGGCCCGCACGCCCTCGCGCAGCCGTGCCTCACCCGGCTCCCTCACCCGGCGCAGCAGCAGCCAGCTGTTCGCGCGCGCCACCCCCGACAGGGCGAACAACGTGTGGTACCCGGTCCAGGTGAACAGGGAGGTGGTCAGCGGGTGCGCCAGGAACCCGCTCAGGAGCGGACCCGCGATCAACCCGCCCACGCAGCCCGCCAAACCGCTCACCAGGCTGAACATGGCGAAGAAGGCGGTGCGGCCCTCCCTGGGAGCGCTGCCCAACGCCAGGTTGAACAGGGCCGGTCCGATGGCCCCCCACGCGACGGCATCCAGCACTGCGCTGAGCCAGATGAACTCGACCCTTCCGCTCAGCCCGGCCAGAATCCAGCTCCCGGGCAGGCCGACACCGGCCAGGATGGTCCCGAACCGCAGCACCGGTTTGTTCCCGACGTGGTCGGCCACCCGGCCCCACCACCAGCTCGTGACCAGCGCGCAGGAGGACGCGATGGCCGACCAGACCGCGATCTGCGTGAAGGACAGGTGGAGTTGCCCGAGGAAGTACGCGAACACGAACGGGCCCGCCAGCATGACCGAGAAGTGCCAGTGGGTCGAGAAGGCGAGGAACCTGCGGAAGTTGCGGTCCCGCCAGGGAGCGGTGAAGGTCGCGCGCAGGTCCACGCGCTGCCGCGGGATGGGGGGTTCGTCGTGCAGGAGGACCAGGGCCGCGCCGATCAGTGCGCACAGCACGCCCACGCCGAGCACCACCTGAAAGTTCAGGGGGGCGGCGAGGCGGTCGAGGACCACGCCCGCCGCGAGGTTACCGAGCATGCCAACCACCCCGGCCACCCCGGTGCGCATCCCGAAGTAGCGCCCACGTTCCCGGTCGGGCACCACATCGCCCATGAAGGCGCTCCACAGGCTCCCGCAGGCCGCCTGGAACACGGCGGAGACTGCGACGAGCGCGACGAGAACGGGCGTGGCCCAGGCGTGGGGCAGGTTCAGCAGCGGCAAGAGGGCGGCGAGGATCCACAGCCCACGGCCGAGGGCGGCGAACAGGGCACTGAGCGTTTTGCGGGAACCGAAGCGCGCGGCGAGGAGCGCGGCGAAGGGGCTGACGACCTGGGCGAGCATGGGCACGGCGGCCACCAGGGCGAGCTCTTTCGGGCCCGCCCCCAGGTGCAGCAGGTACCCGGTCAGGACGGAGCCGGTCGTCCAGTTGATGAACAGCTGCGTGATGGAGCCTTCCAACGTGGAGAGGCGCATGGTCCGCTGGATGCGAGCAGGGGGAAGGGTGGGGGTGTGGGTCATGAGCATGGGCGTGCAGCGGGGACGATCCGGTGCAAGGCCGCGCATTGTGCCATGCCGCATACAAGATGAAAAGGACATAAACACTTGTTTGTCCTCCCTCATCTCTTTCACCAGGAAGCGCTGGGGGACACCTCTTTATTGGAGGCGGATTGACCTGGAAGAGGCTTTCGT
Source organism: Deinococcus apachensis DSM 19763 (assembly GCF_000381345.1). Lineage (NCBI taxonomy): Bacteria > Thermotogati > Deinococcota > Deinococci > Deinococcales > Deinococcaceae > Deinococcus > Deinococcus apachensis. The sequence continues at coordinate 18,026 of NZ_KB906420.1, read as the reverse complement.
CGCGGCGCTGCGTGGCAGTCTTCCTACCTGGTGTCAAAGTTGGTATCAGATCGAAAAAAGCATTGTTTTGAACCTGGCACAAAAGAATAATCCCCTCCCAGAGGGGATTTTTGGCGCGCCCGAAGAGATTCAAACTCCTGGCCTTCTGATCCGTAGGTAGAAGCCCCCCTGAGTTTCTGGTGCCCCTTGATGCTCTTTGAGGCCCCAAGTTCCGTCCGCAAGCGGCTTTTCTGGCCTACGTGCTGTCCCTTGATCGTCTTCCGGCACCTATTGCGCCTGCCTAGGTAAGGCACGCGCAAGGCATGGGCAGCTCGCCGTGCCTCGGCTCAACACACAAACTTGCCACAACCCTGTGGGTTTGTGCCTTCAAGCCGCTGGCGAAGTCACTCCATTGCCACTACTTGAAAAGTAGTCTGCAAAAGCTTAGTGTACTGAAAACCAAACTACACAAACTAAAGCGGTAGCCGCCTTCCGGGTTCGTTCAATCCTACTCCCAGAGGAGCTGTCCCATGTCCCAATCTGCCCTCACTAGGTTTCTAAGCACGTCCTCAACGGTATTGGACGGGTCCCGTGCTCCTTGAACGTGCCGAACTCCGCGTCGTCTCACTCCCTCTGCTCAAACCCTTCCGGACCTCCTTCGGCGAGGTGAGGGATAAGACCTTTATCCTGCTGCGGCTGTTCGGCGAAGGATTGGAGGGGGTTGCCGAAGGGGTCATGGACGCCCAGCCGCAGTACCGTGAGGAAACTATCAGTGGCGCACTGGCGCTGCTGCGGGAGACCATCCTACCCGCAGTGCTAGGAAGGCGCTGGAACAACCCCGAGGAGCTCATGCGTCACCTCTCCAGTTTGCGTGGCAACCGCATGACCCTCGCCACTTTGGAGATGGCCTTCTGGGACCTGTGGGCCCGGGGGCTGGGCCTGCCACTCTCCACCCTGCTGGGTGGCGTGCGCAGCGAGGTGCCGGTGGGCGTTTCGCTGGGCATCCAGAAGTCGGTGGAGGCCACGGTGGAGAGTGCCCTTCAGCACGCCGAACAGGGCTACCGGCGCATCAAACTCAAGATTCAGCCCGGTTGGGACGTGGAGGTGGTGCGGGCCGTTAAGGAGGCGCTCCCGGGCCTGCCCGTGACGGTGGACGCCAACGCCGCCTACTCCCTGGCCGACCTGAACACCTTGCGTGCGCTGGACGAGCTGGGCCTGGACTACATGGAGCAGCCGCTAGCGTGGGACGACCTGCGTGACCACGCCAAGCTCCAGGCTCTCATGCGCACACCCCTGTGTCTGGACGAGTGCATCTCCACCGCCCAGGACGCCCGCAAGGCGCTCGAGACCGGGGCGTGCCGCCTCATCAACATCAAGGTCGGTCGGGTGGGCGGCCATCTGGAAGCGCGGCGAGTCCACGACGTAACGGCCGCCTTCAGTGCTCCGGTGTGGTGCGGCGGCATGCTGGAGAGCGGCGTCGGACGGGCGCACAACATCCACCTCGCCACCCTGGAGAACTTCACCAAGCCCGGCGACACCAGCTCCTCCTCGCGCTACTGGGCACGCGACCTCATCCACGAGCATCTGGAAACGCGTGGAGGGCTGATGCCCGTGCCCCAGGGTCCAGGTATCGGTGTGACCCTGGACCTGCCCTTCCTGGACAGCGTCACTCGGCAAACCGAGGAGATCGGCCCGGTCACCCGGCCGGTCGCCGGGAGCCCCGCGTGACCGGAGCCCTCACCGTCCGGGAGCTGGGCGGCCTGGACGAACTCGCGCGGACGCCGCCCCTGGCGCGGTCCATCTGGGGAGAGGCCGACGCGCCGGAAGATCCCATCCTGCTGCACGTCCTTCAGCACGTCGGCGGCCTGATCGCAGGGGCCGTGGACGGCCAGGGACAGGTGTGGGCCTATCTGGTCGGGCTCCCCACGGCCCAGCCGGACACCCAGCACTCCCACCGACTGGGTGTGCACCCACGCTGCCGCCGCCAGGGGCTGGGTGAGCGCCTGAAGCACTTTCAGCGGGCGTGGTGCCTGGAACGGGGCGTCACGCGGGTGCGCTGGACTTTCGACCCCCTGCTGCTCGCCAACGCGCACCTGAACATTCACCGGCTCGGAGCGGCAGCGGTCACCTACCTCCCGAACTACTACGGCGAGATGACCGGTATCAACGCGGGTGTGCCCTCCGACCGCTTCGAGGTGGAGTGGCAGCTGGACAGCGAGCGGGTGACGGCGCATCTGAACGGACATGCGGGTGACAACTGGCCTGCGGGCGAGGCGTTCGATCCTCTCCACGACGGGTTGCCCGCCGAGACACCTGACGCGCTGGCCGTTCGCGTCCCGGCGGACTACTACCGGATGCTGCGCGAGGAGCCGGGGCGGGCCCTGGAGTGGCGGCGGCGGACCAGGCCCCTCTTTGACAGCCTGTTTCAGGCGGGACATGCCCTGGTGGATGTGGACGTCGCCCATCAGCAGTACCTGTTCCGGCGGAGGGTCGTGTGTTGACCTTTGTGACACGCCGATTGCTGGCGCTGCCGCTGATCCTGCTGGCGGTGACCTTTCTGATCGTGCTGGTGATGCAACTGATACCCGTTGAGCAGCGCGCCGCCGCCTACATCACTGATCTGGCGCAGCTCTCGCGCGTCCCGGAGATCATCAAGACCAACCACCTGGACGCCAGCGTCTTCGAGCAGTACTGGCGCTGGCTGGGGCAGGCACTAGGCGGCAATCTGGGTTTCTCGCGCACCAGCGGGCAGCCGGTGCTCAGCACCCTGATGGCGCGCTTTCCCGCCACGCTGGAACTGACGCTGTTTACCCTGATTCCGCTGATTGGTCTGAGCGTGTGGCTCGGCTCGAAAGCTGCTGTACAGCGGGGCCAGGCCGCCGACGCAGTGATTCGAGTGATCGCCGTGATCAGCTACAGCACCCCCAGTTTCGTGCTGGGCGTATGGCTACTGGTGATCTTTTACGGGGCACTGAACCTGCTGCCTGGCACTGGGAACCTGAGCAACGACAGCGCAATCTACTTCCTGACGGGTGAGATCAAACGGGTGACCGGACTCGTGACCATAGATTCCCTGCTGAGTGGCCGCCCGGACGTCTTCTGGGACGCCATCAAGCACCTGATCATGCCTGTCTTTACCTTGATGATCGTGGGCAGCGCCGGGCTGATCAAGGGCACGCGCACCAGCATGCTCGAAGCCCTGAACAGCGATTACATCCGCACCGCCCGTGCCAAGGGAATCACCGAGAGGGTCGTCATTCGCAAGCACGCGCGGCGCAACGCCCTGCTGACAGTCATCACGCTCGCGGGCCTGAGTGTGTCCGGGCTTCTTCAGGGGGCAGTGATTGCCGAGACGCTGTTCGGCTATCCAGGCGTCGGAGCCTGGGCCGCGCAGGCGGCGGCGCTGGGCGACCTGCCGGGCGTGCTGGGCTTCGCGCTGCTGGCGGCGACCATCGTGGTCCTCATCAATCTGGGCACCGACTTGGCCTACACCATCATTGACCCGCGTGTGAGGTACGCGTGACTGTCGTCCGTGGAGGTGGATCTCGTGCTGTCCGGGGGAAGGCGAGAAACGGCTTCTGGGCGAGGCTCTTCCGCCGCAACCGGCTGGCCCGGGTGGGAGCGGTCTTGGTCGGCCTGTTCCTGCTGGCGGCGCTGCTGGCCCCGGTGCTTGCCCCGCCGCAGGGCAACTGCCGCCGGGCGCTGGGCATGAACGAGACTCAGACCATTCCCGGCCCGCTGGCCTACCTGCGCGAGGTGGTGGCGACCCCCGACGCTTGCCTCCAGATGCCGCGCGTTGGCTTTGCTGCCCAGCCCAATCCACCGGCCCCCGACGCGCCACTGGGCCGCGTGAACGGGTACGATATCCGTTACGGCCTGGTCTGGGGCACGCGCACTGCCTTTTTCCTGGGTCTGACGGTGCTGGCGACCACCGTGAGCCTCGGCTCACTGGTGGGCCTGACTGCTGGCTTCCTGGGTGGCGCGATCGACAACCTGCTGATGCGCCTGACCGACGTGATCTTCGCCTTTCCCGCGCTGGTGCTGATCCTGGTGCTGGTGGCCGCGCTGGGGCCGGGGCTGCTGAATATCGTCATCGCCCTGAGCCTGGTGTCGTGGGCAGGACTGGCCCGCGTGGTGAGGTCGGAGGTGCTGCGGCTGCGCGAGTTGGAGTTCGCGGCGGCGGCGCAGAGCCTGGGAGCCAGCCGGGCGCGCGTCGCGCTGCGTCACGTGCTGCCTAATGCCATCGGGCCGCTGCTGACCATCGTGGTGCTGGAAATGGGCAGCCTGCCCATCGTGGCCGGAACCCTGTCCTTCCTGGGACTGGGCACGCCGCTGGGTTACGCCGACTGGGGGCAATTGATCGCCCTGGCCCAGAAGTGGATCCAGGGGCCGCCCGGCCAGCCCTTCGCATACTGGTACGTCACCCTCTTTCCGGGCCTGTGCATTTTTGCCTACAGCCTGGGCTGGAGCCTGCTGGGCGACTCCCTGGCCGAGGCGTTAGACCCCCGGAACCGCTGATGCCGCCACTCTCCGGTCCTCCCCCTTAACCCTGACCCCTCCGCATTGTTGCGCGTGCCGACCACCCCTCGTTCACCCGCTCACTTCTCCTCCGGAGGTTCACCCATGAAGCGCTCCCTGCCCACCCTGACCCTGGCTCTCATTGCCTCAAGCGCCCTGGCAACGCCGAAAGACGCGCTGGTCTACCAAGTTTCCTCGGCCACCGCCAGTGTGGAACCCGCGCAGGCCCTGGTGACCTATGACGCGTTGCCGACCATGCAGATGTACGAGGGCCTGTACCTTAACAACTTTGGTAGGTACGAACCGCTGCTCGCCACCGGCTTCACCCAGAGCAAGGACGGCAAGACCACCACCTTTACCCTGCGAAAAGGGGTCAAGTTCCACGACGGCAGCACCATGACCTGCGCCGACGTCGAGTATTCGATGCGCCGCACCTTCTTGGTGGGCAGCGAAACGTCGCGGGCCGCGCAGGTTCGCGCCAATCTGCTGAGCATTCCCGGCTTCACGCCGGAGGTCAAGAAGACCTTCACCTTCGCCAAGCTGTCGAGCCTGGTCAAGTGCAATGCAGCGGGGCAACTGGTGCTGACTCTGGACCGTAACGTCCCCAGCCTGCTGGATTCCATCACGACGACGTACATCGTGCCAATGAAGGCGCTGGTGGCGGGCGGCGACTGGAGCGGCACGGCCAGAGACTTCGCCGCCTTTATGGGCAAGGACGTGTCCAACTCCACGCTGGCGCAAAAGCCTATCGGCACCGGGGCGTACCAGTTCGTGGCGCGCGATCCCAGCCGCTTCGTCATGAGGGGCTTTGACGGTTACTGGGGGGGCGCACCCAAACTGAAAAACGTCATTATTCAGAAGGTGGACAGCGACACTGCTCGCGTGCTGGCGCTGCAAAAGGGGGACGCCGACATCGCCATCGTCCCCGACCGCGACACGCTGGCAAAACTCAAGGGCGTTCCCGGTGTCAAGGTCTACGAGGATCTGCCCACCCAAAACCTGACCGGCGTGATCCTGTTCAACCAGAACATCAAGGACGACAAGCTGCTGCCCGCTGGCCAACTGGCCGAGAACAACATTCCTGTCAACTTCTTCAGCGATATTCACGTTCGCCGCGCGTTCGCGGCGCTGTTCGACACCAAGACCTATGTCCGCGACGGACAGAAGGGCTTTGCTCAAGCCCGCAACACCACCCTGCCTCCCAATAACTGGGCCGAGGACAAAACGCTCAGGCCCCCCGCCTACAACCTCAAGACCGCCGAGGCCGAACTCAAGCAGGCATTTGGAGGCAAGCTGTGGACTACCGGCTTCACCGTTCCCCTGGAGACCTACGCTGGCCTCGGAATATCCGACGTCATTGCGGGCATCTTCAAACAGAACATCGAGAAGCTGAACCCCAAGTTCCACGCCACCATCAGTACCCTGGAACTCAGTGCGGCCAACGCCAGGCTGCTGGGCGGCAAATCAGCCTTTGGTGCGCTGACCTGGGGCGGCGCGGACCCCGACACCGTGCTGCGCGGGCTGTACAGCTCCGGCGGCATCCTGGCCCCAGCCACCAACTTCAAAGACCCCAAGCTGGAAGAAATGCTGGACAAGGCCCGCGACACCGTGGGCCAGAATGCCCGGAGGCCCCTATACCGCACGGTGCTGCGCTACCTGAACCAGCAGACCTACGCTTTCCCGCTGCCGCAGCCGCTGGCCTTCGCAGCCACCACGTCAGCCCTTAAGGGCTACCCGGAGTTCAACAACACCAATCTGTTCCGCGTGCTCAGCAAGTAAGCCGCTCTGGCTGCCACGTCCATGCCCGCCGCGTTTCCCCCTTCGCGGCGGCAGGAAAAGTCGGTCCTCGCGACAAGTTCGCCCGCCTCCTCCAGCTTCCCTCACCAAGGAGAACACCATGACCGCCACCACCCCAGAAAGCAGCACCGACCTCGCCTCGCGCTTCGAGCAGGAGGCCAGGCGTCTCCTGGAGGAGTACAAGGTTCCCGGCGTGGCCCTGGGCCTGCTCACGCCGGACGGCGACCACTTCGTGACCCTGGGCGTGACCAGTGTGGAAAACCCGCTGCCGATCACCGAGGACACCATCTTCCAAATCGGCAGCACCACCAAGACCCTGACCTCGCTGACGATCTCGGCGCTGGAGGCGCAGGGCAAGCTGAAGCGGGACGACACGGTGCGGACCTACCTGCCCGACTTCAGGCTCAAAGACGAGTCGGTGGCGGCGCAGCTGACCATCCTCGACACGCTGACTCACCAGGGCGGGTTCCAAGGCGACCTGTTCGAGGACACCGGTGACGGCGACGACGCGCTGGCGCGGGTGTTGGACAAGCTCGCCGAGGCGCCGCAGGTCGTGCCGCTGCGGGGCCACTGGAGCTACAACAACGCGGGCTTCTACGTGGCCGGGCGGGTGATCGAGGTCGTCACCGGGATGACCTGGGAGGCTGCCGTCACGGAGCTGGTCCTGAAGCCGCTGGGCATGGACCACACCCTGTTCTTCCCCAACATGATCATGACCCACCGCTTCGCGGCCGGGCACAACAAGATCGAGGACGAGTTCAAGGTGCAGCGGCCCTGGCTGATGGTGCGCTCGGCGGGTCCGGCGGGCAGCACCTGCTCCTCGACCGTGAACGACATGGCGAAGTACGCCCACTACGTCATGTCAGGCACGATGGCCACTAGGCCAGAGGCGCAGGAAGGCAAGTCTGGCGATGGAGGGGCCGAAGCTGCCGGACCCTCGCCGCTGGAGACGCTGGACCGCAGCCGTCTGTGGACGCCCGTGCGGCCCATCGGTATCGCGCTCAACGGCTTTCCGGGCGAGCGGGGCCAGATCGGGCAGAGCTGGTTTCTCGACCAGTACGAGGACGCGCTGATCATCAGCCATGGCGGGACCACCATGGGGCACCAGTCGGACTTCTGGGTGTCGCCGGACCGCAAGGTCGGCTTCATCGCCCTGACGAATGCCAGCAACGGGCACGCCTACAACCGCAAGCTGAGCGAGTGGGTCAAGCGCGAGGTGCTGGGTCTCACGCCGCCCGAGACGGACGCCTACCAGCCTGGCGAGGACGAGCTCAATGACCTGGCGGGCAACTACCTGGTCGTGGGGCAGCCGCTCAAGATCGGGGTGGAGGTCCGGGAGGGTGTGCTCACCCTGCTGGTCCCAGATACTGCGGCGGGCGGCACCAAGGACGCGGCGCTGCGCTTCATCGCCCCTGACCGCGCGATCATCAGCGGCGGCGACATGGACGGCTACGCCATCGACTTCCTGCGGGATGCGGGGGGGCAGGTCGAGTTCCTGAAGGTCGTCGTGCGGCTCTACCCGCGCGAGCGGGCCGAGGCAGAAACGGCCACCCCCAACCTCCCCGCGCTGGAAGAGGTGTGAGCTCCCCCATCTGGATCAGCGGCGGCACCCTGATCGACGGAACGGGTGCCCCGGGCCGCCGGGCCGAGGTGCTGATTGAGGGGGACCGGATCGCCCGCATCGCCGAACCCGGCACGCCCGCGCCCGAAGGAGCCGAGGTCGTGGACGCCTCCGGCCTGGTGGTCGCCCCCGGCTTCATCGACGTGATGAGTCACTCGGTCGCCAGCCTGCTGCACGACCCCCGCAGCCTGGGCAAGGTGACGCAGGGCGTGACGACCGAGATCATGGGCGAGGGCTGGACCCCCGCGCCCAAAGTGGCCTGCGAGCCGCACGGCTTCCCTATCCACGGTCTGCCGGGGGGAGACGAACGTTGGGCCGAGCGCTCACGTGGCTGGACCCGCTTCGGCGACTGGCTCGCGGCCCAGGAGGAGGTGGGCTCCGCCGTCAATTTCGGCTCCTTCCTGGGCGGGGCCACCGTGCGGATGTCCGCCAAAGGACACGCCCAGGGCGCGAGCAGCCCCGAGGAACTGGCCCAGATGCGCCGGGTGACCCGTGAGGCGATGGAGGACGGCGCCTTCGGGCTCGCCACCGCGCTGATCTACCCTCCGGGCAGCTACGCGAGTACCGACGAGTTGGTGGCCGTGTGCGAGGAGGTGGCCCGGTTCGGCGGCATCTACATCACCCACATGCGCTCGGAGGGCGAGGGCATCCTGGAGGGTTTCGCGGAGGCGCTGGAGATCACCGGGCGCAGCGGGGCGCGGCTGCACCTCTACCACCTCAAGGCCGCCGGGCGTCCGGCCTGGCCCCTGATGGAGCCCCTCATCGAGCGGGTGAACGCCGAGCGCGCCGCGGGCCGGGAGATCTACGCGGACATGTACCTGTACACCGCGGGGGGCACGGGCCTCTCGGCGGTCACGCCCCCCTGGGCCAGCGAGGGCGACCGGCTGCGGGAGCGACTGCGCGACCCTGAGGACCGCGCCCGCATCCGCCAGGCAATGCTGGAGCCGGACGGCACCTGGGAACCACTGGGCAACTTGGCAGGACCGGAGGCGGTCTTCCCGGTGGGACTCAGGCACCCCGACCACCAGCCCTACAATGGGCGCTCGCTGGCGGAGATCGCTCAGGAGCGCGGGCAGGACTGGATTGACGCCGCGCTCGACCTGATCGAGCAGGAGCCCGAATGGGTCGGCGCCCTGTACCACCTGATGAGCGAGGAGAACATCGAACGTCAACTGCGGGAACCCTGGGTCATGCTGGGTTCGGACGCGGCGGGGTACGACCCGGCCGCCCGGACCGACGGCGGCACCGGGGGCCATCCCCGCGCGTTCGGGAACTTCACCCGGTTGCTGGCCCATTACGTCCGCGAGCGCCAGATCCTAAGCCTGGAGGAGGCCGTCCACCGGATGACCGGCCTGCCCGCGAGACACCTCGGGCTGGAGGGACGCGGCGAGCTGCGCGCCGGGGCCTTCGCGGACGTGGTGATCTTCGACCCGGCCACTGTGCGCGACCGGGCGACCTACCCAGACGCTGAGGAGCTGTCGGAGGGCGTGCGCGACGTCTGGGTGAACGGGGAACGGGTGCTGAGGGAAGGCGAGCACACGAGGGCATACCCTGGCCGCCGTCTGTACCATCTGGGCGCAGCTCAACCCGCCCAACACGCCTGAAGACGGATACCCGTGTGGACCGGCGTGAGGAAAAGGTATGACCCGGGACGCCAGAGAGGAGGGAAGAATGGCTCGACAGATTGAGCCGCCCATCATTGTGGACGGCCATCTCGACCTCGCATGGAGCAGTCAGGCCAACGGGCGGGACCTGACGCGGACGGTGGCTGAAATTCGCCAGGCCGAGAGCCGCACGCGCGACAGCGTCATGCTGACCCTGCCCGATCTGGCGCGCGGCCACATCGCCCTCGTCTTTGGCAGCCTGTACGCCGAACCCGCCAACCTCTCTTTCGCTCAGGACCTCGTCGCTCCTCCGCCCGGCCATCACCCTCCCGGCTACACCACGCCCGAGGAGGCGCGGGCCCAGGCGGTCTCGCAACTGGAGCAATACCTGCGCTGGGAAGAAGGTGGGCACCTGCGCCTCGTCCGCACGCGGGACGACCTGGAAGACCACTTACGCCGCTGGCCGCGGGACCCCGTGCCCGGTGTGGTGCTCACTATGGAGGGCGCCGACCCGGTCCTGGTGCCGGACGACTTCGACTGGTGGTGGCGGCAGGGCGTGCGGTCCGTGGGCCTGGCCTGGACGGGCACGAGATACGCCGGGGGCACCGGGGACCCGCGCGGCCTCACTGCGCCCGGCCGCGAACTGCTCGCGGCGATGCAGGAACGCGGCGCAATGCACGACGCCTCGCACCTCGCCGAGGAGGCGTTCTGGGAGGCGGTCGATCTAACCGCGCCCGGGGCGCTGATCGCCTCCCACAGTAACGCTCGGACCCTCCTGTCTTCCGCCACACGCCGCCCCGACCTGCCACCCGATCGGCACCTGAGCGACGACATGATTCGCGCGATAGGACGCGGTGGGGGTGTCATCGGCCTGAACCTGATGAACTCGTTCCTCGACGCGGACTGGACCCTCCGGGAGCGGGCCGTGCCGGTCCGGGTCAGCGATCAGGTCGCGCGCCACTGGGCCTATGTGGCGGACCTCATTGGGTGGGAGGGGGTCGGCATCGGCTCGGACCTTGACGCGGGGGCGGGCCGCGAGGAAAGCCCGGAGGAACTCGACGACGCGGGGGACTGGCCCCGGCTGGCCCAGGCTGTGCCGGAAGAGCACCGCGAGGCCGTCCTGGGGGGCAACTGGCTGCGCGTCCTGCGCGCCAACCTTCCCAACACGGGGGCAGCGAAACCCCAGCTCCCGACGTGATGGGCACACAACGTCATCGCCGGGGAATGTTGGCCCATCCGGCCAGGTTTCATCGTTCTTCACTCAAGGAGCGTTGCTATGACCATAAGCGCGACGAACAGCACGGACCTCGCTACGGCCTTCGAGCAGGAAGCCCGGCGCCTGCTGGAGGAGCACAGAGTTCCCGGCGTGACCCTGGGACTGCTGACTCCCGATGGGGACTATTTCGTCAACCTCGGCGTCACCAGTCTGGAAAACCCCCTGCCGGTCACCTCTGATACCTTCTTCCAGATCGGCAGTACCACGAAGACGATCACGTCGCTGACCTGCTCCGTGCTGGAGGCGCAGGGCAAGCTGAGGCTGGACGACACGGTTCGAACCTACCTGCCTGATTTCAGGCTGAAAGACGAGTCGGTGGCGGCGGAGGTCACCGTCCGCGACCTGCTGACCCACCAGGGCGGCTGGCAGGGCGACCTGTTCGAAGACACCGGCGAAGGCAACGACGCTGTGGCCCGGGTGGTGGGGTTCATGGCCGGGGTGGAGCAGATGGTGCCCCTGCGTGGCCACTGGAGCTACAACAACGCGGGCTTCTACGTGGCCGGGCGGGTGATTGAGGTCGTCACGGACCAGACCTACGACGCCGCGGTGACCGACTTGGTGCTCAGGCCGCTGGGGATGGAGCATACCCTCTTCTCGGCCAACCAGATCATGACCTACCGCTTTGCTGCGGGTCACAACAAAATCGGCGACGACATGGTCGTGCAGCGCCCCTGGATGATCATGCGCTCGGCGGCGCCCGCAGGCAGCACCTGCTCCTCGACTGTGCAGGACATGGCGCGCTACGCCCACTACATGATGTCGGGCAGGGTGGCTACCCTGCCCGGGCCCGGCGACCAGGGCTCCCCTGACGCCGAACTCACCACCGTCTCGCCGCTGGAGACGCTGGATCGGCGCGCGCTGTGGGAACGTACCATCCCTATCGGCCTCTCGCTGAGCGGCTCTGCGGGCACCTCGGGCGAGATGGGCCAGAGCTGGTTCGTGGACCGGCCTTCCGGAACGCTGATCATCAGCCACGGGGGCACGACCTATGGGCAGCAGTCGGACTTCTGGGTGGCCCCCGACCGTGGGGTGAGCTTTATTGCGATGACCAACGCTTCCAACGGGCACGCCCTGCACCGCAAGCTGAGCGAGTGGGTCAAGCGCGAGGTGCTGGGTCTGAGCGCCCCTGCCCTGGACGAGCACACCATCACGCCTGAGGAGATGTGGGCGCTGGCGGGCGACTACACGGTCTTTGGCACGCCGATGAGCGTGGGGGTGCGGGCTGAGGATGACGGGTTGAGGCTGACCCTGCCCAACCTAACGGGGGAGGGGCCGGAGACGGTGGCCCTGCGCCTCATCGGCCCGGACAGAGCAGTGATTGCCGGGGGCGACGCGGAAGGTTTTGGGGTGGAGTTCCTGCGTGGGGCTGACGGGCAGGTGGAGTTCCTGCGCCTCGGTGGGCGGCTGTACCCCCGGGCACGTCAGGCTGTCGAAGCGGAACCCCAGCTCCCCACCAAAGCCCTGTGAGCTGCCAGGTTCGGATCGGCCGTGGCCCCTTCGCTGGAGAAGACGGAGCATACGGAGTTTCTCGGACGAAAGCTTGTAGCGTGAACCGATCATGACGACGAGCTCCCTCACTTCGACGGCTGCGTCCACGACAACTGTTGAACGGCTGCGTATGAACCTGGACAGCTTCGGCCAGCGGGACCAGCTCATCGCCCGCTTTGTCATCGATCACGCCGAGGAGCTGCCTTTCCTGAGTGCCGGGGAGATCGCTGAAGCCCTGGGGGTGAGCGGCCCGGCCATCACCCGATTCAGCCAGCGGGTTGGCTACGAGGGGTATCCCCACCTGCAACGCTCGGTTCGCCAGGACCTGCGAGCCACCCTGGGCATCAAGCAGCCGGGGCGGCAGGACGCGGTGGTTGCCAGCTACTGGGCGAGCGAGCGCGCTAATCTCGATGGCCTGGAGGCTATTGGAGAACATCAGCTCCTGCTCTTTGCCACGGCGATCACCAGTGCCCGGCAGGTCTGGATCGTCGGGGCCCGTTCTTCGTATGGGCTGGCGCTCATCGCCGAGTCCCTGCTGTCACCGTTCCGACCCAGGGTGCGCGCCTACTCGGCCGATACCCTGAACGGCCAGCCCGAGCAGCTTCTGGAGGTGACCGCCGAGGACGTTGCGCTGGTCTACACGTTGCGCCGCTATAGCCGCACTACCACTCGGGTCACTACTGCGCTTCAGAACCGTGGGGTGAAGGTGTTGCTCATGACCGACCAGGGAGCCTCGCCGCTCGGTAAGATTGCCTTTCAGAGCATTCGGTTGCCGACTCAAGGGTCAGAGGTGGTCGCCTCGCTGGCGCCCTTCATCAGCCTGACCTCCGTGATTTCCACGTTGGTGGCCAGGGAATTGGGAGGCGAGCATCTCCAACAGGCCGAACTGCTCAAGGCTGACTTCTCTGTGTACGAGTATTGAAGAGCTCGCGTGAGGGTGCCCCCGTGGTCGGCCCGGTCCAATTGCACTTCGAGCGTACCTCTGAGGTGCTCCCCCAGCTTGGGCCAGGTCAGGTTGGAGACACAGGGCGGGCGGTGGACCGAAGCCACCTGGGCTGCGAACGCGCCTGGAGCGAGATTTCCCAGCGCCGAGTGGGGCCTGTGTTGATTGTCGTCCGATCTCCAACGTTCGATCTTCTCGGCGGCATCCTCCATCGACAAAAACCAGTGGGCGTTCAGGCACTCATCCCGGAAGCTGCCATTGAAGGACTCGATATGCGCATTGTCCTGAGGCTTGCCAGGACGGGAAAAATCCAGCGTCACCCCCTGTTCGTAGGCCCAGAGGTCCAGAGCCTTGCTGACGAACTCACTGCCGTTATCGACTTGGATGCGTTCTGGTCGTCCTCGGTGCCTGGCCGCCTCGGTGACCACCTCGACGACCCGCTCAGCCCGAAGGCTGACGTCAGCATGGATCGCCAGGCACTCGCGGGTAAAGACGTCGATCAGGGTCAGCGTTCTGAACCGCTTGCCGTTGAACAGCGCGTCTGAGACGAAAGCAAGCGACCAGACCTGGTTGGCCTGCTCAGGGGTTGTTCGCGCAGCGCGGTGCGCGGCGCTCACCCTGCGACGTGGACGCTTCATGCGCAGATTCAACCCGGCTTGCTGGTAGAGCCGGTACAGCCGCTTGTGGTTGATTCGCCAGCCTTCCCGGCTCATGAGAACGTGGATCCGGCGATCCCCGTACCGCACGCGGGTCTGGGCGATCTCGGTCATCCTGTGCAGGATGACCGGCTCATCGGCCTGCACCTGGGGCACGTACCGCTGCACCGAGCGCCACACCTTCAGCACTCGACAGGCCCGCCGCTCGCTCACCTGGTAGGTTCCTTGCAGGTGCCCCACCAATTTCCGCTGCTGGACGGGCTTCAAAGCTTTTTTGAGACCACATCCTGGAGCATCGCCTTGTCCAGGCTCAGGTCCGCCACCAGCTGCCCCCGCTTCCGGTTCTCCTCTTCGAGCTGTCTCAGACGGCGCAGCTCGGGGACCCCCAGGCCCGCGTCCTTCTTGCGCCAGTGGAAGAACGTGGACTCGGCAATGCCCATCTTGCGGCAGACTTCGCCGACGGAGACGCCACTTTCGGCTTGTTTGAGGGCGAAGCTGATCTGCTCTTCGGTGTGCTTTTTTCCCTTCATGCTGGCCTCCGGGGGGCGCCCCCTTCAGGATGCCAGACTCATCTGGGCCGGTTTTGCGGGAGCAGGTCACCTCTTGGGGGCATCACTCAACCCGGCGACACGCTCGGCGGCAAATCGTCGGCGCCAGCTTCCTACGGTGTCGTCGCTCAATCCCACCGGTGCCACGATCTGGCTCAGCGTCGCTGTGGGTTGGTCGGCGCTGAGCAGAATGACCTTCCCTCACGTCGCCAGACCCCGCGGGGTCTGGCGACGCCGCACGAGCGCCGTCAGCCACTGCCGTTCCTCGTTGGTCAGGAGAGGCACAGGGGATGTGGGGCCTCGGTGCATCGTCCACCTCCCACTCCAGCCCACCCCTCTATCTCCCGGTGTTCCTCTGAATCACTGCACTAGTGGGTCAGTTGGCGCAGGAGTAGGCTTTGAAGATGCCTCGTCGGCAGAAGAATCCGCTCCGGGCCCTGACGGATGAAGAGCGCGTCGAATGAGAGCGGCTAAGTCGCTCGCACCAGACCGCAGCGGTGATGGTCGGCCGCGCCAAGGTGTTACTTGGGGTGGCCGCTGGCCTGCCCTACACCCAGGCAGCTCGTCGGGCTGGTCGAACATCAGGGGATGGAGTGGCTCACCTGGTGGCACGCTTCAACCAACACGGACTCAAGGCGTTGGAAACACGTCCAGGTGGTCGTCCCCCTGTGATTTACGGTTCCGCTGAGCGGAACCGTATTCTCGAAACGGCCCGCCGAAAACCCGACCGAGAACAGGATGGCACCGCGACTTGGTCGCTCTCGACGTTGCAACGCGTGCTGCGCCGCGAGCCCGGCTTCGAGCACCTCAGTACCTTCACCATTCTGGGTGTCTTACACGAGGCGGGGCTGACCTGGCAGCGGGACCGGACCTGGTGCGAGACCGGCACGGCCAAGCGGCAACGCAAGACCGGCGTGGTGGTCGTGACTGACCCCGATGCTGAGGCGAAAAAAAGTTGATCGAACGCGCCTATCTGGAAGCGGAACGGGATGGGCTGGCGGTGTGGGTGGAAGATGAAGCCGGGCCCGACCAGGCCATTTTCCATCCGGGGACGAGTTGGCAACCCCAAGGGAGCCCGCCCGACTGCCCCACGAGTATGTCCGGGGCGGGACGGCCAAGTGGCTGACCCTCTTTCACCCCGCCAGTGGGCAGGTGCGGGTTCGAGGTGTGATGAGTTGTACCCATGCCGTGCTGCACCCCTGGATGCAGCAGACCTTGACGGAGGTGTTGAAGACGCTGCCGGTGGCAACACCGTTGCCACCGGCAGACCACCGGGCAGGCTGGGAACGCTGGCAGGAGGGGTTCAGCGTGAAGTTCACGTTGCTGGAGACCTTGCCGCCACTCCGCCTGCTACTGGTTTTGGACAACCTCACCGGGCACAAGACGCCCGAACTGGTGTGTTGGTTGATGCGGCAGGGCATCATGCCGCTGTACACCCCTGTGGCAGGGAGTTGGTTGAACATGGCCGAGTCGATCCAGCGCATTCTGGTTCGTCGCGCCCTCGCAGGTCACTGCCCGACCAGCGCCACCCAAGTGATCGAGTGGTTGGAAGCCAGCGCCCATGGGTGGAACCGCCACCCCACACCCTTCGTCTGGGGCGGAAAACGACGAGACCGCCGACAGCGGTCTCGTGCACGACGACATCCTTTGGGCGGTTCTGGCGCCTGTACCCTTCAGCCCATCTCCTGAAACCTTACGGCTATCCCAACTGACCCACTAGTCGAGCGGAGGAAGACCTTCGGTCTCCTCCTCTCATCAAGAAGCTGCCGCGGGGGCCAGCAGTTCCAAGGTGCGGTGCTGATGCTCTTCGGCCACGGCCAGGTTGACCAGGATCAGCTCATCAGCCTGCACTTCCCCAACCAACGCTTCGAGGCCACCCACCACGTCTGACTGCGTACCGACAACGGTGCGGTCAAGCATTCCCAGTATCTGCTGCGCCTGGGGGTGCCCTCGCACAGCCCTCAGGTCCTCTGGACTCAGTGATTGTCCACGGCCCAGAAATGCCTGGAGCCAGCCATCTTCGGCCTGCCTCCGCTGGTCAAGGGCCGTACTGGTGTCGTCCGCAGCAATCACGTTCACAGCGGCGATGAAGTGCGGTTTCGCCTCCGGGCTAGCGAGGGGACCACCAGGGTCGAAGGTCTCCCGGTAGATCCGGGCCGCATCATTGAGCGCTGCGGGAGCAAAGTGAGACGCGAACGCGTAGGGTAGGCCGAACTGGGCGGCGAGTTGTGCGCCGAACAGCGATGACCCGAGGATGTACAGCGGCACCTGGGTGCCCGCACCGGGGTAAGCGTTCACGCCAGCAATGAGCGAATGCCCGCTGAGGTAGCCGTGCAGCTCAAGGACGTCGTGGGGAAAGCGGTCTGCTTCGCGTCCGTCGCGCCGCAGGGCACGCATGGTCGCGCCGTCCGTTCCGGGCGCGCGGCCCAGGCCCAGGTCAATGCGGCCTGGGTAGAGCGTTTCCAGCATGCCGAATTGCTCCGCGATCACCAGCGGCGAATGGTTGGGCAGCATGACGCCTCCCGCGCCGACCCGCAGATTCTCGGTCTGTGCGGCCACATGCTGAATCATCAGGGCGGTGGCTGACGACGCGATGGTGGGCGCGTTGTGGTGCTCGGCGAACCACAGGCGGTGATACCCGAGCCGGTCGGCGGTGCGGGCCAAGCGCACACTGCGGGCGATGCCTTCAGCGGCGGGTTCATCTTTATGGACCCGGGTGAGGTCGAGCAGCGACAGAGGAATAGAGAGAGCCATGGGCGATTCTCCTTGAAAGTGGGTGGGGCTTTACGGTGAGAGAGATCTGGGGTCGATGCCGTACTGCGGCGGAACCCCCAGGTTCTCCCACAGGATGGGGACAACCGGGTCAACAAAAGCGGTGAGGCAGAAGAAAGTACGTGTCGTCATCCACGTTACTGGAGTACCCTCGGCGCTTCACCTGCACATTCTGCTCTGTGCAAAGTCACTCCCCGAAACGTCAAACCCGTTCTTGGCAGCCTCTGAGAGTCCGCCTTTACGCTGAAGGTGTGAGTGCCCTTCGTCCTTCAGGAGGTCCATGATGCATCTGGTTGAAGAGGTCCGTGCCGCGTGTGCCGACCTGCCCGGCACCCGGGAGACCTTCCCTTTCGACACGCGCAACCTCACCTTCAAGGTCGGCGGGGAGGACCCGGAAGGAGGGCCTCCCCTATGGCGGATGTACGCCATGGTGGACATCACCGAGGACCCTTTGCGGTTGCTGGTCAAGTGCGAACCGGAGCGTTCGGCCCTGGTGCGCGAGACCTACCCGCAGGTGGTCCCTGCGCTGTACTTCGGGGGACACTGGGTCTTCCTCCCGCTGGATGGGACGCTGCCGGAGGAGCTGCCGCACGAGTTGTTGGTGCATTCGTACAACTTGGTCGTGAGCAGGAACCTGCTGAAGCGGATGCGCCCACAGTTTCCCCCCGTCAACGAAGGGCTTGACCACGGGGGGACGAACTTCCAAAACGACCCTTCAGCACTGAACCCCGTTTGACGTCCCCCTGGTCAAGCAAGAGTCGGCGAACCAGCAAGACGTTCCGCCACCGACAGCACAGCCCTCGGCGGCTGGGGGTCAGCCCCTC
>NZ_KB906419.1 GCF_000381345.1 Deinococcus apachensis DSM 19763 | reverse complement strand
GCCGCCAACTCGCAAGAGTGCGCCAATCGCTGAAAACTGGTCCCAGTTCAGATCGGAGTCTGCAACTCGACTCCGTGAAGGTGGAATCGCTAGTAATCGCGGGTCAGCATACCGCGGTGAATACGTTCCCGGGCCTTGTACACACCGCCCGTCACACCATGGGAGTGCATTGCAGCTGAAACCACCGGGAGCTGAAAGGCAGGTGTCTAGGCTGTGGTTCATGACTGGGGTGAAGTCGTAACAAGGTAACTGTACCGGAAGGTGCGGTTGGATCACCTCCTTTCTACTCGCTCCGCATCTCCCTCTTCCCCCCTGCCCTTCCCTTCACCCCCTGCCCTCCAGCGGGGGGTGTGCGTTTGAGACTGAAGGCCCCACTCTGGATTACACCAGAGTGGGGCCTGCTCTCTTACTGCGGCGTCTCCTTCCAGGCATGATCCAGAAGCTGCTGCACGTCCTGCGCGCATTGATCTTCCAACCCGCACACTTCCTGCTCGAGCAGGTGAATGGCCCGGCGAAAGGCCTGACGGTCAAGGTCGGGGAGACCGCGCTCCATATTCCAACGCCGCAGTTCGCAAGTCAGGGTAGCGAGTTCGTAGGGATCGCCACTAACCAGAATCTCGGTGACGCGGCGGTGCCGGGCGCCCCACTGCCGGGGCAGGTTAAGTTCCTGGCTGACTTGCAGGCGACTCAGCAGATACGGCATGTCACCGGTGGTCAAGGCGGCCCTCAGGCCAGTGCCCTGGGGGGCACTGACCGGAACAAAGGCGCGGCTGGAGGTGTTGGGAAAGTCCACCTGATAGTAAGACTGGGTCTCCCCGGCGACGGGCCGCTGACAGGTGCCGCTGACCACCCCGATGCCGTAGGGGGGAAGGACGACGCGATCACCCGTGCGAAAGGTTGCTCTGCTCACCGTGGTCACCTCTGTTGAAAGGCGGAGTGGTCAGCCGCGCCGCAACGGCCTGAAACCACCGAATGCTGCCCCACGCTCAACGTGGGCCGGGCCTCCTCGTCCCCCTCCCCTCCGCAAGGCAGCGGCCCAGCACGGGGCTGGGCCGGAACATGGTCAGGAGGGGGCAGAGCAGGTTGGGAGGGTCAGTGCGGTGGGGAAGCCGTGGAGAAAACGCCCATTCCGCATGATTCTCACCTTAACAGCCTTTTGTGAGCATTACATCACAATTGAGGTCGAAACGGGAGCGTTGCCCTTTACCCAGGGAAGGGCTGTTCCCGCGGGGCGACTAGGCCCAACAGGGCGTCAAGGCTCAGGGCGAGCAGCGCGGCCAGCACTGCCCCGACGAGGACCAGCCCTGTGTTCTGCTCGGAGAGGCCGTTGATGATCGGGCTGCCCAGGCCCCCGGCGCCCAACGCCGCCCCGACCGTCGCCGTTCCCACGTTGTACACCGTGCTGGTGCGGACCCCGGCGAGCAGCACGGGCAGGGCGAGCGGCAACTCGACCCGCTGCAGCCGTTGACCCGGGGTCATGCCCATGCCCCGCGCCGCGTCGAGCAGATCGCGGTCCACAGCGAGCAGACCAGCCACCCCGTTGCTGACGACCGGGACGAGGCCGTACAGGATAAGCCCGAGCAGGGTGGGTGCCCAGCCGAAGCCCAGGGCGGGCACGGCCAGCGCGAGGATGGCGAGGGTGGGAACGGTCTGCCCCAGACCGACGAGCGTCTCGGTCAGGTCACGCAGCGCCTCCCGCCCCGGGCGCGTGACGGCCACGGCCAGCGGCAGGCCAAGCAGCAGCACGACCCCCGTGGCGAGCAGCACCAGCCCGAGATGCGTCAGCGTGAGCTGCCACAGCGGGGGATCGAAGGTCAGCGGTTCGCCGGGCGAGAGCGGCTGCACCAACCTGGGCAGCACACCGGGCAGCAGGCAAAGGACCAGCAGGCTCGGCCACAGGACGGCGCCCCAGGGGAGGGGACGGGAACGGCGGCGGGTGGGCAAGGTGGTCACCGCTGCATCTCCGGGGTCCGCAGGTCCTCCCAGCGCAGCACGCCGAGCACCTCGTTCCCCCGCGTCACCGCCAGGGCGTCCGTACCCTCGCGCAGCAGGACGCCCAGGGCGCGGCGGGCGTCGAGCGTGTCCTCGACGGTCTGGAGGCCGGAGGGGTCACCCGGGCGCGCGAACTCGGCGGCGGTGCGGCCCGCGAGCTGGCGCAGCGCCGCATCCTCGCCCAGAAACTGGCTCACGAAGGGGCTGGCGGGCCGGTGGATCAGCTCGTCCGGCGGGCCGAACTGGGCCAGGGTGCCCGCGTTCATCAGCGCGACCCGGTCCCCCAGCCGCAGCGCCTCGTCGATGTCGTGGGTGACGAGCACGACCGTCTTGTTGAGTTGCTGTTGGATGGCGCGAAAAGCCGTCTGGAGGCGGTCCCGCGCCAGGGGGTCGAGCGCCCCGAAGGGCTCGTCCATGAGGAGGACGGGCGGGTCGGCGGCGAGCGCCCGCGCCACCCCGACGCGCTGCGCCTGCCCGCCCGAGAGCTGGGCGGGTTTCTTGGCCCGGTACTGTTCGGGGTCCAGTCCCACGAGGTCCAGCAGCTCGTCCACCCGGCGGGCGGTGCGGCGGCGGTCCCAGCCCAGCAACTCGGGCACGGTCCCCACATTCCCCGCGACGGTCAGGTGTGGGAAGAGCCCGACCTGCTGGATGACGTACCCGATGCCCCGCCGCAGCTCCTCGGGGCGCAGCTCACGGGTGTCGCGCCCCCCCAGCAGGACGCGGCCCCCACTCGGCTCGACCAGGCGGTTGATCATCCGCAGCGTGGTGGTCTTGCCGCAGCCCGACGGCCCCAGCAGCGCCGTGAGTTCGCCCTCCGGGAAGACGAGGTTCAGATGACGCACGGCGTAGCTGTCCCCATACCGCTTTTCAAGTCCCTGAAGTTCGATCATCCGGCCCTCCCCAGCCAGCGGCCCAGCAGCGTCTCCAGCCCGCGCAGGGCGGCGTCGAGCCCCAGGGCGAGCAGGGCGGCGGGGACCGCGCCGAGCAGGATCAGGTCGGCGGCGGCGCTCTGGAGGCCCTTGAAGATGTAGGTGCCCAGCCCCCCGGCCCCAATCAGGGCTGCCACCGAGGCCACCCCGACGAGGAGCACGGCCGCTTGCCGGACCCCGCTGAGCCACACCGGCAGGGCCAGCGGCAGGCGCACCCGCCAGAACAGTTGTGTTGAGGTCATTCCCATGCCCCGGGCGGCGTCCACCGGGCCGGGCGGCACCCCCCGCAGCGCTACCACGCCGTTGCGGAGAATCGGGAGCAGGGCATACAGCGTCATCGCGGTGAGGGCCGGGGCCACGCCGATGCCGCTGACGCCCAGGGCGCGCAGGGTTGGAAGGGCGTTTGCCAGGGCCGACAGCGGCGCGATCAGCAGGCCCAGCAGCGCGAGGCTTGGCAGCGTCTGGATGCCGTTGGCGACGCCCAGAACCCCGGCTGCCACCCGCTCACGGCCCGCGGCCCAGACCGCGAGTGGGGCACCGATCAGGAGCGCCGCGCCCAGGGCTTCCCCCACCAGCCGCAGGTGCTGCGCGAGTTCCTGCGTCCAACGCGGCCCCTCGTTCCTCCCCTCGACGAGGACGGACCAGGCGTTCAGGTGCCCGGCGAGGACGAGCGCGGCGACCGGGGGCAGCCAGGCCCACGAGAGCCAGCGCTGGCGGCGACCCAGCAACCCAGCTCCCCGGGCGGCGATCGCCGCCCCCAGCAGGAACAGCCACGCGCCGCTCGCCGCGCTCGCCCGCGCGAAGGGGAGCTGACCCGTGAGCGCCGCCCGAGTCTGCTCCCCGAGCGCCCACACGCCCATCACGACCGCAAGTGATGCTGCCAACCACGTCAGGCGCGGCACGAGGCGGGCGGTGAGGAGGGGGAGCACCGCCAGCAGCAGCCCAGTTCCCGCCAGCAGGGACGGCAGCCGCAGGTACTCGCCCGGAGCGAGGCGGTTGGGCCGCAGCAGCACCCAGGGCAGGAGCGCGCCCGCCAGCAGGGGCAGGGCCGCGAGCAGGAACACACTCCCCGTACCGCCCACGACAGGGGAGGGGGCGGAAGCCGACCCGGCCCCCGCCCCTCGCCATCCCGAGATGCTCACGGTTCCGGCTTGTCCCAGAGCGGGAAAAAGCCCGCGCTCACTTGATCAGCCCCTTGCCCTTCAGGTAGTCCCGCGCCACGTCCTGCGCCGTGCGGCCCTCCAGCGCGACCTGCGCGTTCAGGCCCTGGAGGGTTGTCTGGGTGAGGGTGGCGAAGGTCTTGTTCAGCAGCGCCTCAATCTGCGGGTTCGCCTTCAGGACGGCAGTGCGGATGATCGGCGCGGGCTGATACACGGCCTGCGCGCCCTTCGGGTCTTTCAGCGCCACGAGTTTCAGCGCCGCCAGCGTGCCGTCGGTGCCGTAGGCCATCGCGGCGTTGACCCCGTTCGTGCCGTTCGCCGCCGCCTGCTGCGTCTGGGGAGGGGTGGCGCCCGCCAGCACCAGCTTCTGGTCGGGCCGCAGCTTGAAGCCGTAGGCCGCCTCGAAGGCGGGCATGGTGTCGGGCCGGTTGAAGAATTCGGGGCTGCCCGCGATCTTGAACTTCCCCCCAGCCTTGAGATACCGCGCGAGGTCGGTGACCGAGCCCAGCTTGTTCTGCGTGGCGAGGGCCTGCGGCACCGCGATCACCCAGGTGTTGTTCACGTTGGCGGGCCGGAGCCAGGTGATGCCGTTTTTCAGGTCGAGCTGCCGGGCGTACCCGTAGATCTTGCCGGGGTTCCCCGCCTCCCCAGCGCTGATCTTGGCTTTCGGGAAGAGGTACACCGCATTCCCGGTGTACTCGGGATACACGTCGATCTCGCCCGCCAGGATCGCCTTGCGGTTCACGCCGGTGTCGCCCAGGTTGGTGCGGTCGGTCACCTCTAGCCCGGCATTTCGCAGCGTCAACACGATCATCTGTCCCAGAATCTGCGCCTCGGGGTCGAGTTTGCTGCCCACCACGATGGGCTTGGCCGCGGCATTGCCCAGCAGGGCAGCCAGCGAGAGCCAGAGAATGGTCTTCATGATGAGCCCCAACCTAATCCCCTTCCCGCCTTCCCACGGGTAGGACAGGTCACAAAGCTGAACTGTAAGGGGGCGGGTCACCCCGCGTGGAGCGGCCCGCCGATAAGCCTGAGGGGCTAGAGGTTGCCCCGGAGGGTGGTCGCTGCCTTGAAGCGAATCTTTTTCCCGGGGGGAATCTGAATGCGCTCGCTGGTGCCGGGGCGCACGCCCTGACGCCCGGCAGTCTGCGTGATGCTGAGGGTTCCCAGCCCGGGCAGCCCCACGCTGCGGCCGGAGCGCAGGGCGTCCGCGACCGTCTCGACCATGCAGGCGACCGCCGCGCTCGCCTGCTTGCGGTTCAGGCTGGTGCGGCCCACGACCTGCTCGATGATCTGCGTCTTGGAGATCTTGCCGCGCTCCCCGGCGGCGGGGGCCTGGGTCTCGCTGTCTTCACGGGCGGCGGTCTGGCGGGTTCGTGCCATGGGGGGTCCTCCGTCGAATGAATTTGAGCGGAATTGTTGGCTCAAATGCACAGTAACATACGTTTGACACAGAGCAAGCCAGAAACCCTGCCCCGCGCCCACTTTTCTAGGCAGTTGCGCTATCCCCGGGAGACAAGAGAGGCGGGTCAGCCCCGCCCGGAAGGAACGGCACCGCGCAGGTGAAGCACCCGGACCCGCCCGTCCAGCGCGTCGAGGGTCCACAGTCGCCCCCGCAGCGTATCCCCGACCCCCCCCAGCACCTTAAGAACCTCCAGGGCCATCATGCTCCCCACGATGTTCGGCAGCGGTCCCAGCACGCCCGCCTCGTCGCAGGATTCGGCCTCCCCGGGGTCGGGGAACACGTCGCGCAGACCGAGGGCGGGGCCGAACACGCTGACCATCCCCGCCGTGCCGCTCGCTGCCCCCCACACCCACTCGCGGCCCAGGTGTCGGCAGGCGTCCGCGATCCCGTAGCGTGCCGCGAAGTTGTCCGTGGCGTCCACCACGAGGTCCGCGCCAGAAACGAGCATGTCGGCGTTGCCCGCGTCCAGCGCTGGGGCTACCTCCACCTCCACCCGGGGATTGAGGGCCTGCGCCCGCGCCGCCGCCACCTCGGCCTTGCGCCGCCCCACGTCCGCCAAGCTGTACAGGGTCTGGCGGTGCAGGTTGCTGAGGTCCACCGCATCGCCGTCCGAGATCACCAGCCGCCCCACCCCGGCCCCGGCGAGTTGCAGGATCACCGGCCCACCCAGCCCACCCGCGCCCACCACCAGGACCGTCGCCACCCGCAGCCGCTCCTGCGCGCCCGCCTCCTGCCACTCGGGCACGAGCAGTTGCCGTGAGTAGCGCCGCAGTTCTTCCCGCGAGAGGGTGGGCCGGGGGGGGGAGGTGGGCGTCATGGGGCGAGTTTAGAGGGCAGGACTGGTGATCAGGGGCGTCCGGGAAACAGAAGCCAGGGTGGGGCTGGGCCAACCCGTCCCGCCGGGGCTTGTCCCGCGCTCTAGAATGCGCCGAATGCTCGCCGTGGTCGTCCTCGTCTCGTATCTGCTCGGCTCCCTGGTGGCGGGCGTGCTGTACTCGCGCTCGCTCGGGGCGGATATCCGCGACCGCGACCTGCCGGGCGGCAGCGGCACGTACCGGCAGCACGGCCTGGCCGCGGCGCTGGGCGTGACGGCCTTCGACGTTGCCAAGGGCGTGGCCGCCGCGCTGCTCGCCCGCTGGCTGACACCGGACCTGACCTGGCCCGCCACGCTGGCCGTGGTGCTGGGGCACTGCTACCCACTGTTCTTCCGCTTGGCGGGCGGGGGTGGAATCGCGCCGCTGATGGGGGCGCTGCTGGTGGTTGCGCCGGTCACGCTGGGCGGAATGCTCGCCGCCGGGCTGGCGCTGATCCCGCTGTACAAAGGCACCCTCCAGGCGAGGCTGGGGCTCAACGCCGTTCCCTTCGCCACGGCGGTGGCCGTTCCGCTCGGTGTGCTGCTCGCGCTGCGCTTCGGCGGCCTGCCCGACCTGCTGGCAGGGGGCGTGGCGATGGCGGTGCGCGCCCTGCACCTGCTGCGGGTGGAGAAGCGGACCGCATGAGGCGCGCCCTGTTCCTCACCCTGCTGGGCAGCCTGTTCCTTGGCGGCGCGGCGGGGGCGGACGCGGTGCTCGTGGACCGCACCCTGCGCTTCGAGGACGGCCCCACCTTGCGCTGGGCGCGGACCTACCCGGCGGCGCTGGGCGACCTGATCGGCCCGGTGACGCTGGGGGATGTGGTGTTCCTGGGCGTCGGCCCGGTGGTGGACGCACTGGGGGAGGACGGCAAGCTGCGCGCCCGCTACGCCCTGCCCGCGCCGGTCACGTCGCTGGACTCGACGGGCGGGACCCTGCGCGTCTCCACCCAGGGGGACGGGTACGTCGAGCGCTTCACGCTGGGGGACCCGGGGGGAGGGGGCGACGTGCTGGAACGGGTGGTCTTTCCCCCCGACCCCGAGGTGACGGGCTGGCTGGCCCGCGCCGCCCGCCTGGTGCCGCCCGAGGACCTGGCGCGGGCGGCCCGCGAGGATCCCCTCAATCCCTTCCTGGCGCTGGGGGAGGCGGGGCAGGCGGCGCGGCGGGGGGACCGCTACGCCACCCTGGACGCGGTGCGGCGCAGCCTGGGGGCCGAGCTGCCCTTTCCCGCCTGGG
Source organism: Deinococcus apachensis DSM 19763 (assembly GCF_000381345.1). Lineage (NCBI taxonomy): Bacteria > Thermotogati > Deinococcota > Deinococci > Deinococcales > Deinococcaceae > Deinococcus > Deinococcus apachensis. The sequence continues at coordinate 32,452 of NZ_KB906419.1, read as the reverse complement.
TGCAGCTCGCGGCAGGGCTGGACGCCGCCGGGTTTCCCGCCGCCGCCGACCTCGCCCTCGACCGGGCCCGCCGGGACGCCGCCGCCCGGGGCTACGACCCGGAAATCCGGGTGAGCCGTCAGGCCCTCTTTGCCTATGGGAATCCCAGCGGCTACGTGGGGACGCTGCTCGACCAGGGACGCCTGGGGCGGGCCGAGGTCTGGATGCGCTACCTGCGTGACCTGCACCCCCGCTTCGAGGGCGGCCCGGGCCTGTACGCGCGCTACGCGGATTTGCTCGATGCCCAGGGCCGCGGCGGCGAGGCGGAGGAGTGGCGGCAGTTTTCGCGGGGGCTGCGGGCCGGGACCCTCTACAACCTGGGGCCGGACGCGCCCCGGGAGGTGCGGGACGTGCTGCGGCTCGTGACGCTGGCACTGCTGCTCGCGCTGGGGGCGGCCCTGCTCGCCCTGACACTGCGGGCGTGGCCGGTGCAGGGGGAGGACCTGCGCCTTCTGGGGGGCCGCTGGGCCTCCTGGGCACGTCATCCCCTCGCGCGGGCGCGGCGGGTGGCCGTACTGTACGCGCCCTTCGGGGAGCGGCTGGTCCTCGTGGCGCTGGCGGCCGGACTCCTGACGGGTGTGGCGGGGTGGCAGTGGGCGAACGGCACCGCCGCCCGCCTCCAGGCCCCGGCGCTGAACCTCGGCACGTACGGCGGGGGCTGGTACGCGGCCCGCCTCGACGACCTGGGCCTGCGGCCGACCCCCGATGCGGCGCTGCTCGCCGGGCTGGGCGCCCAGCTCGACGGGGACGACGGCGCCGCCCGCGACCGTTACACCCGGGCCCCGGGCGACCCCTGCGCGCTGAACAATCTCGGCGTGATCGCCCAGACGCGCGGGGACCTCCCCCAGGCGCGCGAACTCTACCGCGCCGCGCTGGCCGACCGGCCCGACCTTGCCGCCGCCGCATACAACCTCGGCCTGAGCCCCGGCACGCCGGGCACCCTGTTCCAGCGGGCCTACCGCCCCGGGGAGCCCCGGCTGTGCTACCCCGACGACCGCAGCCTGACCCGCGCCGTGCAGGGCGACCTCAGCGTGACGTTGGGCCGCGACCTGCGCGACCCGCTGGGTGCCCTCAGTCCGGAGCTGGGCCAGGGCGTGCGGCTGGGGTGGGCCTTCCTGTTGGCCCTGGCGGGACTGGCGGGGCTGACCCTCGCGTTGCTCGTCCCGCGCCCGGCGGGGGCGGGCGGGCAGGGCCGTCCCGCCATCTACCGCCTGGCCGCACTGCTGCTGCCGGGCAGCTCCCTGCTGGAGGGGGCCTGGGGCGGCGTGCTGCTGCTCGCCTGGGGCGCGGCGCTCGCCGGGCTCGCCTCGCTGGCGGGGCTGATCCGCTTCCCCCTGCCAGAGGGGCTGGTGCAGCCGGGCATCCGCGGCCTCCTGCTGACGCTGCTCGCGGCCACCTACCTGCTCAATACCGCCGCGTTCATCGCCGCCGAGCTGCGTTACGCCCGTCGGCGGCGCCGGGAGCAGGCGTCCGCCTGAGGGAAGGACCACCTCGACCATCATCCTTCCTTGAGAGACGACGCTCCGGGACGAAACTGGGCAGACAAGGGTCAGCTTCGGCCCGCATACTTCCCCGGATGCCGGTGCCTCACCTTCCCTCCAATCTCCCCCGCGCCCCCCGCATACGAAGTCTTTTCGCGTCTGGCCGCATGTTGCTCGCCGCCCTGGCGCTCGGGCTGGGGGCTGCCCCCGCCGCCGCGCTGGGGGCGGTGCAGCTCACGGTCTCGACGGACCAGACCGCCGCCTCGCTGAACGGTCAGCCCGTGCAGTACCTCGCGCCGCCACGGCTGGTCGACGGGCGCCTCATGCTGCCCCTGCGCGAGACCGCCGCGCTGCTGGGCCAGACGCTGACGGAGACGGGCGGGCAGATGGGTTTCGGGCGCCTGACGGTGGACCCGGCCGCGGGCACCGCCACGCTGGGAGGCGTGCCCCAGCCGGGGGGGAACGTCGCCACGGTCGACACCGCTGTGTATGTCGCCGTCCGGCTCCTCGCCGACGCGCTGGGGGCCAACCTCAGCGTAGACACGAGTGGGCGCACCATCACCCTCACCGCGCTGCGGGAGGGCGGCAATCCCCTCGCCCCGCAGGCCCGCTTCTCCACCGACAAGACGGTGTACGCGCCCGGCGAGCGGGTGATCTTCACCGACTACCCCTTCGACCCCGACGGCGCCGACATCGTGAGCCGCAAGTGGACGGGGCGGCAGGAGGTGTACTTCCAGCCGGGCACGTACACGATCACCCTCCAGGTGACGAACAGCCGCGGTCTCCAGAGTGTGCCCTACAGCCGCACGATTCAGGTGCAGGGCGCGCCGGTCGATACTCCGCTGAGCTACGCCCTGAAGTACGCCGAGCCCGGCGACCGCTTCGCCGACCCGCTGGTCTCCGGCTATCCCGCCGTAACCGCCCTGCCCGTGCCCGGCCTGAGCTACCCGCTGCTCTTCAGTGACAGCCCCGAGGCCCCCACCCAGAGCGGCGTGCTGTATCAGGACACCGTGTCCGTGCAGGCGCGGCTGCTCGCCTACCACCTCAACGCGCTGGGGCGGCCCGCCCGCATGTACATCCTGGCCCGCAACATCGAGAACCGGGCGGTCGAGGTCCGCACCGAGCGGCTGGGCGAGACGGCGCCCACCCGCATCGAGGGGCTGCTGGGGCAGGTCACCCTGCTCGATTACTTCGCCAGCGCGGGCGGCCACGTCCTGAACCTCGCGCCCGGGCAGAGCGCGGCCGTGTACGCCAGCCCCACCCTGAACCCCGGGACCGGCGTGAACGTGATGCAGGACCTGACCGCCTCGGGCCGGGTGGAACTCACCTTCGTGATATTGGAGGAGGGCCTGCCCGCCACCGCGCAGGTCGTGCAGCAGCTCCCCTACCTCCAGCCCGACGGGCGGCACCAGCGGGGCACCTTTCCCAACGCCGTGCGCTCCCTGCGCGTGAACCTCGCCGCGCTTCCCGCCCGGCTGATCATCGGGGACGGACGGGTGGACCCGGCCCTGGACGGCGTGGACCGGCTGACGGGCCGCCCCCAGCGGCTGCTGGGCAACTACGGCGTCCTGTACGACCTCCAGGTGTACGGGGCGGGCGGAACCGCCGTCGCCTTCAGCCCGCGCGGCGGCCTGTACCGGGGCGCCATGAACATAGAGGACGGCCCGATCTCGCAGACGATCAAGCTGCCCCGCAGCGGCAATGCGCTCACGCCCGACCAGCCCGTGCTGCTGTGGCGCTCGCAGTCGGACCGCTTGGACATTGACTTCGTGCCCGCCAGTGGCAGCAGTCTGCCCATCAGCCTGATCTTTTATCCCACCCGGCCGCAGCCCGGCTTCGGGGGGGTGCGGAAGACGTATCAGCCCTGAGGGCCGGGTTCTCAGCAGGGGGGCGTGATGGAGACGTGCCGGGGATGAGCTGAGGGGCAGGGCGTCTTGCTTCGGTTTGCCCCACCCCCTGCCCCTCCAGGGGTAGGGGGGAGTGGCGCTGCGCTAGGCGAGGGCTCGCCCATTTCGCCCGTGGCCGCTTCTTTCTACGCGCACTGTTTGATCTTGCTGTTCTCTCGGTCACCAGCCCATCGTCTCGCTGCGCGAGCAAGGTGGGGTGAAGGCCGTGTGTGCGTCAGCCGCGTGTGGGACGTCCACAGGAGACGGTTTTCAAAAGCGAAAGCTTTGGCGCCCTTACTCCTCCACCCTTGCGGGGAGGTGGGGAGGGGGGTGGCAAGCAACGCTTGCCCTCTATAGGCTGTACCAGACACACCTCCGGGCAAAAGGGAAAACACCCAGGCCCGCCCCGCATCTGATCTGGCATCGGGACCTGTCCCCAACTCCCCCTCAACGCTCGCCGTTCTCCGTCACCCGAATGCCCACGGTGCCGTCCCCGAATTCCAGCGTGAGCGGCTGTCCCAGTTCGACCTGAGTGGCGCGGGTGACGGGGGTGCCCGCCGCGTCCCGGACCAGCGCGTAGCCGCGGGCCAGCGTCCGCTCGGGGGTGAGGCCCAGTGCCTGACGCATCAGCGCGTCCGTCTCTGCCCGGGCGGCGTCCGCCTGACGGCGGACGGTGCCAAGGATGCGGTCGAGCGTCCATCTGGCCCCCGCATCCGCGTTCACCAGGGCGTCACGGGCGCGGGCGCGGATGGTGCGGGCATCCTCCTGCGCCTGGGCGGCGGCGGTGGCGACCGTGCGGACGATCAGGCCCGCGGCCTTGCTGGGCGTGTCCGTCCGAATACACGCGACCTCGTCGGGGAGGGTGTCGTCGCGGGCGTGGCCCAGGCCGGTGACCACGGGCGCGGGGAAGGTGGCGAGGGCGCGGGCCACCTCCAGGTCGTTCAGCCAGGCGAGGTCGGTCACGGCGCCGCCGCCGCGGATCACCACGAGGGCGTCCAGCGGCGCCTGCTCGTGGGCCGCCCGGGCGTCCGCGATGGCTTCTGTCAGGCTCGCGGAGGCCTCGCGTCCCTGGAAGGTCGCCTCCAGGTACAGGAACTCGACCACCCCGGCGGCCTCCAGGGCATCCGTCTCGCGGCGGAAGTCACCCAGGCCCGCCGCCTCGCGGGGGCTGATCACGGCCACCCGGGCGAAGTCGGCCGGGGCGGTCAGCGCGCGGTTGCGGCCGTACACGCCCTCCTGCACCAGCGTCTCCCGCAGGGCCTCCAGCCGCAGGGCCGCGTCGCCCAGTGTGAATTCGGGTGCCACGTCGAGTACATTCAAGGAGAAGCCGTACTGGGGGTGGAACTCCGGCGTGCAGAACAGCAGCACCTTGAGGCCCGCCGTCAGCGTCCCGCCCGTCGCGCGGCGGAACTTGCCCTCCAGCGCGTACCGCTCGCGCGCCCAGACCGTCCCGCGGCACTTGGCGACCTCCACCCCGTCCTCCAGTTGCACGAGGTCGAGGTAGAGGTGGCGCCGGTCGGTGAGGGCGGCGACTTCCGCCCGGACCCAGACGGCTCCCGGCATCCCGCGTGCGATGACCTGTCCCACGTACACGAGCACGTCCGCCAGGTCGAGGAACTGCTCGGGGGGGCGCACCGTCTCGCTCTTCTTGCGTTTGCGTCCGGTCACAGCCGCGCCCCCAGGTGCCGACCCAGCACCGCCGCGACCACGCCCAAAACCACACTCAGCCCCGCGTACAACGTGGCAGGACCGACCGCCCCCCGCCCCAGCAGGTCGTCCACCTCCACACTGAACGTCGAGAAGGTCGTGAAGGCGCCCAGCACCCCCGTGCCGAAGGCCACCCGCACCGCCTCCGGCCACACCCCGCGCCCGACGAGCGCCACGGTCAGGCCCAGCAGAAAGGAGCCCAGGACGTTGATGAGCAGCACCGCCACCGGAAACCCGGTTCGCAGGACGAGCGGCGTGAGGGCCAGCACCACCGCCTGGCGGCACGCGGCCCCCACCGCGCCCCCCAGCATCAACCCCAGCCACAACCTGCCGCTCACGGGAGACAGGATAGGGGAGCGCGGGGAAAAGAGGCTGGGCCGCCCACGTTCCGCGCGCCACGCTCTACGATCTTCCCGATGATCCGCGCCAAAACCCTGAACGGAGCCGACCTCGCCTGGAACGGGGAAACCGGAGGTGTCTGGGTGGACGCGCAGGGCGTGACGCCGGAGGAACTCGCCCGGTTGCGCTCGGCTTTTCCCCTCAACCGCCTCGCCGTCGAGGACGCCCTGGAACAGGGGCACTGGAGCCGCGCTGAGGGCTACCCCGAACACGCCTTTATCACCGTCCGCTCCTTCGTCCGGCCCGAGGAGCCCGACGAGTTCACCGAACGCGTCAGCATCTTTGCCTTTCCCCACGCGGTGCTGACCCTGAGCAGCGCGGGAACCCGGGCACTGGCGAGCGTCTGGAACCTGGTGGGCCGCGAGAGCGTGAACACCCCGGGCGAGGTCGTGTACGAACTCCTCGACCAGACCGCCGACACCTTTTTCGCCCTCGCCGACATGCTGGAGGGGCGGGTGGACGCCCTGGAGGAGGAGGTCTTCAGGGATCACCGCCACAACCCCATCTCGCAGGTGTTCGACCTCAAGCACCTGCTCGGCCAGGCCCGCCGCCTGAGCGCCGACGCCCGCGAGGCGACCCTCCTGCTCGTGCGGTACAGCGACCCCGGGAGCCCGGACCTCGTGCGTTACCGCGACGTCCACGACTCCTTCGGCCGGGCGAGCAGCCGCCTGGACGGCCTGCGCGACTACCTCACCAGCCTGCTCGACCTGCACCTGAGCCTCCAGAGCCAGCGCATGAACGAGGTGATGCGGACCCTGACCGCCGTCAGCGTGGTCTTCCTGCCGTTGACCTTCCTGGCAGGCGTGTGGGGCATGAATTTCGAGCACATGCCGGAGTTGCCCTGGCGCTACGGGTACGCCTTCGCCTGGGCGACTTTCCTGCTGATCGGTGGCCTGCTGGCGTACTACTTCAAGCGGCGCGGATGGTGGTGAGCCGTGGCCTCCTTGCGCTGCTGATCGTCCATCCGGGCGTACGGAAGAAGTCCAGGGCGCCGCAACCCCGGCTCACGGCGGTCTCCGGCTTCCCAGCACTGAGCCTGTCCAACTCTCACCTGGGCGCCTGGGCGGAACCTCGGGTACGCTGGCCCATGCCGCCCGTGGTACTCCAGAGTCCCGAGGAAGAGGTCGTCCTCCAGCGGTTTGGGCGGGCGCTCGCCGACCTGTGGGCGTTCGACCGCCCGCTGATCGAGCGCAGGCTCAACCCCAAAAGCCTGGTCCACCGGCTCGCCGTGTACCTGGAGCGGCAGTTTCCGGGCTTTCACACCGACTGCGAGTACAGCCGCAACAGCCGGGTCGACGAACCGACCTACGACTTCCCCTACATGAGCCGTCCCCGCCAGCGCGACCTGCGGAAGAACCTGATCCGCCAAGGCCTGAGCGAGGCCGAGGCCGAGGCCGCCGCCCACAGCGTCACTCACGCCTACCCTGACATCATCGTCCACTACCGCGAGGAGAACCACCTCAACGTGCTGGTCGTCGAGGTGCGGCTGCTGGGCGACGCCCGGGGCTGGGGCAGCATGCTGGACGCGAAGGAGAAACTCCAGCGGTACACGCTGCTGGGTGAACAGGGGCTATTCCGGTACGCCGTTGGCCTGCTCGTCGAACTCGGCGTGACGGAGGGGGGCGACCACACCGCCGTGCATCAGTTCCGGAACGGGCGGGAGGTGGGGCGGGTGGGGTAGCCCCGCCCCCTTCAATACAACACCCTGCCTCCCAGCCTGCGCGCGAAATGCACCCGCCGCAGCGCCACCGCCTGCGAACGGGAGAGGGGCTGCCCCAGCGCCAACCGGTGCAGGGCGCGAGCATGGACGGCCAGGCGGTGTGGGGCGTCAGTCGCGTTCGTTCCAATGTGCTCGAAGGAGACGGAAGACCTCAGCTCGTCCACCAGCGCGTCCAGCCGTTCCAGCGAGCCCGACTTGCGGCGGCCCCGGTGAATCAGGTCTTCGGCGTAGCGCCGGACGTGAAAGCGGTGGTCGCTCCGTACCCGGAACCGTTCGTATCCCAGCAGCTGGGCATGAGCGAGGGCCAGCCGAATGGCCTCCCGCTCGGCCAGGTGCTCGTGGCCCCGTTCCCCCAGAAAAGCGGCGTGGGGCCTGCCGTTCAGGGTGTAGCCCACACTGAGGCTGCCGTCCCCCTTGTCCGCGCTGCCGTCGGCATGGAGGACGACCTCATGCGTGGCGAGGGGACGGTGTTCCTGCCGCAGCACCTCGCGCTCTTCCGTCGAGGGCACCTGCCAGACGTGCCAGAACCAGGGCCAGCCGGGCGGCCTGGAGGGCTGGAGTTGGGTCTCCAGCCACGGTCCCAGGGATGAGCCGCACCCCTCCGTGGATTACCGGCGGGACTGCCATGGGCCACTGCACCTCAATCTCCAGCAGGTCCAGTGCGGCGGCGTGGAGGAGGGCGACCCGGGCGGCCTCGGGCTCACCCGGCCCTCCAGTGCCCGGCCACACGACCCCGTAAGTCACCCCGTCCAGTTCGTAGCCGATCCCGTGTCCCTCGTGCAGGGCGAGCAGGGTAGCCCGCCCATGGACGGGTCGACTTGGCGGGTTGCCCCCCATACCCGGCGCTACTCCAGCGCCCCCACCCCCGTCAGGTGCCGCCCGACGATCAGGGTGTGGATGTCGTGCGTGCCCTCGTAGGTGTCCACGGTCTCCAGGTTGAGCATGTGGCGGATCACCGGGTACTCGGTGGTAATGCCGTTGCCCCCTAACATCTCGCGGGCGAGGCGGGCGCCATTCAGCGCGGCGCGCACGTTGTTGCGCTTGGCATAGCTGACCTGCGCGAAGTTCATCCGCCCCGCGTCCTTGAGCCCCCCCAGCCGCCACGCGAGGAGCAGCCCGGTCGAGTGGTCCGTCGCCAGCCTCACCAGCTTGTCCTGCACGAGCTGCCGCCCCGCGATGGGCTTGCCGAAGGTCGTGCGGCTCCCGGTGTAGTCCAGCGCCGTCTGGAGCATCACCTCCAGCGCCCCCATCGCTCCCCACGCGATTCCAAAGCGAGCGGAGGTGAGGCAGGAGAGCGGGGATTTCAGGCCGCCCGAACCCGGCAGCAGGTTCTCCGCGGGAATGCGGCAGTCTTCCAGCACGATCTCGCCAGTCACCGAGGCGCGCAGGCTCATCTTGCGCTGAATCTTGGGCGCGCTGAAGCCGGGCGCGTCGGTCGGCACGATGAAGCCGCGCACCGTACCCTCCTCGTCCTTCGCCCACACCACGGCGAGGTCGGCGACCGGGGAGTTGGTGATCCACATCTTGTTGCCGTTCAGGACGTACTCGTCGCCGTCACGCCGGGCACGGGTCCGCATGGCGCCGGGGTCGGAGCCGCCGTCGGGCTCGGTGAGGCCGAAGCAGCCGATCAGTTCGCCCGAAGCCAGGCCGGGGAGGTACTTCCGCCTCTGCTCCTCGCTGCCGTAGGTGGAGATCGGGAACATGACCAGGCTGCCCTGCACGCTGGCCGCGCTCCGCAGGCCGCTGTCCACCCGCTCCAGCTCGTACATCATCGCGCCGTACGCGCTGTAGGAGGTGCCCGCGCCGCCGTACTCCTCGGGGGTGGTGGGGCCGAGCAGGCCCATTTCCCCGAACTGCCGCATCACGTCCCGCACGGGCAGCTCGCCGCTGTCCCACCAATCGGCGATGTGGGGCAGGAGTTCGGCGTCGCAGAAGGAGCGCACGCTCTCGCGGATCAGGCGCTCGTCGGGGGTCAGCAGGTCGAAGACGGCGAATTCGTCGATCATGGGGTCTCCTCGGGGGCTAGGGCGGGTTCAGTCAGGCCGAGTTCGGCCAGCACCTCGGCGGTGTGTTGACCCAGGGTGGGCGGAGCGCGGCGGACCGGGGGGCGCTTCCCGCCAAAGCTCCAGGGTGGGGCGGTCACGGTCGTCTCGCCGAGAGCGGCATGCGGGACCGTTACGGCGATGTTCTGATCCCTCACGTGGGGGTCCTCGAAGACCTCCCGCACGTTGTTCACCGGGCCGCAGGGCACGCCCGCGGCGTCCAGCCGCCGCATGATCTCGGCGCGGGTGTACCGCCCGAGGGCGGGGTAGAGTTCGGCGTTCAGCGCCTCGCGGGCGTGAACACGGCCCTCGTTCGTCGCGTACTGGGGATTGCTGCCCAACGAGTCGAATTCCAGTGCCGCGCAGAAGCGCCGCCACAGGCTGTCGTTGCCCGCCGCCACGTTGACCATCCCGTCCGCGCAGGGGAAGGTCCCGTACGGCACGATGGAGGGGTGGTCATTGCCCTGCGGCCCCGGAACCTGCCCGCCGTTCAGGTAGCGGCTGATCTGGCTGGTGCCCAGCGAGATGATGCCCTCCAGCAGGTTCACGTCCACCCGTCGGCCTACCCCGGTTCGTTCCCTCTGGTACAGCGCGGCCAGGATCGCCTGGGTGGTCAGCGACCCGGCGAACACGTCCGCCACGGCCACACCGACCCGCACAGGCGGGCGGCCCTCCTCGCCGTTGTAGCTCATCAGGCCGCCCATCCCCTGCGCGATCACGTCGTACCCGGCGCGGTCGCGGTACGGCCCTTCCTGCCCGAAGCCGCTGATCGCCGCGTAAACCAGCCGGGGAAACTCGGCGTGCAGCGCCTCCCAGCCCAGGCCCAGGCGGTCGAGCGTGCCGGGGCGGTAGTTCTCCACCAGCACATCGGCCGAGGCGATCAGTGCCCGCGCGGCCCGTAGGTCCCGCTCTTCCTTGAGGTCCAGCACCACGCTGCGCTTGTTGCGGTTCACGCTGAGGTAGTAGGTGGATTCCCGCGCCTCGCCGTGCCGCTGATACGGCGGTCCCCAGGCACGGGTGTCGTCCCCGCCGGGCGGCTCGATCTTGATCACGTCCGCCCCCAGGTCCCCCAGAAGCATCGTGCAGTAGGGACCCGTGAGCACTCGGGTGAAGTCGATGACACGCACGCCCGAAAGCGGCAGGTCAGGGGATGGGGTTTGGGTCATGACTGTTGTGAGAAATGAACTGGATTGACATGGGTGCAGGTTCCATGAGGGTGAGGCTCGGGAAGGAGTCCCGGGTACGTCGGTGACGAACTGTGCAAACTTGGGTAGTCTACGCCCTGTTTTTCCCCGACCCGCCGTGAAGCTAGGGGTGCCCGGTTGGCGCGAGGCCCACCAGGCGAATCGGGCTGGAGAAAAGCCCGAAAAACTCCTCCCACTGGGGATTAAGTGGTCTATAGAAGTCTCTCAAGGGGAAGGGCGTGTGGAGCGGTAAACAGTCCCCTTTGGAAGGGGAAGGTTGGGAGGGGGTGAGCAGGCACGCCCTGCGGCGCGGTCTGTGGGGGAGACAGGCTGTCTTGCAGGCGATCACGCGCCCCCTTGCCCCGGCAGCCCGTACACCCGGCGCGCGTTCGCGTCCGTTACCCGTTCCAGCTCGTCCGCGTCCAATCCGCGCAGCCCCGCGATGAACTCCAACGTGTGCCGCACGTAGCCGGGCCGATTGGGCTTTCCCCTCTTCGGCACGGGGGCGAGGAAGGGCGCGTCCGTCTCCACCAGCAGGCGGTCCTGGGGCACCGTGCGTGCGGCCTCCTGAATCTCCCGCGCGTTCTTGTACGTCGTGTTGCCCGCGAAGCCGAAGTACGCTCCGCGCTCCACGCCGAACGCCAGCAGGCCGGGGTGACCGCTGAAGCAGTGGAGGATCACCTGAACGTCCGGCCAGGCCGCCAGCACGTCTATCACGCCCCGCTGCGCGGAGTCCTGCCCTGCCTTGTCGCGCACGTGGATGACGAGCGGCTTGCCCACCCGGCGCGCCAGGTCGAGCTGCCATTCGAAGGCGGAGAGCTGCGCCTCCCTTTTCGTGTCGTCCCAGTAGTCGTCCAGCCCGCTCTCGCCGATGCCGACCACGCGGGGGTGTAGGGCCAGGGCTTCCAGGTCGGTGCGAACGTCCGAGCTGTCCTCCTCCGTATCCGTCGGGTGCAGGCCCACGGTGGCCCATACGTCCCCGAACTGCTCGGCCAGGGCCACGGCGTTGCGCGCGTGTTCGGGACTGGCGCCGATGCAGACCATGCCCGTCAGGCCGAGTTCCCCACGCGCCGAGGCCGGGTCGTCGAGAAAGTCGAGGTGGCAGTGGGTGTCGATCATGGGGGAGAGGGTACGCGGTGCGCGTTGGGTGAAAAAGGGTGCCCCTCCACTGCCCCCATCCCTCCTCACCTCCAGTCAGCCCCGGCCCACCACTCTCATGAGGCGGGGGCGCTAAAGTGCCGTCGTGCTGAAAGCCGGGGTGTACGCGCTGCTCGCGCTGGGAATCTTCGCGCTGGTGTTCGCGCTATTGCCCTCGCGCGATCTGGGCGGGCCGCAGACGGGCGCCACCCTGCGCGGCGTGTCGCTTACCCTCTATCCGTCGCGCGACCCCAGTGCCGTCTGGCGTTTCCGGGCGGCGGACGTGACGAGCGATCCGCTCAAGGGGGAGACGCACCTCGCGGGTCTTTCGAACGGCGGGCGCTGGGTGAGGGACCGCCAGGGTCGCCCCGTGCTGGACGCCACGCTGGCCGCGCCGGACCTCACCATCGACGCGCAGGACAACATGATGACGAGTCAGGCGAAGATCACCCTGGTGCAGCAGTGTGCGGATATCGAACTGCGGGGCAACGACGAGCAGCCCGTGCGGGTCGAGCAGGGGACAGGCTTCAGCGCACCTCTGACAGACATTGATGCCCCTTCGCTCAAAGGCCGTATTCCCAACCTCCAGATGAGCTTCGACTTCGTCATTCTGGATGCTGGTCCGTCCGATATCAGCTCAGACTTGGACGGGACTGAAACGTGCGAGAACGGGAAGCGCGTGCTTCACAAGCCTGTCGCCACATCGAAAAATCAAGGAGACCGCACATGAATAACCCCAGACGACTCGCCCTGATCGCGGCCTTGGCCGCCACGACCGTTCTCGCGCAGACGACCTCGGAAAAACGCATCATCAACATTCAAGGGGCGCCGCGAGGTGACCTGCGGAACGGACCGCTCACCTTCTCGGGCAGCCCGGTCAAGGCGACGGTCAGCACCCTCCAGATTCAGGCCTCGCAGGCGACGCTCGCAGCGCCCGCCGGGACGCCGCTTACGAACGCCAAGGGCAAGCGTACGGCGAACTTCAGCGGTACCGTGCAGGTGACGCGCGGCGGTCTGACGGCTAAGGGTGGGCAGCTCGCCTACAGCGAGGCCAACGGTCGGGGCGTCCTCAGCGCGAGTCCCAGCGCGACCTTCGTGCCGCGGGATAAGAGCAACGACCCCGTCAACATCAGTGCGACCGAGATGAGCCTGGACGTGGACAACAACATCTCCACGAGTACTGGGAACGTCCAGATGAAGAGCGGCAACCAGAGTGGCCGGGCCGACCGGCTGATCTTCGACGAGGACAAGGAACTCGCGCAGCTCACCGGCTCGCCCAGCCTGACCCGCGCCCCGAAGGGCAACCAGAAGGAACTCGTGATGACCGGGCAGGAGGTGCGGGCGCTGACGGGCAACAAGACGCTGTACGTGCGCGGCAACGTCAAGCTCGTGCAGGGCACCCTCACGACGACCGGGAACGCCGTGTACTACGACGACAAGAAGAACGTCGCCTACGTGATCGGCAACGCCGTCAGCGTGGACAGCAAGACGAAGGTGACCGTCCGCGCCCCTGCCAGCGGCGCCTTGGAGCAGCGCACCGACCTCGCCCGCGTGCGCGCCCTGAACACGCCCTTCAAGATCCCCACCGAGCAGTTCGACGTGCTCGGTGACAAGTAGACTCAGGCCGTGCGGCGCCCGCTGGCCCTGACCCTGGCCCTCCTCGTGGGGGTGACCCTACCCGCGTATGTGCTGGCGCAGGAGACTTCCCCGCCGCCAGCCGCTGCTCCGGCACCTGCTCCTACCTCTGCCCCCCAGGCTGCACCGTCGCAAACGGAGACATCGCAGACGACGGACGCCACTCCCCCCACCGGGAACGAGGCCGAGAACGCCAGCCTCGAACTTGTCCGCAAGGGCGACGACGGGCAGGAGCGGCGCATCCGCATCGTGCGGACGGGGACGAGCGACGAGACGGGCATCTTCACCATCTGCAGCCGCCAGGACGACGAGCCGGAGGATGCCCCCAGCCTCGCCGTCTTCAGCGAGACGGGGCCGGGCGGGGTCCGCATTACTATCGACAAGAACGTGATTCGCGTGCCGTTGGCCCTCGTCACCCAGCGGCAGGGCGAGAACGGTGAGGGGGGCGACGGGCGTGTGGAGGCGAGCGCGGGAACGGCCCGTTTTCTGGAGAACGCGCCGGAGGGCAAGACCGACCGCCTGAGCCGCTGCGCTGTAGAAGCCACCCCCAAACCCGCCCCCGACACCGTGCTTGTCACCCAGGGTAAGACCGAACTCAAGGGCGAGAAGCTGGTGTACGACGAGTCGGACGGCATCGCCCGCATCGACGGCCCGATCTCCTTCATTCGCCCCTCCGACGACGGCCCCCTGACGGGCAGCAGCGCGAGCATCGAGGTGGACGTGGACGCCGAGCAGACGGTGCTCGTGGGCAACGTCGTGCTGAACAGCAAGGGGGGGCGCGTCAGCAAGGCGGCGCGGGTCGAATACGACGACCAGGCGAACACCGCCCGGCTGATCGGTACCGCGGACCAGCCCGCCGAGAGCACCCAGGGCGGCGACGTGCTGCGCGCCCAGGAACTCCTCTACGACCTCGACCGCAACGAGGTCGTCGCCCGCGCGGCGGACGGCGGCACGATCACGGGCGAGTTCCAGGACGGGGAGCAGGGGGACTCCAGCTCGGGGACACCTGCGACGACCACTCCCCCGACTACGCCGCCGGAAACGCCCCCCGATCAGCCCGCGCCCGACCCCACCCCCGATCCCTCCGGCTCCTGAGCCGGGGGTTTTTTCTGCTGCCCCCATGGGGTAGATGCTGCACGTATATCCTCTATATAAAAAAACACGGAAAGGACGCAATTCTCCCCTCTCCCCTCGTGGGAGAGGGTTGGGGTGAGGGGGCGTGTGACCACCTTGAGCGCCCGCTAGATGCCCTGCCGGTCTTCCCAGTCGCGCGGCGGAGCATGCCCGCTCACCCCTCTGCAAGCAGCTCTGCGGGTCCCAACCTCCCCCCTCAAGCTTGCAGGCATCCTGTGGCGCCGACGCTACTCCCCCAGCCGCCGACCCGTCTCGCGCAATACCCCGGCGCTCTCTTCCAGTGCGACCCGCTCCTCCTCCGTCAGGGAGGGCATCAGGGTGTCCTCCACACCCTGGGCGCCGACCACGCGCGGCAGGCTCAGGCTGACGCCGTACTCGTCCGTGGGGGCGCTCACCGTGAGGACCGCACGGCGGTCACCCAGGATCGCCTCGGTGATGCGGGCGAGGGCCGCGCCGATGCCGTAGTAGGTCGCGTGTTTGCCCTGGATGATTGCGGCAGCGGCCGCGCGGGTCCCGTGGTCGATCTCGTCCCGCATCGCGGCCGACCATTCCCGGCCCCGCGCCCTCATGAAATCAGCCACCGGAAGGCCCGCCACGGTGGCGGTGCTCCAGGCCAGGACCTCGCTGTCGCCGTGTTCGCCGAGGACGTACCCGTGGACGTGGGTGGCGTCCACACCCGCCCGCTCGGCGATCAGGTGGCGGAAGCGGGCGGAGTCGAGGACCGTGCCCGAGCCCAGCACGGGCTGCCCCGGCGCCAGGCGCGTGGCGAGGTCGGTAAGCACGTCGACCGGGTTGGTGGCAATCAGCAGCACGGCCTCCGGGGCGTGCCCCGCGACCGAGGGGATCACCTCGCGGAAGATGGCGGCGTTCTTGTCCAGCAGGTCCAGGCGGCTCTCGCCCGGCTTCTGGTTCGCCCCGGCGGCGACCACGACGACCCGGCAGTCCATTAAAGAGGCATAGTCGCCGCTGCTCACCCGGGTCCCGTGGCTGACGGGCGCCGCGTGGGCGATGTCCTGCGCCTCGGCCTGGGCGCGGCCCCCGTCCTTGTCCACGAGCACGAGGTCGCTGCACGAGCCGCGCAGGGTCAGGGCGTAGGCGGCCGTGGCTCCCACCAGTCCCGCCCCGACCACGCCGACTTTCACCGCCGTCCCCCCGGCAGCCGCACGGTGAGGACCGGTACCGCGCTGCGGCCCACCAATTTTTCGGCCGTGCTGCCCAGCAGGAAATGTTCGAGCGCGCCCTGCGAGTGCGTCCCGACCACGATCAGGTCCGCCTCCCAGCGCTGCGCGGCGTCCAGAATGCCCGTCACCGGGTCGCCCACCATCAGTTCCGTCTCCTCGCCCTCCCGCGCCAGGCGGGCCAGGCGGCCCCCGTCGGCGTCCTCCATCGTCTGAAGCAGGGTCGGGTCGACGCTGCCCGGGGTCAGGCCGCCCCCCAGGTCGGGCGTGGCGGTCACCCGGGTGTCCGTCACGTGGACGAGGTGCAGGCTCGCGCCCGGGAAGCGGGTCCGGGCCACCTCCAGGGCATGGTCGGCGGCGGGCGAGAAGTCGGTGCCCACCACAATGCGCCCGAAGGTCCGGGCCGCCGCGCCGCCAGTTCCACCCGTACCCGCCGTCAGAATCACAGGATCGGTCATGCGCCGAACGTACACCCACCCTGTCAGGCCCGCCCACTTTCTGAAGGTTGGGTAAAGCTGCCCGGGGCGTGACCGCGTCACACTGCCCCATGCACCTTCAGAGTCTGGGGGCGGCGCTCACCGTCACGGGCAGCGCCCACCTCCTCACCACCGCGCGCGGGGCCGTCCTGATCGACTGCGGCATGTTCCAGGGGGACGAGGATCTGGAGGCCCGCAACCGCGAACCCTTCCCTTTTGACCCCCCGGACCTCGCGGCCGTGATCCTGACGCACGCGCACCTCGACCATGTCGGCAGGCTGCCGCTCCTCGTGAGGCAGGGCTACCGGGGACCCATCCACTGCACGGCGCCCACGGCGGCCCTGGCCGAGACGGTGCTGCTCGACTCCGCCCGCCTTCAGGTGGAGAGCTTTCGCCAGGCCCTGCGGAAAGCCCGGCGTGTAGGCCGTGAGGCGGAAGTGCCGGAGCCGCTGTACGACGAGGACGACGTTCACCGCACCCTCGCCCTGCTGCGCCCCTCCCTGCGCTTCGGGGAGGCGGCGCGGGTGGGGCCGCTGCGGGTCACGCCGTTCCGGGCCGGGCACATCCTGGGGAGTGCCTACCTGCTCGTCGAGGCGGAGGGCGAGCGCCTGATCCTGTCGGGCGACCTGGGCAACCGCGAGAGCGGCCTGCAACTCGACTTCACGCCGCCCCCACCCGCCGACGCGGTCGTGATCGAGACGACGTACGCCGACCGTCGCCACCGCTCCCTGCCCGCCACCCTGGCGGAATTCCGGGACGCGCTGCGGCAGAGCATCCGGGCGGGCGGCAAGATTCTGATCCCCACCTTCGCCATCGAGCGGGCGCAGGTGATCCTCTACACCCTGAGGAACCTGATGGAGTCGGGCGAGGTGCCGCGCATCCCCGTCTTCCTCGACTCTCCGATGGCGGCCCGCGCCACCTCCGAATATTTCGAGTACGGCGATGAGCTGATCCCGCCCATCCGCCAGGCCCTTCAGAACGGCGAAGACCCCTTCCGGCCCTCGACCCTGCACGTGGTCCTCACGAGCGCCGAGTCGCAGCGCCTGAACCGCTACGACAGCCCGGCGATCATCCTGGCAGGCAACGGCATGATGACGGGCGGGCGCATCCAGCACCACCTCAAGCATCACCTCTGGAAGCCGAGCACCAGCCTGGTGATCGTGAGTTACCAGTCGCCCGGCAGCCTGGGGGGCCGGATCGTGGCCGGGGCCGACACCGTCCGGATCATGGGGGAGGAGGTCGCCGTGCGCGCCCGGGTCAACACCATCGGCGGCTTCTCCGCCCACGCCGACCAGGACGACCTGCTGGCCTTCCTGTCCACCACCGGCACGCCCCGCGTGTGGCTCGCTCACGGCGAGCCGGAGGTGATGGAGGCTTTCCTGCCCGTGCTGGCGTCGCGTGGCCTGACGGGAACCCTGATGCCCGACCGCCGGGAGGTGGACCTGCTGAGTACGACCTTCCCGGGGGGGCGCCCGCCCGGTCTGCCCGTGGGGGGGCACGACGCTCAGGACAGCGTGGGGGGCGAATAGTCAGGAGGGCTCAGCCTCGCCGGGTGCGGTCAGCCGCAGCAGCTCGGCGTACACCCGTGCCGTCACCGCCGCGTCCTCCAGCGCGTCGTGCGCCCGGTACTCGAACCCGAAATGTCCGGCGAGCCCGTCGAGGCCGGTGCCCAGCTTCCTCGGCAGGCGCCCGGCGTGGATCAGGAACTGCGCGGTGAGCTTGGTGTCCACCCGCCCGCGCCGGAACACCTCCCCCAGGTTCGGCAGGAGCGTCCGCAGGAACCCCGTGTCGAAGTGCAGGTTGTGCCCGCCCAGCATGACCCGCCCGACCTCCCCGGCATAGGCGCGGATGGCGTCCGCGATCTCCCCGGCAGGTCGAGCCTCGGCGTCATGCGCCGCCAGGTCGATCCCGTTCACGGCCATCGCCTCCTCGTCCACGTCGTACTGCTCATGCCGCACGCGCAGGTGCAGGGGGCGCGTGACCTCCCCCCTGGGCGTCAGGGTCACCAGCCCGACCGTCAGGAGTGGGTGCCGGGCCGGGTCGCGCCCGCCCGTCTCGGTGTCCACGAAGATGATGGGCTGGTTCAGGGCGGCGAGTCGGGAGGGGGTCATGCGCTAGCCTCCCACGTCCGCTGAAGGAACGGGATACGTTTTTCACGCCTGACCTTTACCCTGGAGCCTGATGACCAGAATCCTGCTCCTCGCCCTGCTGCCCCTCTCGCTCGCCGCCTGCGGGCAGAAAGGCCTGCAAGGCGTGAAGACCTTCAACTACCAGGGCGGCGACCACCGCAGCGGCGCCCTGGTCTACGCCGAGACCCCCCCGGCGGGCGGCCCCCACAACCCCATCTGGCAGAACTGCGGCATGTACGACCGGCCGCTGTACAACGTGTACGCCGTCCACAGCCTGGAACACGGGGCAGTGTGGATCACGTACCGCCCGGACCTGGATGCCGAGGGTGTGGTGGCGCTCAAGGGGCTCGTGGACGGGCGCCCCTACACCCTCCTGAGCCCCTACGAGGGGCTGCCCTCCCCGGTCGTCATCAGCGCCTGGAACGCGCAGCTCGCCGTAGATACCGCCACCGACGGCCGCCTGAAAGCCTTCCTCGACAAGTACGAGCAGGGCCCGACCGCCCCGGAACGCGGCGCGGCCTGCTCGGGCGGGTATGGGGGGACGAGGTAGGCCGGGAGCCTACTCCTCGCCCGTCGACACGGGCCGCCCGTCGTCGCTGATCCAGTCGCTCCACGACCCGGCGTAGAGGCGGTTCTGCGGCCCCAGCGGCACCCCGGCGAGTTCCCGCGCGAGCAGGTTCGGGGTGGCGCTCACCCCGCTCCCGCAGTAGGTGATGGTGGGGGCGTCTCCCGCATTCAGCCGGGCGGCCTGAGCCTCCGCGTCCCGCCAGTGCCCGCCCTCGTCAAGCGCCCCGGCCCACTCGCGGTTCACCGCCCCGGGGATATGCCCCGCCTTGCGGTCGAGCGGTTCCACCTCCCCCCGGTAGCGGGCGGGGGCGCGGGCGTCGATCAGGAGTGTCCCCAAGTCCCGGTCCTGCACGTCCCCCACCGTGGCGACCATCTCCCACTGCACATTCGGGGCCAAGGTCGCGGGGGCGTGGCTCGGCTCGTCGGTGCCTGGCCGTCCCCCCGCGGCAAGAAAGGCGGGCCAGCCGCCGTCCAGCACGTACACCTGCCGGTGCCCCAGCCAGCGCAGCAGCCACCACGCCCGGGTGGCATAGAAGCCCTGACCGGTACTCGGGTCGTCGTAGGCGACCACGACGCTGTCGTTGCTGATACCAACGCTGCCCAGCCAGGCGGAGAACACCTGTGGGTCGGGCAGTGGATGCCGTCCCCCCACACCATCCGGCCGCACTGGCCCGCTCAAATCTGTTTCCAGGTCGGCGTAGACCGCGCCCGGCATGTGCCCCTCCAGGTAGGCGATGCGCCCCACCAGCGGATCAGTCAGCGCGTACCGGCAGTCCAGAATACGCACCTGGGGGTCGGCCAGATGCTCAACCAGCCAGGTGGCGGCCTTGAGGGGGGACTCGGGCAGCGGGGTCTCTGAGGCGGTCATGCCCGCAGGCTACACCGGGGTGAACACCAATAAAAAATCCGCCTCTCGGACGGTGATAGAGAAAAGATAGCGTGGGATGCAGGGGAAGTCAACTTATGCAGCCGGGTTTTGCGAAACTCATCCTCAACTTCCGAGCCCTAGGCCTGCGAGTGTGAACCGGGCTTCAGCAAATCCGGCGACTTCCCGGGGCGCGGCGTTCCGAGAATGGGCGGCGAAAGGAGTGACCATGATTTCCAGAGCTGATATTCAGCGCATCCAGAGCCTGCCCGACGACGCGATGGTGCTGATGGCGGTCGTCAACGACAACCCCGACCTGCCCGACAACCACGGCACCGGCCTCCAGACCCGCGTGAAGGTGGGGATGCAGGAGGCGGGCGTGCCCCCCACGCCGATGGGGCAGGTCATGGACGACCTCCAAGTGGCCCGCACCCACCACGGCCGGAGTTCGCTTTACATCGTGGGCGAGGATCTGTTCGAGCGGTACGAGATTCAGGCCGACCTCCCCGAGCGCTTCCACTATGGCCGCCCCCTCAAGTCGCTGCTCGACAGCATCCTGGAGCTGATGCCGACGGTGGCCGTGATGGCCGTGGACAACGAGTGGGCCCGCCTCTTCGTGCTGCGGCAGGGTGAGCTTCAGGAGGTCAGCAGCGAGGAGAACATCCGGCTGGACGACGGCGACCGCTGGGACACCATCGTGTCCGGCACCCGCCACGTTCCCGGTGCCCCCGGCTCCGGCGGGGCGGGGCGCGGTCAGCCCGGCAGCGGCCCGCGCAGCGACAGCGGCACCGACCTCTTCGAGGCGCGCGAGGACGCGGCGCGGCAACGCTTCTACAACCAGAAGGTTCAGCAGCTCGGGCAGGTGCTGGACGTGCTCGACATCGAGCAACTCATCCTGGTCGGCACCGTGCAGCGCTTGGCCGAGTTCAAGGCCGAGATTCCCGCCAAGGCCCCCTACGAGGTCATCGGCGAGACGAACGTGATCGGCGGAACGAGCTGGGCCAACCCGGCCGAGATCCTGGAGAAGATCACCCCCATCGTCGAGGAACACCGCCAGAAGACCGAGGAGCAGGTGCTGCACGACATCCAGGAGCAGGGGGTGATGGAGGTCGAGCGTGTCCTGGAGATGGTGCAGCAATCGCGGCTTTACCGCCTGATCATCCCCGAGGACGGCTCGCAGATGCACCTCTACCGCAGCCACAATCGTGAGGTGCCGTACTTCACCGCCCAGAAGGACGTGACGGAAAGCCCCCTCGACGGCAGCCTGATGGAGCGCGTGACGTTGGAGGAGGTGCTGCCCGACTTCGTTGACCTCTACGGGGTGGAGGTCAAGCGCCTGCACGGCGATTACGCGAACCGGCTGGTCAAGGAGTTCGGCGGGCTGGCGGGGCTGCCCCGTTACTGACCCACCGCTCCTGACCTCAATGGGAGAGGGGCGACCCGCACGCCGCGTGGTCGCCCCTCTCCCTACCCTTTTCCCTACCGGGCGACCTCCACGGCGCGGCTCTCGCGCACGACCGTGACCTGCACCTGGCCGGGGTACTCCATGTCCTGCTCGACCCGCCCGGCGATCTCACGGGCCAGTAGGGTGGCCTGCGCGTCGCTGACCTGCTCGGGCTGCACGATCACGCGCACCTCGCGCCCGGCCTGAATCACGTAGGCCTGCTGCACGCCGGGAAACGCCACGGCGATCTGCTCCAGTTGCTCCAGACGGCGCACGTAGGCTTCCAGTTCTTCCCGCCGCGCCCCGGGTCGGGCCGCGCTGATCGCGTCGGCGGCAGCCACCAGCACCGAGTAGAGCGTCTCGCCGTTCTCGGGGTCGTGGTGGTGGGCGATGGCGTCGATTACCTCATGCGGCTCCCCGAACCTCCGGGCGAGGTTGATCCCGATCTCGACGTGAGTCCCTTCGATCTCGCGGTCGATGCTCTTGCCCACGTCGTGCATCAGCCCGGCGCGGCGGGCGAGCGCGGCGTCCAGCCCCAGCTCGTCGGCCATGATGCCCGTCAGGTGCGCGACCTGCACGGAGTGCTTCAGGACGTTCTGCCCGTAGCTCGTGCGGAAGTACATCCGGCCCAGCAGTTGCACCAGGCCGGGCTTGAGACCCACCACCCCCGCCTCGATGGCCGCCTCCTCGCCCTGGGCGTGGATGAAGGTCTTCATCTCGTCCTGCGCCTTGTGGACCATCTCCTCAATGCGGGTGGGATGGATGCGCCCGTCGGCGACCAGGGCTTCGAGGACATGCCGCGCGACCTCGCGCCGCACTGGATTGAAGCTCGACAGGATCACGGCCTCCGGCGTGTCGTCGATAATCAGGTCCACCCCGGTCAGCGCCTCGAAGGCACGGATGTTGCGCCCCTCCCGCCCGATCAGACGGCCCTTCATCGCGTCGTTGGGAATGGGCACGACCGACACGCTGAGCTGCGCGCTCGTCTCGGAGGCGCTGCGCTGAATGGCCTGGGCGATCACGGTGCGGGCGGTGCGCTTCGCCTCGGCGGTCGCGCGCTCGGTCATCGCCTTGACGCGGATGGCCTTTTCCTCCTCCAACTCGGCGTCGAGCTGGCCCAGAATCAGCTCGCGGGCGACTTCGGGTGTCAGGCCCGCCACCTCGTACAGCTTGAGGTCGATCTGCCGCGAGCGCTCGGCCAGTTCGGCCTCCTGCCCGGCGAGGGAGCGCAGTTGCCCCTCCAGCCGCTCCTCCAGGGCGTCGAGTTTGTCGCCACGGGCGTCGAGCTGCTCGGCACGGCGGTTGAGGCGCTCGATCTCGCGCTTGAGTTCTTCCCGCTCGCGGCGGGTTTCCTGGCGGTCGGCGCTCAGGGTCTCGCGCTCGCGGGCGGCGTCCTGGGTCGCGCGCGTGCGCTCGGTCTCGATCTGGGCACGCAGGGCCTGGAGCTGCTCGCGCTGCGCCTCCAGGCCCCGGGTGCTCTGCCGCTCGCGCTCGTCGGCTTCCTGAAGGCGGCGACTGGCGTCCTGAAGGCGTTGGTCGGCCTGCTCACGCAGGGTCCGGGCCTCCTGCTCGGCTCCGGCCCGGATGCGTTCCGCCTCGGCGCGGGCTTCACGCTGGAGCCGGTCGTCGATGGCGGCCCGTTCCTGCCGCCCCCGCGATTGCCCGGTGAAGAACCCGCCCGCCAACCCCCCCAGGAGCGCCAGAATGACGGACAAAATTGTCATGTTGGCCCTTCCTTTCGGTCGAATGTGGGGATGCCCATCAGCGCGGCTCATGGGCACGCCCCGAGAAGTGTCAGAAAAAGTGGTTGTGGTACGAGTGCGAACACTCGTGTGACAGTCTAGCGCGGGGCACCCCGGGCCGCGTCCGGGCCGGGTGGGGAAGAGAAAACGCCGCCACAGCCGGGCGGCGCTCTGGGGCCGTGCGCTCAATTCACCCCGCGCGCCCGTCCCTCCCACAGCTCCCGACGCAGCAGGAACTTCTGGAACTTGCCGCTCGCCGTCTTGGGCAGGTCGTCACGGAACACGTAGTGCTTGGGCGCCTTGTATCCGGCAAGGTGCTGGCGGACATGGGCGTTCAGGTCCTCGGGGCTCGCCTCCTGCCCCACGTGCAGGGCGATGAAGGCGCACGGCACCTCGCCCCACCGCTCGTCCGGTTGCGAGACGACCACCGCCTCGCGGACGGCGGGGTGCGCGTACAGCACGCCCTCCACCTCCACCGAGCTGATGTTCTCCCCGCCCGAGATGATCACGTCCTTGTTGCGGTCCCGGATCTCGATGCGCCCGCCGGGGTGGACGACCGCCACGTCCCCGGTATGGAACCAGCCGCCCTCGAACGCCTTCGCCGTCGCCTCCGGGTTGTCGAGGTAGCCCTTCATCACGAGGTTGCCGCGCACCATGATCTCGCCCAGTGTCTGCCCGTCGTGGGGAATGGGGGTGAGGTCCGGGCTCATCACCTCCACCTCCCCGGCGAGCAGCATCTCGAAGCCCTGCTTGGCGGTGAGGACGGCCCGCTCCGGGGTGGGCAGCGCCTGCTCCGCCTCCGAGAGTTCGGCCACGGTGATGAGGGGGCTGGTCTCGGTCAGGCCGTACACCTGAAGCACGTCGAAGCCCAGGGCGTCCATGTCCGCGATGGTGCGCGCGTGGGGAGGGCTGCCCGCCGTCGCCACCCGCACGGTGCGGGGCGTGTGCCGGGCAGTGGCGGGGTCGGTGATCATGCTCAGGACGGTCGGCGCGGCGGCGAGGTGCGTCACTCCGAACGCATGGACCGCGTCATGGATGGTGTCGCCGCGCAGGACGGGCAGCGTGACGTGTGTGGCCCCCACCCCGAAGGGACTCCACACCCCGCCCCACCCGTTCGCGTGGAAGTCGGGGAGGGTGTGCAGGTACACGCTGTCCTGATCGAAGCGGAAGTTATAGATCGTCTCAACCGCGTTGAGCATCACGTTGCGGTGGGTGAGCATCACGCCCTTGGGGCTGCTCGTCGTACCCGAGGTGTAGTTGATCGTGATGGTGTCGTCCTCGTCGGCCACCGCGTAAGGCAGGGGAGAGGGGTCCTGCTCCGCCAACCGCTCCTCGAAGTCGCCGCCCTCGCCCAGCACCCAGAGGGGAAGGCCCAGCTCGCGGCAGGTCTCCTCCACCTTGGGGGCCAGCGTAACGTCGGCCAGGACGAGGGAAACCCCCGCGTGCCGAAGCTGAAAGGCGTACTCGGGCGGGGTGAGGCGGGTGTTCAGCGGCACGAGGACGCGTCCCGACCACGGCACCCCCGCGTAGGTCAGCAGGCCGTGGTGGGTGTTGAGCGAGAGGACCGCCACCCGCGAGCTGGGGGGAACGGCCTGTCCCACCGCACGCGCCAGGCGGTAGATGCGCTCGCCCCACTCGCGGTAGGTGAAGGAGGGGCCGCCCGGCTGGATCACGGCGGTCCGTTGCGGATAGGTCTTCAGGCCGCGCCGGACGAGGTCGAGCGGCGTGAGGGGCGTCTTCATGGGGCACCTCCGGGGAAGAGCTGTGGAGTTGGTGCCCCTACTGTAGTCCTGAACGTCCCGGAGGGGGGAAGGCCCATTCTCAGCGCAGGTATTCGCGGAAGTAGCTCAGCATGTCGCGCCGGGCGTCGCGGCTGGCGAAGGTGTCGGCGATGCGGCTGTTCTGGAGCAGGAAACTGTGTGGCTCACCCTGGTACACGCTGAGCTTGAAATTCTTGTTCGCGGCGTCCAGCTTCCCCGCGAGGCGTAGATGGACGCGATGGGGCTGGGCTGATCCCTCGTCCCGTGGATGATCAGCATGGGGGCTGTCAGTTGGTTGATGAAGGCGCTGGGTGCCTGGGGCTTGGCCGCCGTCCCGCCCTGGTCGGGAAAGCCATACCACGCGACGCCCGCCTTGAACCCCTTCATCTGCGGGAGCAGCAGCATGGTGTAGCGCCCCCCCGCGCAGAAGCCCGTCAGACCGACGGTATTGATGTTCACGTCGCTGCGGGCCGAGAGGTACTTCAGCCCATCCTCGATCAACGTCTTCACCGTGGCGTCGCTCGGTTCCTGCTCGAAGGTCTGCCAGCCCAGAGCGAGCGTCACATAGCCCGCCGCGGCCATCTCGTCCACCAGGTCGCGGTAACCCTGCTCCAGGCCCCGGAAGGAATGCAGCAGGATCACGGCGGGCTTGCGAGTGGCCGACGCGGGTGCCGCGAGGTAACTCTTGTAGGCCCTCCCGCCGCTCGTCACGTTCACGTCGCTTCCCCTCACGGCCTGACCGAGCGCGAGGGAGGAAAGGGTGAGGGCGGCCAGCGTCAGCGTGGGCTTGAGCATGGGAACCTCCACCACTCAGCGTACCGGGTTCCGGTGAGGGTTCAGCGCCCTGGCTTCAGCGCGGCCGCCCAGCCCCCCCGCGTGACCCTTGCCATAACGCGGAAGCTTCCGTCGGGAGCGGGCTTCAGCACCGCCGCCTCCCCCTCCGCCAGCATCCAGCCCGTCGTCAGGCGCAGGTTCTGCTCGTGTGTGACGATAACTGTGTTCGTGCCTGCTCGCGGCGGCACCTTGAGCAGGGCGCGCAGATTGGCGATGACTCGCTGCCGGTCCGCCTCCGTCCCCGTGCGAAAGTAGGGATTATTCAAGGTGGGCGTCGGCGTCACCCATCCGGTGAGCAGCGCGGCACTGTCGCGGTTACGGCAATATTCCCCGCTCAGGACAGTGCCGATGGGGATACGGAGTTCCCGCAGAAGTTGTCCGACTTCACGGGCATTGGCCCGGCCCGGCTCGCTGAGGTTGCGCTGCGTGGAGCAGTCGCGCAGGTCCACCCGCGACGCATCAGCCCCCTCCGTATCAAAGTGGCGGAAGTAGAGCACCAGTCCCCCGGCCCGGAGCTGGGCGAGCAGGGCGGGCGTCAGGCCCTCGGGAACGGAGTCCGGTTGTGCGAGGGCGGATGGCAGGGTGAGGAGGAGCAAGGCGGCAACGGCGCGGCGCATGAGCCAGCCTAAACGTCCACCCTGCTCGCCACCGTAGCCCCCCTCCCAACAGAAAAAGCCCCAGCTTTCGCCGGGGCCTTTCTCGCGCGCCGTCTTACTTCTGCGCGTGAACCACGAGCTTCATCGGAATGCTGACTTCCGGGTGCGCGCGGTAGGTGATGTCGTACTCGCCGATTTCCTTGACGGTCTTCGGCATCTCGATCCGGCGGCGGTCCACATCGAAGCCGAGCCGGTCGAGCGCGCCCGCCACGTCGGCGTGGGTCACGGCGCCGTAGATCTTGCCCTCGCCCGCGCGGACGCTGAGTTCCACAGCCACGCCGTTCAGGCGGCTGGCGAGGTCCTCGGCCTGGGCCTTTTCCCGCTCCTGCTGCTTCTTGCGGGCGCGGAGCTGGGCCTCCAGGGTCTTCATATTGGCGGCGTTGGCGGGGGTTGCCATGCCGCGCGGGATCAGGAAGTTGCGGGCGTAGCCGGGCTTGACGTTCACCACGTCGCCGGTCTGGCCCAGGCGGCCGGGTTCAAGAAGGATCACTTGCATGGTTCAAGGCTCCTTACTTGCGGACCAGCTTCTCGGTGTAGGGCAGCAGCGCGAGCTGGCGGGCGATCTTGATCGTCTGCGAGATGCGGCGCTGGTGCTTGGCCGAGAGGCCGGTGCGGCGGCGGGGGAGGATCTTGCCGGTGTCGGAGACAAAGCGGCGAAGCATCTTCACGTCTTTGTAGTCGGTGATCTCCAGTTCCCCGATGGAAAAGGGATCGACCTTCGGCTTGCGGGGCCGCTTGGGTCCCTTGCCGCGGGGCTTGCGCTCCGTGTTGCTGCTCTGCGTCATTTGGGTTCCTCAAACCTGCTCAGAACGGCAGGTCTTCTTCTTCCGGCGGGAAATCGTCGAGACCTTGATCAATATCCAAGCCGCCCGAACGGGTCCCCGTGGTCGCCGCCCGCGCAGGTGCTTGGGCACGGCTCGCGCCGTACCCCCCACTCTGCTGCTGGGGGCGCGCCGCACTGCTCGCGGTCTGCGTGCGAGGTCCGGCGGGGGTGGCTGCGGCACTGCCGGTGGCCGCGCCTCGGGACAGGGCTTCGACTCGCGTCGCCTCTACTTTGGTGGAGTTGCGCTTGTTACCGTCGCGGTCGGTCCACGCCTCGTTTACCAGTCGGCCCTGCACCAGGACGGGATCGCCCTTCCGCAGGTCCTTCATGCTCTCGGCAAGGTCGCGCCACAGCGTCACGTCGATCCAGTGCGTCTTTTCCTGCTTCTGCCCCTGACGGTCGTTCCAGGTCTCGTTCACGGCCAGGCCGAGCCCGAGCACGGCGTCTCCGGCGGGGGTGTAGCGCAGTTCGGGGTCGCGGGTCACGTTCCCGATGACGATCACTTCATTCATGCCGCTGCCCATGCGAACGCCGCCTCCGGCGTCCTGCACGAGTTCGGGGGTGTAGCCGAGCTGCTCAACGCGCAGGGCCTTCACCTTGACCATGCTTCTCTTGCCGCCCTCAGGCGCTTCCCACTGGCTGTAATCCAGGCTGCCCTCGACCATCACGGGGTCGCCGGACTTCAGGCCCTTCTCGGCCTGCCACTCGGCGGGTTTGCCCAGGATGGAGACGCGGTGGTACCAGGGGAGCTTGCGCTCGCGGCCGTCGTTCCCGATCACGTGGTCCTCACCTGCAACGGTGGCCTCGAAGACGGCCACGCCGCTGGGCGTGTAACGGAGTTCGGGATCGCGGGCGAGGGCGCCGATCAGGTAAACGTGGTTCATGCCTCGGGCCATAACTGGGTCTCCTTTGCTGCTGGCGAAGTAACTAGGGCTTTAACGTTGCTGGCGGTGGCCCTTGCGGGTTGACCTCACGGTAACAGACCTGGCTCTTTACGTCAATGACGTAATGGCTCAGGCCTTCTTGGTCTTCCACTCCGGGCGGTCCTTGACCACCAGGATGCGGCGCACGTTGTCGCGCAACCGCAGGTTCGCCGCGATGTCCTTTTCGGGGTTGCCACTGGCCCGGATGGTGTACATCAGGTAGTAGCCCTCGCGGTCCTTGCCGACAGCGTACGCCAGGCGGCGGTTGCCCACGTCGTCCAGGTTGGTCACCTCGGCCCCGGCGTTGCGCAGCGTCGTGTCGATGTAATCCTTCTCGATCTGGAGCTGCTCGGCGCTGAGGTTGGGGTTCAGGATCAGGTTCAGGTCGTACTGGTTCATGATTCACCTCGCTTCCTGCCGCGTGCGGCCAAGGTCGGGCCTCGCCGGGCGGCGCAACTGGCAACTTTAGCAGAGAAGAGGCCGCCTTGCCAGAGCCAGCCGGACGATTGGGGAGTTTCGTCCCGCCCGGTACGCTGGGGCATGACCGAACAGGTGGAACAGAACTGGGCCGAAGGCATCCTCGACATCCTGAAAGAGGCGGTGGAGGGGGGCACCCCCGGTCAGGGCACGGCTTTTCTGGACGGCACGGCGGCGGACGGCAGCGGCAACCACGGCCTGCTCGCCACCCTGGAGGGGCTCAGCGCCGAGCAGGCCAGCCAGGAGGTGAACGGCTCGACGGTAGCTGGGCACGCGGCGCATACCGCCTTTCACATGGAGGTCATCGTGCGCTGGGAGCGCGATGGCGACCGAGGTCCCTTCGATTGGAAGGGCAGCTTCCGGCCCGCACAGGTGGACGAGGAGACTTGGCAGGCCGTGCAGAAGCGCGTCCGGCGGGCCTACGAGGAACTGGTCGCGTTTGCCCGGACACAGGCTGATCAGCCTGCCAACGGTGACGCGACGGGGGGACTCACGGGGGGAGTCGCCCACGTCACCTACCACCTCGGGAGCATTCGGCAAATGGCGAAGGCGGTGGGGGACGGAAGTTGAAGTCTGTCGTTCGCGGCTATACCGCAGCCGACGCACCCGCCTGGGTCGCCCTGTCCAACCTCATCCTGGGCCGCTCGGTGACTGTCGAGTCCTTTCAGGCAGAGGAAGCCCGGCGTAACCCCACGCAGTTCAGCCGCCGCTGGGTGGTCGGGGAGGGGGAAGAGCTGCGGGGCGGCGTACATTTCTACTTCTTCCCCTTCGACCCACCGGGCTTCCTGCACGCGAGCGTCTTCGTTCACCCGGAAGCACGGGGGCGGGGCATCGGGCGTTTGCTCTGGGCGGTGCTGGAAGAGGCGGCGCGGGAAGTGGGTGCGGCTGGCCTGGTGGCCGATGTGCTGGACACCGACCCGGCGAGCATCGCCTGGGCCGGACGCCGGGGCTTTCGCCAGCACGCGCACCGCTTCGCGTCCGAACTCGACCTGAAGGCTTTTGACGAGACGCCGCACCTTCCGGCCCTCGCGCGGGCAGAGGCGCAGGGCGTCATGTTCACTGATCTGCGCGGGGCGGACGACGCGACGGTGGAGCGGTATCTCGGTTTCGTGGCCGACCGCGCGACCGAGACTCCCGACCTCGCCGGGCATCCACGCTGGCCGCTTTCTCAGGTGCACGCGCTGCTGCACCTCGACCACGATCCCCGCCCCGACTGGCTTATCCTCGCCGTGGGGCCGGAAGGGGAGTGGCTGGGCACGACGGCGATGGTCCGGTACCGGGACCTGGCCTACAACGAACTCACCGCCACCCACCCGCAGGCACGTGGCCGCGGCCTCGCGCTGCCCCTCAAACTGCACGCCATCCGCCGGGCGCGGGAGGCCGGGCTGACGGTCATGCGGACGAACAACCACAGCTCCAACGCGCCCATGCTCGCCGTGAATCGCCGTCTGGGGTTTCAAACCCGGCCCGGACGCTACGAGCTGCACCTGCCGCTCAGGACGACTTCCGGCGCCTGAAGAGGTTCCACCGCGAGCTGCCCCGCTCCTCGGTGGAGGAGGCCTCGGGAGAACACGGGACAGGCGCTGGCTGCCCGTGGCGGCCCATCTGCCTGGGCGTGAGGGCCGCCCCCTCGGGGCAGGCATCCTCCTCAGCCCCCTCGTTCTCGGGCACCTCTCCCAACGCCGCCAGGAAGGTGCGGCGCAGGGCGTCTGCCTTGGGCCGATCCTGTGAGCGCTTGGCAAGGGCGAGTTCCACCAGCCGGGCAACCACGCGCGGCACCTCGGGATTCAGGCGGAGCAGGGGCGGCGCGAAGCGCGTCAGGTGCGCGGCCATGAGGTCCTCGTAGGTCTCGCCCTGGTGGGGCCGCTGCCCACCCAGCAGTTCGTATGCCAGCACGCCCAGGCTGTATACGTCGCTGGCGGCGCTGCTGCTCTCGCCCCGGTAGATCTCGGGGGCCATGTAGTAGGGGCTCCCGCTCGACTGACCCCCCTGGGCCGTCAGGTACGCGCTGCCCAGGTCCCCCAGCGCGGCGCGGCTACCGTCCACGTACACGTTCTGCGTCTTCACGTCCTGGTGGACGGCGCCCAGGCGGTGCAGGTAGGTGAGGCCCGAGGCCACATCCGCGAGGAGGCGCAGGGCTTCCTCCAGGGGTAGCCGCTCACCCTCCCGGGCCACCAGCAGGTCGCAGAGGGTGCCCTCAGAGTAGTAGTGCAGCGCCACGAAGGCTTTGGGGCCGAAGGGCGTGCCCGCGTACCCCTGCACCACGTGGGGGTGCCGGAACTGGAGGGTCAGCCGGACCTCGTTGCCGAAACGCTCGGCGGCCTCCTGCACGCGCAGCGTCTCCTCCAGGGGGATCTTCAGGGCGACCTGCTGCCCCCGCGCGTCCTGCGCGAGATGCACGAGCGAGGTGTGCCCTCGCCCCAGCAGGTGGAGGAGTTTGTAGCCGGGAATGGAGCGGTCAGCAGTCATGGGAGCCATAGGGAGGGGGAGGGCGTGCCGCCCCTTGCGGGAGGCGGCAACAAGGGTGTCAGCCACCATCACTGTAGGGGCGGATTTGTCACGTAAACCTGTCGGAAGCTGACCTGGAGCGCAAAAAAGAGGAGGGTCTCCCCGACCCCCCACCATGCCCTCCCCCGGTTACTCGTCTTCCCCCGCGTCCTCGGCGGCGCGTTTGCCCGCCATCCATTCCAGACCGGCCCACATCAGGTCGTCGAGGTCGCCGTCCAACACGTCGTCCGGGTTGTGCTTCATCAGACCCGTGCGGTGGTCCTTGACGTACTGCTTGTCCAGCACGTAGGAGCGAATCTGCGAGCCCCACTCGATCCTCTTCTGCTCGCCGCGCGCCTTGGCCTCCTCCTCCTCGCGCTTGCGCATCTCGATGTCATAGAGGCGCTGCTTGAGGATCTGGAGGGCGATCTCGTGGTTCTTGATCTGCGAGCGCGTCTGCTGCGACGCCACGGCGATCCCGGTGGGGATGTGCGTCAGGCGCACGGCGGAGTCGGTCGTGTTCACGCCCTGCCCCCCCGCGCCCTGTGAGCGGAACACGTCGCGGCGCAGGTCGGAGTCGGGGATGTGGATGTTGATCTCTTCCTCCGGCACCTCCGGCACCACGTCCACCGACGCAAAGCTCGTGTGGCGGCGGTTGTTGGCGTCGAAGGGCGAGACCCGCACCAGACGGTGAACGCCGTGTTCGGGCGCCAGCATCCCGTAGGCCTTCTCGCCCCGGATGATGAATTCGGCATTTACCACTCCCGCCTGCTCGCCGGGCTGCTCGTCGATCAGGTCGACCCTGTACCCGTGCCGCTCGGCCCAGCGCATGAACATCCTCGCCAGCATCCCCGCCCAGTCCTGCGACTCGGTGCCGCCCGCCCCGCTCTTCACCCGCACGATGGCGGGCACATCAGCGTGCTTCATGGTGAAGAGCGTCTCGCGGTACAGGTCGTCCACCCGCGTCTGGATGGATTCCTGCTCCTCGGCAAGCATCTCGCGTTCCTCGTCGCTGGCGATCTCCAGCATCTCGCTTAAGCCGTCCGCGTCCGATTGCAGCGTTCTGTACCCGTCCACGATGCGGCGCAGGTTTCCGGCTTCCTGCGTGACCTGCCGGGCGCGGCCTGAGTTGTTCCAGAGTTCGGGATCGCTGAGTTCGCGGTCCAGTTCGTTCAATCTTCTCGTCTTGCCGGGAATGTCAAAGGTACTCCCGGAGCGACGCCAGTTTTTCCAGCAGTTCCTGCATGGAGCGTGCCTCCCTTCCGCGCAGTCCCGTTGAGCGGGGCGCGGGCTATGCCGCCCAGGAGTATAGGTGAGCCGCCGCAACTCCTGGGGGCCGGTACCACGAAGTTGGCCTGTGAAGTTGGAGGAAATCTGTCGGCAAAGGGGCCGAACCTCCTCCTGAACGATGTTTTCAAGTTGATACCCGAGGGGGATGCGTGGGGGTTGACAGGCAGCAGTGTGCCCTGTATCTTTTCTGAGCCTCAAGCGAGGCGGGACGCATGACAAGGGAAGAGCAGAGATGCGAGAGCAGGGCCACCTGACAGGGTGGTGCGAGCGGACTTCCCCCCGGGGGTCTCCAGACTCGTGAAGAGCCGAGAGGCTCGAAGCCAAGCGCAAGCGAGGCATCAAACACATCAACAATCCTCGGAAGAGGTTGCTGAACCATTTTATGGAGAGTTTGATCCTGGCTCAGGGTGAACGCTGGCGGCGTGCTTAAGACATGC
>NZ_KB906418.1 GCF_000381345.1 Deinococcus apachensis DSM 19763 | reverse complement strand
GGGCTCCATCGCCAGCCGGAAGAGCCACTCCAGCCCCAGGCGCTGCATCGCCCCGGGTGCCTGCCGGACCCGCCCCGAGTGGAAGTCGAAGGCCGCGCCCACCCCCAGCATGGTGAGGGGCAGCCGGTCGCGGTGACGGTACATCCACCACTCCTGCTTCGGGCAGCCGATCCCCACGAAAAGGATGCGGGCCCCGGAGGCGAGGATCTGCCGGACGTCCTCGGCGTCCTCCTCGGGCGTCAGCGGGCGGAAGGGCGGGGCAATCGTGCAGGCCACCTGGATGCCGGGGAACTGGCGCTCCAGGAAAGCCCGGAAGTCCCCCAGGCTCTCGGGCGTGCCGCCGTACAACCCGATGGGCACCCCCGCTTTGGCTGCCGCCTCGCAGACATGCAGGGTCAGGGTGGGGCCGTAGACCCGCTCGGCGTCCCGGACCCCCAGCAGCTTCAACCCCCAGACGAGCGGCATCCCGTCGGGCGTGACCAAGTCGGCGGAGTTGGTGACGGCCTGGAAGTTGGGGTCGTCCACTCCCTCCATGACCATGTGGACGTTGGCGGCGTGGACCCGGCGGGGGCCCCCGGCCTGCGCCCAGGTGATCACGTCTGCTGCCGCTTGGGCGTAGCTGGTCGCGTCGATGCGGGTGCCCAGGAGTGGGCGGGAAACGGGCCTCTGGGCGTGATCCGGCAGGGAGGTCGGTGGGGTCTGCGCGGTTACCCCGCCAGAGAAGGTCGGCATGCTTCAGCCTGTTCCAGGGGCCGCTTCAAAAAAGCTAAATCGGCCAACACGCCCCCACCTCTCCCCTTCCCACGCTCGCCCCGCTTCGCGGGAATGTAAGCAAGGCTCAATGCGAACTTTTCGTGAGCCCAGCGTGAAGAGTAACGCTACCTTCTCTGAAGGAACGTTTGGGTTTCTCATGAGCCCCGAGGAGAAGCAATACGATGTTCTACCCCATCATTCTCACCCAGCGCATCCCCCATCGGGGGAACTTGCCCGAACAGCGCAGCCAGCAGGCCAGGCAGCACTCCGGGCACACGCCGGAACAGGAGCGTTTTGCATGAATGAGTGGAAGCCTCAGCAGGTCGCGGTGATCGGCACAGGGTACGTCGGGCTGGGCACGGCGGGGCTGCTCGCCCACCTCGGCCACCAGGTCACCGGCATTGACATCGACCCCAACAAGATTGCCCAGCTTCAGCGGGGCGAGGTCCCCATCTACGAGCCGGGCCTCGACCAGCTCCTGGCGGACGCGGGGCACAACCTGCGCTGGACGACGGACTACGAGAATGTCATTCCGCACGCGGACGTGATCTTCATCTGCGTGGGTACGCCGCCCCTGCCGGATGGCCGCCCCAACCTGACCTACCTGGAGGCCGCCGCACGCAGCATCGCGCAGAACCTCAACGGCAAGGTGCAGGTCATCGTCAACAAGAGCACCGTGCCCATCGGGACGGGGGACTGGGTCACCCGGATCCTAGAGGAGCACGCCGTCGACTACCACATGAACAGGTACTTTGTGGTGTCCAACCCCGAGTTCCTGCGCGAGGGCACGGCGCTGGGAGACAGCCTGTACCCGGACCGCATCGTCCTGGGTGGACATGCGCTTGCCGTGGAGCGGATGCGCGACCTGTACGCGCCCCTGATTCACCAGACCTTCGAGCCGCTCGCGTACGTCGCGCGCCCGCGCGAGTACACCGTGCCCGCCGTGGTGGAGACGACCCTGCCCAGCGCGGAGATGATCAAGTACGCGGCCAACGCCTTCCTCGCCCTCAAGATCAGCTTTGCCAACGAGGTCGCGGGCCTGTGCGAGCGTGTGGGCGCCAACATCGACGAGGTCGCCACCGGGATCGGCTTCGACCAGCGCATCGGGCACCGCTTCCTGGCGGCGGGAGCCGGGTGGGGCGGCAGTTGCTTCGGCAAGGACACCAGCGCCCTGATCAGCACTGGCAGCGAGTACGGCTACGACATGCCCATCCTGCGCGCCGCGATCAACGTCAACCAGCGCCAGCGCGGCGTAGTCCTGGAGAAGCTCCAGAAGCACGCCAGGCTGCTCAAGGGCAAGCGGGTGGCGGTGCTGGGCATGGCCTTCAAGCCGAACACCGACGACCTGCGTGACGCCCCGGCCCACGACTTCATCGCCCGGCTGAACCAGCTCGGCGCGACCGTTGTTGCCCACGACCCCATCGCCATGGACCGGGCTCGCCGGGAGTGGGGCCACCTGCGGTACATCGAGGCGCCCACCGCCCTGGACGCGCTGAAGGGTGCGGACGCCCTCATCATCGCCACCGAGTGGGCCGAGTACCGCAGTCTGGACTGGAATACAGCGGTGCAGACCATGCGGCGGCCCTTGGTGATTGACGCGCGCAATGTGATCAGCGAACCCCTGGACGTCCCTGCCACCATCGAACAGATCGGCAAGGAACTGCCGGAGAAGACGCCCGCCCTGGAGGGCACTGCGTGAACATCCTTATTACCGGGAGCGCCGGTTTCATCGGCAGCCATCTCGTCGAGCGCTTTCTGAACGAGGGCCACACCGTCGTCGGCGTGGACAACTACATCAGCGGGCAGAAGCGCAACACCGAGATGTTCCTTGGGCACCCGAACTTCCGCTTCATCCGCGCGGATGTCAGCTCCGGCATCCCATACGAAGGCCAGCCCCTCGACTGGGTGCTGCACTTCGCCAGTCCCGCCAGCCCACCGCACTACCAGCAGTTCCCCATCGAGACCCTAATGGTCGGCGCGCAGGGCACCCACCACGCGCTGGAACTCGCGCACCGGCACGGCGCCCGCTTCATGCTGGCGAGCACCAGCGAGGTCTACGGGGACCCGCTGGTGCACCCCCAGCCCGAGAGCTACTGGGGGCACGTGAACCCCAACGGCCCGCGCTCCTGCTACGACGAGGCGAAGCGCTACGCCGAAGCCCTGACGATGACGTACCACCGCCACAAGGGCGTGGACACCCGCATCATCCGCATCTTCAACACGTACGGTCCCCGGATGCGCGCCGACGATGGCCGGGTGGTGACGAATTTCGTCAACCAGGCGCTGGAGGGCAAGCCCCTCACCGTGTACGGCGGGCAGCAGACGCGCTCGTTCCAGTACGTGGACGATCTGGTCGAAGGCATCGTGCGACTGATGGGAGTGACGTATCACCAGCCAGTGAACCTGGGGAACCCGGACGAGTACACCATTCTGGACTTCGCCAGGATTATCCGTGACAGGACCAACCCCGCCTTGGAGATTACGTTCCAATCTATGCCCCAGGATGACCCACAACAAAGAAGGCCGGACATTACCGTTGCCCGTAATCTGTTGAGTTGGACACCTGCCGTTCCCTTGCAAGAAGGATTGCAGCGCATGGTGGCCGCCAGCCTACATCCCACTCCCCCATTGTGAAACAACGTTCTCTCCTGCAAAACGCCTTTTGGATGCTCGGCGGTCTTGGGGCGCGGTCGCTCGTGCAATTTGTGTATTTTATCCTAATTGCGCGAGCTTTAGGCAGTCACGGGTACGGTGCGTTCATTGCCGCGAGTGCCCTCATCAACGTTGCCGCTCCATTTTCAACCTGGGGAAGCGGTAATATTCTTGTAAAATATGTAGCTCGCAATCGAGACCAATTCTCGACCTACTGGGGATCAGCAATTGCTACCACCCTTCTCAGTGCAGGCGTGTTGATTGTTCTTGTGACGGCCGCGTCCCATCTCGCGCTGCCACCCACGACGCCCATCCTGCTCGTGCTGCTCGTTGCCGTATCAGACCTTCTGTTCGCGCGCTTTCTTGATCTCGCCGGGCAGGCGTTCCAAGCGGTCGAACGCTTGGAGCGTACAGCAGCCATGCAGCTTTTGCTCAGCCTCTCGCGATTGGGTGGGGCAGCACTCCTATTTACTATACCCTTCCCAAAAACGGCCCTGACTTGGGCAGGCCTGTATCTGGCAAGCACAGCTATTAGCGCTCTCATCGCGCTTGCATGGGTTTGGCGTGACGTTGGCTGGGGACCTCTTGACCCACGCCCTACGCTACGCGAGTACCGCGAGGGAGGCGCCTTTGCTGTCAGTCTTAGCGCGCAGACAATATACAATGACATTGACAAGACTATGCTCGCCCGCTTGGTAAGTTCTGATGCCGCAGGCATTTACGCCGCCGCATACCGAATAATCGATGTGGCGTTCACACCTGTCCGGTCCTTGCTATACGCTGCCTACGCGAAGTTTTTCCAAACAGGCGAAGGCGGTATACGTGACAGCGCAGCGTTTGCAATCAAACTTATACCCTGGGGTGTTGTCTACGGATTGGTGGCAGCCACTGTCTTATACGCCGTAGCACCTCTACTCCCCTTGCTGTTCGGCTCCAACTTTACGGAGACAGTAGACGTGGTGCGCTGGCTGTCCCCACTCGTGCTACTTAAAACACTGTATTACTTCGCCGCAGATACCTTAACAGGAGCAGGGCGGCAAAGTGTGCGCGCCGCCGTACAAGTTGGAGTGGCAGTTCTAAACATTCTTCTAAACTTATGGCTTCTACCTTCGTATGGGTATGTGGGCGCCATATGGTCCAGCCTCGCAAGCGATTTTATATTAATGTTAACGCTTTGGGCCATAGTGGTAAAGAGCAACAGGAAATTGAAGCATGTCACTGTTTAATAGCAATTTTAATGTATTGAGTAATCTTCCCATCGCGTAAGTAAGATACATCTCAAACATCACTACCTCCTGGGCCCCACAATCACATTGTGGCGACAAGGCGAAATAATCTTCGCAATAGATGGCGTGAAACGTTTTACAGGCATTGGCATATCCATCTACGTGTTAGATTTAGATGATACCAAGTACATGTATATGTCTTCGCAATAGTTTACTTTTTGTGTGAGCGGCGGCCGTAGATAAGATGCAATGCCTGTCAACATGTTTCCACCAAACACAGGTGGAGAACAAAGATGCAGACAATCAGACACACAGTTGGACAAGTATCGGAGGTACGCAATGCAACAAATTAAAGTTCTTGGTGTATCCGTAAACACGATGCGCATATCGGATTTGCATAGCGTGATTACAAAGACCGTGTTAAATAACAGCAATACCATCATTGCTAATCATAACTTGCATAGTATCGCCCTTTTTCATCGAGACGAGGAATTGAGGAGATTCTACGCCTCCGTTGAATAC
This sequence comes from Deinococcus apachensis DSM 19763, assembly GCF_000381345.1. Lineage (NCBI taxonomy): Bacteria > Thermotogati > Deinococcota > Deinococci > Deinococcales > Deinococcaceae > Deinococcus > Deinococcus apachensis. Next base: position 44,189 of record NZ_KB906418.1, on the reverse strand, counting down.
ATACACATTGACGGTATGTCCCTCGTCAAGTGGGGACAGTTACTCGGAGGTTCACTGCGCGAGGATCATCGCGTGACATACGTGGACTGGATTCACCCTCTTATGCGCTTCGCGGCGGAGAACGGCTGGCGAGTGTATTGCGTGGGCGGAAAACCAGGCGTGGGTGAGAAGGCCGCAGAGGTGCTGAGGGAGGAAATTCCCGAGCTCCAAATCTGGACACACCACGGGTACTTCGACACGACGACAGACAGCGTCGAGAACAAGCAAGTGGTGGAGGAAATCAATACGGTCGCGCCGCACATCCTGCTTGTCGGTATGGGCATGCCGCGCCAGGAGAAGTGGATCAAGGCGAACCGTGCCGCCCTCAAGGTTCATGTCGTGCTGCCTGCGGGCGCCTGCATGGATTACGTAGCAGGCGCTGTCCCCACCCCGCCCCGCTGGATGGGCCGCATGGGGCTGGAGTGGCTTTACCGTCTGTACAGCGAGCCCAAGCGCCTGGCGGGCCGCTACCTCGTAGAACCCTGGACGCTCGTGCCACTCATGGCCCGTGACTTGTGGCAGGCGAAGGTTGTTCGCCGGAATGGTGTGGCGCCGTGAGCGCAGTAGCTCCTGCTCGCCCGTTCCAGGCGGTTGATGCCGAATCATCCTCCTGGTACTGGCGCCGCCGCTTCCTGAACGGCCTTGTCATGCTGCTGGGTGATCTGGGGGCGCTCGCTCTGGCGATGGCCTTCGCGTCCTGGGCGCGCGGTAGCGTGCTGCACCTGCCGCTGCACCCTCACTGGGATGCCTTCGTGCTGCTCCTGTGGCCGCTGGGAGCGCTCGCTCGGGGCCTGCTGCCCAGTTGGGGCCTGGGAATGCCCGAGGAGATGCGCCTTACGACGAACCTGCTGGGCACGCTGTTCATCGCCCGCGCGCTCGCCGTGGCCCTCGTGGAGGAACGCTCATGGCAGGACGTGGCGGTCACCGCGCTGGAATTCGGGGTGGCGGCGGTGCTGGTGCTGCTCGCGCGTTCCCTGGCGAAGTGGGCGTTGCTGCGGGTGCGTCTGTGGGGCCTGCCGACGGTGGTGTACGGCGGAGCGAGCATGGGCCGTCCTGTGGTGGAGGCGCTCGTCGAGAACCCGGGGTTCGGCTACCTGCCGGTGGGCGTGTTCGACGATGACGCGGCGTTTGCGGGGACAGAGGTGTGTGGCGTGCCCGTGTTGGGGGGAACACACAGCACCTCGCGGGGGGCTCCCCTGGCGGTCGTGGCGCTCCCGGACCTGCCGCGCGCCGACCTCCTGGCGCTCCACGAGCAACTGCTGCGGTCCCACCGCCGCGTGCTGCTCGTGCCCGACCTGTTCGGTGTGCAGTCCCTGTGGGCCCAGACGCGGGACCTGGGGGGCGTGCTGGGCCTGGAACTCACGCGCAACCTGCACAACTCCGTGGCACGGTTCACCAAACGCGCGGTCGACCTGATCGCCGTGGTGTTGTCCGGCCTGGTCTGGGTCCCCGCCTGCCTGCTGCTGGGCCTCCTGATCTGGCTGGAGGACCGCGCCCATCCCCTCTTCCTTCAGGAACGGGTGGGGGAAAACGGGCGGATGTTCCGCACCTGGAAGTTCCGCACCATGCTTCCCAACGCCGAGGAGGTCCTGAAGCGCAGGCTCGCGGAGGACCCAGCCCTGCGGGCAGAGTGGGAGGCGAACTTCAAGCTGAAGAAAGACCCCCGCATCACGCGCGTGGGGGCATTCCTGCGCAAGACGAGTCTGGACGAGCTGCCGCAGCTCGTGAACGTGCTGCGCGGCGAGATGAGCCTGGTGGGGCCGCGCCCGCTGCCGCGTTACCACGAGCAGCAGTTGCCGGAGAGTGTGCGGGCCCTGCGGCTGGAAGCGCGCCCGGGCATGACCGGCCTGTGGCAGGTCTCGGGCCGCTCGGACGCCGGGAACGCGGGCATGGAGCGCTGGGACGCGTACTACGTGCGCAACTGGAGCATCTGGCTGGACTTCGTGATCCTGGTCCGCACAGTCCGTGTGGTGCTGCTGGGTTCGGGCGCGTACTGAGGGGTTGAGACGGACTTGCCTTCTCGGTGGCCCGAGGCGGCCGTGATTCGCGCCGCGCTCGGAATCGTCCTGCCCTTGCTGGTGTTCCTGGGCCTGGTGCTCTGGATCGGCACCCCCGGCGGCGTGGCGTGGGACCGGACCATGCTGATGCGTGTTCAGGCTCACCAGACGCCAGTGCTGAATGTCGTCATGGCCGTGCTGACCAATTTAGGCAGCGCTCCTGTCGTGACCGGCACTGGCCTCCTGCTGGGGGGCGAACTACTCCGCTTCCGGCAGGTCGGCGAGGGGATGCTGGTCTTGGGAGGCGTGGGGGGTGCCGGGGTGATGGGCGTGCTGCTCAAACACGTGTTTCAACGGCCCGAGGTGAATCTGGGCGGGCTCTCCGCGGGGCAGCTCCCTCCCCTGGTCGAGTCGCCCGCCCTGCCCTCCCTGCGGCTGCTCTTCCGGGTGGTATACACCTTTCCCAGCAACCACACGGTGGGCATCACCGCCCTCTGGCTGGTGGCCGTCCTGCTGACCTGGTCCTCGCCCTGGCGCTGGCCGGTCGCGGGGCTGGCCCTGCTGCTCGTATCCCTGGTGGGCGTGTCGCGTGTCTACCTCGGGGCGCACTACCCCACGGATGTGCTGGCGGGCTGGGCGCTCGGGACTGCCTGGGTCGTGGCCTTCGCCCAAGCCATGCGCTCTTCTGCAGTTCAGCGCCTCTACCGGAAGATCAAGGGGCTGATCTTCCGGCGTGAAGGAGGGCCGCAGGCGAAAGATCGCCGCTGGGGCTAGGGGCCCGGAACACTGGCTGGGCCGTCCACTTCTCCTTTAACAAGGCAGCTGAAGCGGTGGCTCGCACTACGACAGCTCAAAGAGCGCGTTGTGGAAAATGTGACCTACCAACGGATAAATCCGTTAGCTTCTCAGGCAACGCTTGCGTTCACTACCGCTACGTTGATGCCTGAAGGGGCGGCCCGCCCCAGGATGTTCCGCGCTGCGTTCAGGTCAGCATTGTCCACATGACCGCAGGCGACACATCGAAAGCGTGACTGACTCACCCGGTTCTCCCGGCAGGTGTGCCCGCAGGCGTTGCACCGCTGAGAGGTATGCCGGGGGGCTACGCGCATCACTTTCCGTGCGGCCCATTCTGCCTTCTGGGAAAGGAGAGAGAAGAATTGACCCCAGCCCACATCGTGAATGCTGCGGGCCAAGTTGCCCCGCCCCATCCCGCCGACGTTGAGGTCCTCGTGAGCAATCAAGTCGTTCTCTCGGACGAGCTTGAGAGCGGTCTTGTGGTGGAAGTCCAACCGCTGACGGCTGATCTTGCGGTGCAGCTTGGCGGCCCTGGAGACGGCCTTCCGCCTGCGGTTGCTGCGCTTGTTCCGCCTGCGGGCCACCGCACGCTGAGCGACCCGCAGCTGTTTCATGGCGGTCTGGAAATGCCGGGGGTTCTCCACGAACTCCCCATCGGAAGTGATGCAGAAGTAGGTGGTCCCCACGTCCACCCCCACCGAGCTTCCCGTTGCGGGAAGCGGCTGAGCTTCCACCTCACACACGTAGGACACGTACCACTCGCTGCAGTCCCGCGTGATGGTGGCCGTCTTGACTTTGCCCTCCATCGGGCGGTGCAGCCGGATTCGGACGTTGCCGATTTTCGAGAAGTAGGCGGACTTCTCCGAGACGCTGAACCCCGACTGCGGGTAGGTGATGGAGTCGTACCTGTCGCATCCCTTGAAGCGCGGGTAGCCGGGCGCCTGCCCTGCCCTTAAGCGCCGGAAGAAGCCCTGAAACGCCTTGTCCAGCCGCTTGAGAACGTCCTGAAGCACCTGGGAGTAGATCCCCTTGTACTCCGGCAGCGCGGCCTTGATTTCCGTCAGGTACTTCATCTGGTCGTACCCAGTCACGGTCTTCCCGGCCTTGCGGTAGGTGTCCCGGCGTTCCTGAAGGGCGCAGTTGTACAGGTTGCGGCACAGCCTCAGTTGCTCGTACAGCACAGCTTCCTGTGCCTTCGTGGGGTAGAGCCTGTACCTGAACGCCTTCAACATTCAGTCCCTCGTCTTCTGCTCTGCGATGTACCGCTCAATGACTTCGGCGCTGACGTTGCCCGCTGTGCTGACCCAGTAGGAGCGCGTCCACAGGGACGGCATGGAGCGCAATTCGGGGAACTCCTCTCGCAGAACGCGGGAGGTGTAGCCCTTTAGCGCGTGCATGACCTGTGTGGGCGACACATCCGGGTCGGTGCCGAGGAACAGGTGAACGTGGTCGGGCATGATTTCCAGCGCCACGATTTCCCAGCCCCGTTCGGCGGCCTTTTCGGTCAGCAGATCTCTCAACCGCGTGGCGACGTTGCCCACCACCACCTTCCTACGGCGCTTGGGGCAGAACACGAAGTGGTATCGCAGGAGCGACACGGAGGTGTTCTAGTGTAGATACGGCGTCGTCACTTCCACAATGTAGCATGGGTGAAAGACGAGGCGGCGGCGCTTCTGCCTTAACCGTCAACATCAGCCGATTGCCCTTCGGGCAGTTGGGCTATCCACCCCTTTAGAGGTGGACTTCCCGCCCAGACCCTCTTCTGTAAGAGAATTGTTAACCTCGCCTTCGTAAACTTCCCATATGCTTAACAACAACTCCCTGACCAGCTTTGAGCGGTCCGTGCTGGCGACCATCGCCGCCCTCGGGGGCCGCTCGCTGCACGAGCGAGTTCAGCACTCCATGAAGCAGCAGCAGGAGCGCCGCGCGGAGCGGGAGAAGACCCGGGAGTTCGAGCGGGAGTTGCGCCGCTGGACCCAGGGCTAAACACAGAACAGAAAGAAGGCGCCTTCCCCGGAATGGCGCTTTTACCTTTTGCTGGATCAGTCGAGGGTCCGAAGGAAACCCAGTTCACGTCAAGTTACCGGTCACCTGATCTGGGGTTCATCCAATCAGACTGGATTCCCGACTGCCCCGTCAGCTTTTAACTTTCTTGCAGCGCTCCCGGGATCAAGCTTGGGCATGGTGACCCTCATCCTCGGTGTGCTGACGGTGGTGTGCCTGGCGTTCAGCGTCGTGCATTTCCTGAGGGCCGAGTGGTATCGGCAACAGATGGCGCGGCAGCAAGAAGAGTTTGCGTTGGCGCTGAAGGCCCTGCGGCGGGGGCGGGGGCAGCCAGGCTCGGAGAGCCCCGAGCCTTACCCCGTCGCCTGACAGCTCAGTGCAGAAGCCGTTATCCGCAGGCGGAGGGCTATCCCGGCTGGCTCCAGGGGGAGGTTCATCGTCCCCTTCCCCCCGTTGCCGTCCAGCGTGTCAGGCACGCACGAGTTCCGCAGGGGGTTGAGGGGCCTCCCCTTCTAATTCTGGTTCCTCCTTCCCCGCTGCCTGGCGCGGCAGGGCAGGCAGACCGCTCAGCGCGAGGGCCGCGAGCATGGTTCCCGGGATGGCGGTCAGGTGGCTGTCGTAAAGCCCCGTGCACAGGAAGGTGGCCAGCATCGCGGGCCAGGCCAGTGCGGCAAGGCCGCGGGGGCGGCGGGCGACACTGAACAGCAGCATCAGGAGGAACAGCGCCAGACCGACCGTGCCCAGTTCGGCGAGCAGTTGAAGGTAATCGCTATGCGCGTAGTTCACGAAGACGCGGTCCGCTCCCCCGGTGACCTCTGCCACGGGCCGACGATACTCAAAGAACTGCGACGGAAACTGGGCGACGCCGGTCCCTGTCACGGGGTGATCGCGCCACATCTCCAGCGGGAATCGGTGGATGGCCCGCCGCGTGTCGAGGAAGCCTTCCAGGTTCTGGCTGTGAATGCCGAGCTCCGCCTTGTGCTGCGCGAAGAGGGCCTGTCCCTGCGGTGTGGCAAGCAGATACAGCCCACTTCCCCCAGCCGCCAGCGCGAGGAGGGTCAGGACAGCTCCCAGCCAGGCCCGTTTCGTCCAGGCCCAGACGACGACGGGAATGAGGGCGGCCAGCATCACGGCGGGGATGCTGCTCCCATCCGTCTTCAGGTTGACGTACTGGATACCCACCGCGAGCGCCAGGAGAGGCAGGGTGAGCCAGCCCGGTCGGGTGCATAGCAAGACAGTGCTCACCAGGGCGGCGGGCACGATCAGGTAGCCGCTGAAGTGGCTGGGGTGAAAGTAAGGGCCGGTGAGGTACTTCTCCGGCGTCCCAGGCAGGGCGAGGTAACCAGGAAGCGTGATGCCGCGTTCCTGAAGCAGGGCCACGGTCACGGAGGCGGCGGCCGCGAGCAGCGACACGGTCAGGACCGCGCTCTGGCTGCGCCGGGTCCGGGCGAGCAGGTGCAGGCTCAGGGCCGTTCCGAGGACGGCGGTCCAAACGCCCGCCCAGCGCCAGGCTTCCCACTGGTACGCCGCCCAGCCCGTGCTCGCCCACACCCAGGCGAGGAAGGCGAGCGCAGCCCCCACCCACCAGGGATGGGTCACACGAACCTGTCCCCGCATGCCCAGCGCGAGCAGGGTGAGGGCGAAGGTCAGGCAGCCCAGGATGGTCAGGCCACTCATGCCCCATCCGAAGGTGCTCCCCTGCGCGAGCGGGCCCCACAGCAGGGTCAGGCAGGCGAGGGCGAGGGCGAGCCCTTCGAGGGCCGTGGCCAGGCGGGGCCTCACGACGCGCCGCCCAGACGCTTCAGCGCCTTCTCGCACTCCCACACCTGGTCGATGGCGCGGCACCGCGTGTAGGCTTCCCGCGCGGGTGAGCTCTCGTGCAGCGCCTCCAGATACCGGGCGCGTTCCAGCCAGTACCCGGCGTTGTTCGGGTCGAGCCGCAGGGCCGGGTCCAGGAGGTTCAGCGCGCGGGCGTACTGCTCCTTGAAGGCGTACATGCGGGCGTGCTCGTAGTGCGGCACGGGCGAGTGGGGGCTGAGCGCCGCCGCGCGCTCAAAGGCGGCGTCCGCCTCGCGGCGAAGGACGTCCGTCTCCCGGAAGGCCCACAGGCCCCGCAGGCTCTCGGCGAGGCCGAGTTGCACCCGGGCGTCGTCCGGGCTGAGGCGGGCGGCCTGCCGCCTCAGTGCGAGCGCCTCGTCGAAGAGGGAGAGGTTTTGGCGGGCGTCCGCCTGCCGGACCAGCTGTTCGGCGCGGAGGTCCGTGAGGGCCCGTCCTACTGGAACGCCGAGGGGCAACAGGAGGGGCACGGCGAGGAACCAGGGGAACGGTAAGGATTGAGTCATAGGTAGGGGGGTGTGATGAAGCCGGGTGATGAATGCCCCGTCAGTGTAGTGACACTGAACGGCGGGGAGAGAGAAATTTTTGACGGAGAAAGATGAGGATTTCCGCGACGATGGGTGAGAGGCTGAAAAAAAGTAGCCCGCTTTTCTTCATTCAGCTTTATGCCTCACCCGTCCGTCCCGCTTCCTGCACGCTCCGTCCCAGCCGCGAATCCAGCTGACGCTGCGGAAGTCCCGCCCTGCCCAGTGGGCCCACTTTCTTGATGAGGAGAAGACAGATGAAAAAAACGTTTCTGCTGGGAGGCCTTCTGCTGGGCCTGACCGCGTGTGGCGGGGGAACGACCACACCCGACACGAGCTACCCGTACAACCCGAACGCGAGCGTGACGCAATCGACTGACGCCCGCACGCCCTACCGCGGCGACTGGGTGTTCGTAGCCATTCTGGCTGACAACACCAAGCGATACGGCGTGGCCGCCATCACCGACAAGTACTCGGACAACAGCGTGAAGAACGCCGGGGGCGGGTTTATGGCCTGGTGCCTCCGGAGCGACTGCACGCAAGACGACGAGCAGGGCACGGGCCTGATCGGTTCAGTGAGCGTTCAAACGGGTGCGGCGCTCGCCATCGGGATGGTGCCGGAAAAGGCCAGCGCGACCCGCTTCGTCATGACCGACACCGATGGACGCGTTGAGACCAAGGACGGGAAGGCGATGATTATGGGCGAGGGCACCTGGACCAACACGGCGGGTGGGGATCAGGCGGCCAACTTCGTGTTCGTGCAGGTGAACACGCAGTCGGACCTCGCTAGCCAAGCGGTCAAGCAGCAGGCCCTCCTGAACGCGCAGGCGCTGCTGACCGAGCGCTCGCTGGCCCCGCTTAAGACCTCTCTCCCTGAAGTGCGCGCCGCGCTGACCGAGCGCCTGCTCAAGTAACGGCAGGGATCAGAAAGGGAGGGGGCGCCATCAGCGCCCCCTCCCCTCTCGGTTTGCTGAACCGTTAGTTGCCGCCACCCCGTGGCGTGATGGGGGCCCCAGCGTTGTTTGCCGCCTCGTTTGCAAGGGCCAAGGTGGTCGGATCGCTCAGCAGCGTGTTGAGGCTCTGCTGGTCGTTCACGGCAAGCTTGGGATTTTGCTTGATCAGACCAGCAACCGAACCCTCAAGGAGGGTTTTGCCCGTCGCCGACTCCAGAGCCGCCCGGGTGATGAGGGAACTGGGAGCGAGGGTATTGCCGTACTTCAGCAGTCCCGCGAAGACGCTGGGCGACACGCGCAGCTTCTCCATAATCTGGCGGTAGGTAGAGGTGCCTGCCTTGAGGCCTTGCAGCCGGGCAACGGTGAGGGGAGGCTGAACGCCCCGGGCATTCCCAATGGCGATCAGGGCGCTGTAGCCCGTCACCTGGGAGGATTGGGCTGCAGCCGTGACGGCCAGAAGACCCGTGGCGACGGCAACCAGGAAGAACTTCTTCATCGCGTTTCCTTTCAGGAAGTCGGCTTCATGGCCTTCAGCCTCACCGCTTCGACCCTGCCCTTCCTGAAGGGTGTACAGGACAGGTTGGTCGCCATGATACCAGCGGCATTCACCTAATTCTTCAAAAGTTTTCACAAAACGGCGAAGGGCTGAGCTCTTCGTACGCGCGGGCGACCGACGCAAGACCGATCTACAAGTCAGACATCACCGATGGCTCCGCCTACACATGTCTCGACTGCGACGCTCCCATTCATACCGTCACGATTCTCTATGCGGATGGGGCCGCCGTTCAGCCCGGTGACGCCTCTATGGACGGCACGATGGCGGGAGTGCCGTTGCGCCTGTAGCCCAACATGCACCCCGGTCCGGCCGGTGAGCGCATGGCCCCCAGGTACGTCGCGCACCCCTCCCCGTCCTCCAGCGCTCAGCCGCGTCCGGCGTCCCGGCCAGGCGCCGCATCGCCAGCACTCCCCGCAGCGGGCCCACCGCCAGCACCGTGAACGCCAGCGGCCAGGCCCGGGCTCTGGAGGTGGGGGGCGAAGTCACTGTGCCGCCCGGGCCATGCCGACGCCCAGCCACCGTGCGGAGCAGTCGGTGCGGTTCGTACCGCTGGACTCGCTCAGGCCGTTGAACTCGTCGTCACGCGCCCCCGGCGCGCACGTACCGTCGAACTTCGACTCACCGAAACCGAGGCGGCGTTCGTACGCCGCGATGGCCTTGCCGAGGTCGACGAAGACCCGGTTGACGCCCCGCCGCTGCGCCGGACTGAGCCGCTGGCCCCTCAATCGGAGTTCTCGGCGATGATCCACAGCCGCCAGCGGTTGACCATCCCCAGGGCCAGGATGACGGGGTTGTCCACCTCCAGCAGGTCGTCGAGCCGCTCCGGCAGCCTGTCCGCGGTCAGGTGCCGGAGGTGCCGGGGCGTCACGTCCACCGGGTAGATCGCCTCCCGGAAATCCCGGTAGCTCAGGTTGCAGTCCACGCCGACCCGTTCGCGCAGCGCCTCCCGGTACTGCACCAGGTCGTCGATGGTGGTGCCCCACCCGCTGAGGTTGCTGTCCGCGAACAGGTCGGCGAGTTGCCGCAGACCGGCCTCCCGTTCGGGGCGGGGGGTCAGCTCGGTGGCCAGCAGCTCGACCTGCGCGCAGTGCAGGCCACCGGCCTGGTGCCGGACGTGATGCCAGGTCCGGGAGGGGTGCAGGCGGATGCCGCGGGTGAGCCATTCCGGCTCGATTCCCAGGAGGAGCCGGGGCCGCTGTTCGAGGTCGGGGAAGAGGTCCTGGCTGGAGATGACGGGCAGGCTCAGGTGAGGGGCATCCGTCATGGCAACCTCGGCGGCCTTCCGAACGGCCCAATCCGCGCGTCTTCCTTCTGGTCCAGGGTAGCGAGGGCGGGAGCGGCGCCGAGGCGCCGGAGGGCCAGGCGCGGCCTCACCGCGGCCGGGGCTTCCGGGGACGGTCGGGCAGGGGGATTCCGGCCTGGAGATGTTCGGGGGTGGCGAGGTCGATCAGCCACTCGCTGCGCGCCAGGGTGTCCAGGCGGCGGCGCTCCAGCTCCGGGTCGCGCAGCTCGGGGCGGAGAATCAGGAGCGCGTCGGGCTCGGTGATCTGCATGGGGCCTCCTCATGACATGGGAACTCGGCCGGATCAGGCCCGCGCCGGGTACCTGCCGCTGTGGTTCCCTGTGGTTCCACCCGTGGGTTCAGGGTGAGGGTGCCCCCGTGCTCGGCCCGGTCCAACTGCAGCCCACGCCCACCCTGGGTCTCCAACCTGACCTGGCCCCACCCGTGGGAGCACCTCATCGGGGTCCGGCGGAAGGTCACCCGGTGACCTCCTGCACCTCCAGCGTCCGCTCGCCGTCCTGGGCGTCGAGGGTGGACGCGCGCACCTCCAGGCCCGAGCGGCCCTGCCCGAGCACCAGCAGGGGTCGGTGGCGGTCCACCAGTCGGAGAGCGTGCGCCTGGCGCAGCAGGCGCGCCTCCTCCCGCGGACCGGCCACGCTGGCGGGAAAGGCCAGCCACTGCCCCACCCAGTCGAGGTCCGGGAAGACCACCGCCCGCAGCGCGTCGGTCCAGCCCAGGACGTACTCGGCGTGCATGGCGAACGGCTGCCCCGGGTCGTAGTCCGACCAGCGAATGTAGCCCGCCATGGCGGCACAGACGACCTGGAGCCTCTCGCCCCCCGCCTCCCAGTGGCCGAACAGCGGGCCGCTGCGGTACGCCGGGGACACCCCCTGCTGGTCGCGGAAGAAGGCCGCCGCGCCCCCACTCGGGGAGACGCCGCGGGTCGGCAGGGGGCCGGGGTGGTCCCCGGGTTCCCGCAAGGTGTCCACCTTCAGGAAACGGCAGTGGGCACGGGCAAAGTCGAATTCCATGGCGTCCTCCTGAGGACAACGGGGGCTGGGTACGGTGGGAGCAGATGGGGGCGACCCGCCGGGGAGGCTGAGGGCGGTGGAGGTGGCCGCAGGCGCGGTCGTCCCGAACGGCGCTCCTACGGACCAGGCTGCCCCCCGGCTGACGGGCGGGCGGGACTCAGACGAGGCAGGGGAGTTCGTCTCCCTCCTCATCCCCGGACCAGGCGCGGATCACGACCTGCTCGCGGGTGCGGCTCAGCACGAACAGCGGGCGCATCTCATCCACCAGCCCCCGGTCACACGCCGCCCTCAGGCAGGCCTCCTGGTTCATGTGGGCTCCGCCTGACCACACCCAGTCCACCTCGGCCCCCTGACTCAGCGCGTCCACCGCGCCCATCACGTAGGACGCCACCATCTCCAGGGGTCTTTGACCTGCCAGAGATAGCCCCCGGCGATGAGGTGGGTCACCCGCACCTCCCCCGCCTCCCGTCGGCCCAGGGCTGGACCCCCGGTCGCCAGCCCCGGCAGGCTGAGCAGGCCCGTGGCCTGCCGTTTGGCCTCCCGTTCGAGCATCACCCTCATCGCCGGGACCGGGGCGGGACGGGCCACCACCAGGCCCAGCAGGCGGCAGTGCAGATCGGTGATCATGCGCTCTCCCCGGCGTGCCCGGCCCGCACCGCCAGGGTCGCCCCGGCCGCAGGGCTCCGGTCCGGGGAGCCCCAGCAGGTCGGGGCGGGCCACCTTTCGGACCGGCGGGTGTCGGGGGACGTCCGGCGGGGCCTCAGGCCCTCCAAGACGTGACCCGGCGCGTCCTGCCCGGTCATCCTCCCGCCCACATCCTGAAGGATCACCGGCAGGCGATTTAGGTCCAGCCGGGGGCTGACCCCCACGCTGGGCGGCGTCATCCGCGCCCCCCGGCCATCTCGGCCTCCTCGCACAGGGCAATCAGGCGCAGGGCAATTAGGACCGCCGTCGCGCAGCCGCTCAACTGCCAGTCGATGACGCCGCCCAGCGGCCGCTGGGCCGGGTGGTACAGCTCATAGTCGATGTCGCTGACCAGAAAGGGGGACGCGCCCTCCTGAATTTCCCAGTCGACCTGCTCGTCGGTGATGACCTCGGCGCTGCGGGCGAGAAGGGTCGGCAGGACCTCGGGGCGGACGAGGTGCCGCCGGTAGACCCCGGGGCTGACGGTCAGGGTGGCCCGGGGACTCATGCCTGCACCTCCAGGGGGCGGATCGAGCGGACGTCATCCGAGCCGATCAGGATGCGGGCCGAGCCGTTCTCCGCGTCGTAGAGGTCGATGTAGCGGTCGGTGATGGCCTCGACGGCGTAGCGCTCCCGGCGGTAGGTCACCAACTGCCCGACGCCGTACTCGGCCAGCGTCGCCGTGGACGCAGAGCCGGTGGGCGCCGCAGCCTGGGACCGCGCCCGCCACGCCTCGGCGCGCCCGAGGACCTTGGGCAGCAGCGTGTCGATCCCAAAGCGCTTCGCGGTCCAGAAGCTGTCCTGGGCGACTTCACGGGTGGCGTCGGCCAGCAGCGCGAGGGCGGCCTCCAGGTCGCCGCCACAGTCGGACAGCAGGGTGTCCAGGGCCTTGCGGCGGGGGGTGCTCAGACCGCTGGCCTCGGGCAGGGCTCCCCGGTGCCGGTTCCAGATGCCCAGCAGCCGGGCGAGCGTCTCCGTGCTGTCCGGTGGAGTGCGGCACACGTCGTCCTGGCCCGGTGTGGGGAGGTGTTTCTTTTCAACCTTCTCTTTCTCTCTAAAGGAAGGGGGCGGGGTCTGCGGGACGACCGGCGACGGGGTTTCCCGGTCACTGGAGACAGTGGACACCCCGGTCAGGGGAGCGCGGAGAGCGGTGGGATCTCCTTCCCTGTTCTGCCCGGTTCTGGTCTCCTGCCCGCCTTCCACGGGGGGCTGGAGGGTCGCCAGGCGTTCCCGGATGCCTTCCGGATTCACCCTGAAGAAGTTGCGGGCCGGAAGCCCCTTGCGCCTGACCTCGACTACCCCGGCGCAGACGCGCAGGCAGCGGCGAATCTGCTCCGGGGAGAGGTTCAGGACCCTCCGCCAGGCCTCGTGCGAGTGCTCGAACCAGCCCTCGGCGTCGGCGGCGTGCTCACTGAGGTAGCAGCACTGGGCGAGGAAGGCCCCCGCCGTGCAGTCCCCCAGCAGCGTGATGAACGGTGTCGGCACCGCGACCACGGGCTGCTGGCCGAGGGTCTCCCTCACCAGCGACACCGCCAGTCCCGTCCGCCCGACAGTGGTGTAGGATGTCATCTGATCCTCCAACAGGTTGGATTCCCGAAGGGGAAGGTTTCCTAGGCCTTCTCCCCCCTTCGGTGCGGCAAAGGTAACACATTCTGTTACCACAGGTCAAGTTTCTTAGCTTCTTGAAATGGACAGCAGTGATAACTTGGCGGGAATGAACGAGGATGTCCGCGCATTTGTCAAGCAGGTCATGCTTGAGAAGGACATTTCTCAGGGGGAACTTGCTCGCAGGACTGGTCTGGCGCGGCCAGCAGTCACCAGGCTGTTAAATGGTACGGTTGGCAAAATCCCCGAAAACTGGCAGCGCATCCTTGACGAACTTGGGGTGGAGATCATTGCCGTCAAGAAATCTGACCGGTGAAGGCGACTTCCGGCGGCGCCTTCACCCCGTCTAACTCAGAACTTGCACCTGGATAGGTAGTGAAAAAGCTCTTCCAGACGCGAGAAAGAGGGTGTGTGCGACCTCAAGCTCCGCGGGGAGCGCGCGTCCATTCTGGCGGACGCGCTCCTCGCTCGACGACGCCCTTCTTCCCAGGGGAGGCAGGAACTCCCGGCGGGCGTCCTCGCCTGGAGGTGGGGCGCAGCGTCCTGTCAGCCCCCTACGGGCTAGCCCTGGATTCGCGCGCGGCGCCCAACGGCAGGTCGGGCCGTCCTTGAATTCCTCCAGCACGATGCAGGTCCGTACGCGCTCGATCACGTCCTGCACGAGGGCCAAGGTTTGGAGAAGGTCGCGCCGCTCCGTGGGGTCGCGCACGGCGATCTTGGGGATGGCATCGCTCATGGCCGTCACGGCGTAGCATCCCAGCACCTGCGGGAGGCCCGCCACGGCGCGCTTGAGCTCCCCCAGGTTCTCCGGGCGCGGGTTCGACCGGAAGTTGACGAGCAGGACACCCACGAGGTCGAAGCCGAGTTTCCTGCGGCCGAGCAGCGCGACGGTACGCCGAATGTAGCCCCGCTACCGCGGCCGCTAGAGGCGTTGGTGCACCCCGACCGCCGAGAGGCCGACGGTCTGACCGGGGGCGGCGTGGCCCACCTGCGCGTCGTGTTGCAGGGCGGCGAGGCGTTACCGGGCGATGTGGTCCACCCGTCCGGATCGACATGCTGCGGCGAAGGGTGTCAAACGGGTGGCCTGTCCGGGTGAATGGCATTCACCCGACTTGCGCGCGGGAGAAATCATCCGTAACGTGGGGCTCACATCCTGTCGAAGCAGAGACCGTCCTTTCAGGCGCCCGGCCCAGGAGGAAGGCTTGACCGTTCATTCCGCTTCAGGACTCTCCGCATCCCCCCCTCCACCGCCCCTGCTCGAAACGCGCGGGCTGTCGAAGGCCTTTCGCGGCCTCGTCGCGTTGCGGGACCACGCCCTCACCGTGCGGGGGGGCGGCCGCCCACCGCATCCTGCGGGACAACGCCGGGGAGCTGTACAGTGCCCGCCCCACGGTCAAGAACACCGACGAGGACACCAAAAGGAATCACCCGTGACGAGCGCCGAAGACCCGAACGTCCGCATGATCCTGGTGGACGGCCGCGCCCAGGTGTGAACCACACGAGGACCGAGGGTCTCAAACCAAGCCCGGAATCAATAACTCGCTCATATAACAGCCTCTAGACGTCGTCCCGAAGGGACGCAACTCTGCTATACCGATCTAGCTCGTTTTGTATGTGACACTTTGTACAAGTGAACATCAGTAAAGAATTTAAAAAGGCCACCCTCATCCAAGAAGGTGTGAGAGGCGGAAAGTATTAAGGGTACCACAATAACCCGGGGAACTGATCGGTACAGTCTCGTTACAGGAGATGGAGGTCTGCTTGGCTCCTCATGCACCTGAACGGACAAGTATGACGGATGAAGAACGCTTCCCATCCGTTGCATCAGCTTACATGGAATGAACTCCCAGGAGGAGTGTCATGAGCAGGTCCCACTGGGTCGCAGGGCTCGGCTTAGCCGTCGTTCTCTCTGCTTGTCAGCAAGCGTCTGTACCTTCGATGGCAGTGAACCCGACGAACGGAGGGTTGACCGCCCAACATAAACAGTTCTGCGTCCGCACGCAAGGCTACTATAAAAACCACTCTTTCTCGCTCGCCAACGTACCCTTCTTCAATACGGGCTACACCTATCAGTCTTTCCTGTCCGTCGCACCGCGTGGTGATGCCTATATTATTCTGGCACACCAGTATATTGCCGCTCGCGCGAACGGGCTGGATGCCAGCGCGAATGAAACGACAGACATCCCTGAGGTTCGGGATGCGTTCCTGAAGGCGGATGCATATTTCAAAGGTACGTTAACGGCGACACGGGAACAGTTGTTGGCCTGGGCGACGATTCTCGACAGGTTCAATAATGGTTATTACGCGGCATATACATTACCCAGCGGTCAGGTACTCTATTACCCACACTGTGATTAAGTATTGATTCCGGGCTTGATTTGAGACGCGACCCTGGGTTGAGGACCCCTGCTGACCGGAAACACGGGGGCGAGAAGTGCAATGGGCGTCGCGAACCTGAGTCGTTATCAGTAATCTACTTGCACGCCCTTCCAGTCCGGCCCGCCTCCTCTAAGGGCGGGCCTCTTTCCTGGTGAGCGAGTCCGGGCTCAGGAACTCGTTGTCTAACCAGGACGCCGCGCTCTCCGGGTCGCTCCTCTGCCAAACCAACCGCTCCTGCCACAGGCGCAGTACGGCCACTTTCTTCTCCGGGTGGCCGCCCAGGTATTCGACCAGGGCGGCTCGCTCAGCGGGAGTGAGGCTGGACGGCACACCCCCCTGAACCTCCTGATAGGCGTCACTGAGCAGGTTCACCATCAGGACAGTGGTGAGGTCGGTGGGCGGCATATGGGAGAGTAGAGTGCGTCCCCTTACTCTACGATCACTTTTGCATTGTGCTCCACCCGCCGTCCTACCTTAACCTCAGCTTTAAGAACTTCACAGACTTGCCGCACCCCTCCTCCTACACTCAATGCACGCCAAGGCAAGGGATCGACGAGCTGCGGCGCATTGCCCTCCCTTCCATTTCCAGCTTTATTCCGGCCCGCCTCCTCTGAGCGCGGGCCTTCTCTCTGCGGGCTTGCAGACCGCCCCTTGAGCATGTGAAAGTGGGCGTACGGGCACAGCACAGTGAAACGGAGCAGAAAGCTGGAACGCTGCTGCCCGGAGAGGAGCACGATGCAAAGGAACAGACGACCGGCATGGGTAGTAGGTTCAATCTCGGCTCTGGCACTCTCCGCCTGCGGATCAGTTCAACAGCAGGCCCCACAAGCACTCCTCCAACCCCAGATCACCTGGGGTCAACGTGATGCGGGCGAACACCCCTACGTGGGGACCCTCCTGTTCGTTCAAAATGGCGTCGGCTACTACAGTTGCACGGGTACCCTCCTCTCGCCGACGGTGATGCTCACCGCCGGACACTGCGTGGAGGAGGGCGGCAACAAGAACGACGTGACCTACGTCAGTTTCGCTGAGGACCCGTTAGCGACCCGTGCCCAGTACTCCAGCACGGCCGTGTGGCTCGCGGCGGAGTGGATCAAGGCTGCCGACGTCATCCCACACCCCCAGTACGACGACTACTCGGCGTTCCCAAACACTTACGACATCGGCTTGGTTATCCTGAGTCGTCCCGTCAGCATGAGCACCTACGGCAAGTTGCCTCCACTGCGCTATTTCGACACGACGCCGCAGGCCCAGCTCAAGGCGCAACTGTTCGAGCCGGTGGGCTACGGGGCGCAGGCCTGGAAGCCTGAAACGAGCAATAAACCTATTCCGGACGAGTACGCCCGCTACAAGGGGCTCCAGCGCTTCATTGAGGTGAACAGCAGGAACACCGGAACCCAGAGCGTCAAGCTCACCAACAACCCCGGTGCGGGCAATGGTGGGGGCGGCCAATGTTACGGCGACTCGGGTGGGCCGATCTTTTTCAACAACACCAACGTGATCGCCGCCATCACTTCCTTCGGCATCACGGCCAACTGCAAGGGCAACGACTTCTCGTTCCGACTGGATACCTCCCTGGCGCAAAACTTCGTCAATCCCTACCTGCGGTAGGACCTGTAGTGGGGGGCGGGACAATCCGGCCGTCTCCCCACGCTAAGCTCTGTGCCTTCCCCACAACCTGGCGCCCCGCTCAACGATAACCGAGCGGGGCTTTTCTTTGGCCGGTCACCCTGCCGGGTTCCCCTCGCCCGGCCCCACAAACCCCGCATCCAGCTGGCAGGTGGCATCGTCCGGGTCCCCGCCCAGCATCAGGGTGGTGAGCGGGTAGTCGATCATCGGCTTGTCGGAGGTCGGGAGAAGTTGCTTGGACACCGCCAGGGTCGCGGGGTGCGGGCGGGTGCTGGAGCTCCCCGCCAGGATGATGCCCCGCCGGGAGGTGGTGGGCGCCGCGTTCATGACGGCTGCCCCGTCGGGGCGCTCGCCAGCCGCCGCACGTACTGCCGCTCGTAATACTCGCGAAAGGCGCCCGAGCGGATCGGCTCCCACCACCAGCGGTTCCCGGCGTACCAGCGCGCCGCCTCGGCCACCGCCTCCCTGGGATCGTACCTCGGCTCCCACCCCAGAGCCCGTACTTTGTCCACGTTCATCGAGTACCGCCGGTCGTGGCCCGGGCGGTCGGTGACATGCCGCACCAGGCCGCGGTCCCCCCCCAGTGTGTCCAGCACGATGTCCACCATCTCCAGGTTCGTCATCTCGCGGCCGGTACCCACGTTGTAGACCTGCCCGATCTCGCCCCGCAGAAGCACGGCCTCGATCCCGGTGCAGTGGTCATGGACGTGCGCGTAGTCGCGCATCTGCCTGCCGTCGCCGTACACCGGGAGAGGTTCGCCCAGAATCGCGTTCGTGCTGAACAGGGGCACGGCTTTTTCTGGGTACTGGTAGGGCCCCACGTTGTTCGCGCCGCGCGTGATCGTCACGGGCAGACCGTAGGTGATGTAGTAGGCCTGCACAAGCTGATCCGCCGCCGCCTTGCTCGCCGCATAGGGGCTGCGCGCGGCGAGCGGGTCCGTCTCGACGCTCTGGTGGCCGTCGGGGATATGCCCGTAGACCTCGTCGGTGCTGACGTGGTGGAGCCGAATCCCCAATTCCCGCGCCACCTCCAACAGCACATGCGTGCCGCGGACGTTGGTGTCGGTGAAGACGAGCGGGCCGAGAATGCTCTGGTCCACATGAGTCTCGGCCGCGAAGTTGACGATCAGGTCGACGTTCCTCTCGCGGCATACCCGGCGCACCAACGCCTGGTCACCGATGTCCCCCTCGACCAGCGAGAGGCGTGGGTCGCCCCACAGGTCATGCAGATTTTCCCGCCGTCCCGCGTAGGTCAGCTTGTCCAGCACGGTGACGTGGCTCGCGTGCCTGTCCAGCCAGTACCGCACGAAGTTGCTGCCGATAAAGCCGCAGCCGCCCGTCACGATGATGTTCCTCATCCGGTTCCTTCCCCGACCCCGATTCCAGCCAGCCCCATGACCGCCCGTTCCGGGTTCTCGCCGTGCTGAAAGGCGGAGTACGCCGTCTCCATGATCGCCTGAAATTCGGCCCGGAACCGCTCGGGCCGGAAGCGCTCGGCGTTGCGCCGAATCTGCTGGGCGTCGAAGGGCCCGCGCGCCTCGAAGAGGTCCACCGCGCGGTTCACGCTTTCCACGTGCTGCAGCACCGCGGCTTTCTGCTTGGGATGGCAACCCAGGTAATCCGCACGAGGGCCGCCCGCTCCGCGGGGGCCGGGCCGGACGGAGGACCTCCACGCCCCTCCTGGTAGGCGTCGTCGAGGAGATCCACGATCTCGGCGGGGGTGAGATCGGCTGGGCACATGCGGCGAGGGGAGCGCGGTGCCCCAGACGAAAATGCAGCGGAACAAGGGCGCCCCGCATGCCAGCATCCCTGCATGGGCCATGAACAGGAAGTCCGGGTGCTCCTCAGCCAGAGTGAGTTGGCCTTGGTGAGCGCCGTCGCGCAGCAGACAGGGATGGAGCGTCCGCCTTTCTCCGCCACGCCGCCCTGACCCTTGCGGGGGACATCCGGCTACAGCGTTACACCAAGTACGAGCTGAACAGCATCGATCGGGAGGCGCCAGCCCGGGCCACGTCTGGGAGGAGCACGAACTGCGCGAGCAAAGGCTGCCGCTCTACTGGAGCGAGGCCTGGGTGCGTGCCCGGCTCGCGGAGGGCAAATCCACGAAGCAACTGGCGATTCTCAGCGGCTCCCATGAGCGCAGCGTGCAGAACCATGTGCGAACCTTGCACGGTATTAGGGCGTTCCGCACCCTGACAGAGGCGGAGTCAGTCGGCGAAGGCGCAGTAGGACTCGGTCAGCAAGGGGGCATTGGGCCGGTGGTAGCCGGTCAGGGCCCGGCCAGCATGGACGGCGATCAGGACCACGCGGATGCCGGGATGGGTGGGGAGCATCGCCGGACCTCCGCGGGGTGCTAGTGAGTGCCGTCCCACCACTCCCAGCGCCAGGTGGCGGGCGTCCACAGCTCGCCGGGGGGAATGGTGGAGCTGCTGGCGGTGACATTCCAGGCGCCGACCGTGGAGCGGACGGGCTGGTAGGGGGCGCCGTTGCGCCGGAGATTGAGGGTGCTCGACTTGCGGACCCGGGCATATCCGCCGGGCGGGCAGCCGGGGGCGACGCGGATGACGGGAGGATAGGCGGAGGGGAGGACGTTGTCGACGATGACCTCGATACGGCAGTGGGCGGGGCCCGTCACTTGCGCGATCGCAGCAACGGGCAGGACACCGAGCAGGGCCAGCGTGAGGGCGGCCCAGAGAGGTTGGAGCATGAGTCTCCTTTCTCCCGGCGCAAGAAGCCCGCCCAGAGCCGGGAGGCTGGGCGGGTGGGGTGTGCTAGGTTTTGCGGCCTGTGCCGAGACGGAAGAAGCGTCAGCGGTTCGCGCTCGGGTGGGTCAGCGTCTTCCTGCGGATCGCGCTGCTCGTCCTGCTGGTGCTGTGGGGACTTATCCTCTGGCAGTGGCTGGGGCAGTAACGGGCGTCAGTGCATCAACCGCACGAGCATCAGGGTGACAAGAAGGATTCCGAGGGCCATGGGGGTCATCCAGAAGGCGTCATGTCGCTGGACATGCCAGAAGAAGCGCGGGATCGACTTTTTCATGCGCAGAGGTGGCTCCCCTCTCCGACGTCCTTCTAGACCCCCGCCGGAGGTACCAGCCCAACATCGGCCGATGCTGCGTGTATGGGAAGAGGGGGCTGCCTGATAACACGGGTCTAATCTCTCGGGGAAAAGCTGTGCTGGGAGGCTGGGTAGCGGCTAATGCTGGCTTTCGGAAGTACACGTAAGGGCAGCACAATGGGCCAAGGGAAGTTGCTATGGCCCTCCCTCCTGCTGTGCTTCGCCGTCGGCGTGGCACTCATCGTGTTTCCCCTCGTCTACCCTCTGGGAGTTAATAACCCACGCCACCTGCGGCACGGCCACGTACGCCACGACGAACAGGTTGTCAAGGAAGACGGTGACCGCGCAGTACGAGCTGTGAGCGGGGGAAGGACGAGTGTGGGACGCAGGAGGCTGCTTCCCCCGCACAAAGCCCCCGTGCGGGGCGGGGGCAGATTGCGGGCTAGGCGATTTCGTCTGAGGTCAGAGCTTTTGCGTTTCTTTTGCGAGCACTCCCGCATGCTGGGACATGCCGCTCCTACTCAACCTGCTGCTCATCGAGTCCGTCATCGGGATCGCGCTGGCCTTGGTTGTGGGCACAACAGGCTTACGCCTGCATCTGCTTGACCGGGGCGACGGGCGCAACACCGCCGCATAAGGCGTGGAGCCCGGCTACCGGGGTGACTGATGCCGAGTTTCCGGACGCGCCCGATGCCGCCGCTCGGGGTGGCGCTTTTCGCGTTGCTCCCAGGCCCGTTCCCGCGCTGTGCGGTGATCCTGTCCAGTCACCCAGAACCAGGCGAGGTGCAGCAGGAATCCGAGGGCGATCAGTACACCTCCACCCAGAAGGCTGAGCAGGATGGTCAACATGTTTCAGGGTACGCCGCTGGAGTGAGAAAGCACACATAGGTAACCTGGCGCCGGACGACGCTGTGTGGGGTCAACCTGAGGCTGCCTGCCGTCGGAACACCTTTCCCAAGGCCCCGCACGTCGGATGACTCCTTCGCACGCCTGGGGAGGGGCATCTAGGTACTACAGAGTCCATTACTGGTATTCCTCTCCGTCCCTTTCAGGTCGCAACATCCCTGAAGGGAGAGGCTTGCGCGGTTCAATTGGTCAGCAGGGCTTCGATGGTCTCGAACCGATTCATCCGTTGGCAGGTCACCCCACGCCCACCGTCACGATTCTCTCCGCGAATAGGGCTACCGCCGCACCCTTGGCGCCACCCGGTTCCGGCCCGCCCATCTGTGTTGCTTGAAGTGCTGCAACGACCTGTGGCCTGACAACCACTTGGGCCCGGCCGGTGGGCGCATGGCCCGCGGGTACGTCACGCGCCTGCCCTGTCATCCAGCGCTCAGCCCCGCCCGTCCGCGAGCCGGGCGGCTTCCAGCGTCCCGGCCAGACGCCGCATCGCCAGCACCCCCAGCAGCGGGCCCACCGCCAGCACCGTGAACGCCAGCGGCCATCCCCCGGCCCGCACGAGCACCGGCACCAACGCGATGCTGCCCGCCGTCAGGGTGAAACCCAGGGCCAGCTGCGCGGTCAGCGCCGTGCCCACATAAGCGGGGTCGGCAATTTCACTCACGATGGTGGAGAACTGCGCCGAGTCCGCGATGATCCAGAAGCCCCACAGCAGGCTGAGCCCCAGCACCACGGGGGGCGCGGCGCCAGCCAGCACGGCGAGCGCCAGCGCGCAGCCCCCCGAGAGTCCCATGGCAAGCGCCGTGAGCCGGGTCCGCCCCCAGCGGTCCCCCAGCACCCCCCCCACGTAACAGCCCAACGCCCCCACCCCGACCACGGCGAAGGTCGCGAAGGCCGCTCCACGCCCCGGGTCGGGCTGGCCCCTGGCCGAGAGCACCCCGCCGAAGAAGGTGGCGAACCAGGCCCACATCGCGTACAGCTCCCACATGTGTCCCAGGTAGCCCAGGGTGGCGAGGCCCACGCCCGGATCCGTCAGAACCCGCCAGGCCTGCCCGGGCCGTAAGGCGGCGGCCGGGAAGCGGTACGGACCCTCTCCCACCCGCGAGGCGATCAGTCCACCGAACGCCGCGAGCCCACTGGTGATCACGATCACCACCCGCCAGTTCGCCCCGCCCAGCCCATTGACGAGATGCGGCAGCGCGGAGCCGAGCGTCAGTGCCCCCACCATCACCCCGAGGGCCACGCCGCGCCCGGTGCGGAACCACGCCGACATGGCCTTGAGGGCGGGCGGGTACACCAGGGCCAGCGCCGCGCCGGTCAGGGCCCGCAGGAGCGCGGCCACCCCTGGCCCCCCGGCCACGAGCAGCCCCAGGTTCGCTCCGGCAGCGAGCAGCGAGCCCAAGAGAATCAGTCGCCGGGGGGGGACTCGGTCGGCGAGGTTCAGGGCCGCGCTGAGTACCGCGCCCACCACGAAACCCAGTTGCACGGCGAGGGTGAGCCAGGCGGCGGCCCCCTCGCTCAACAGCCAGGCGGCGCGCAGTTGCGGCAGCACCGCCGCGGCCGAGAACCAGGGCGCCATCGCCAGCACGACCGCCGCCGCCAGCCAGGTGAGCGCTGTCCAGCGGCCGGACGCCGGGTCTCCGGGAACGGCTCGGGTCACACCGTGCAGGATAGCGGTCCTCCGCGTCGGTTGGACGTGCTGGCCGGGGCGGTCGAGGGAAGGCGCAGGCTTCCCCTGGTCTTCCGCCCGCTGGGGAGGCGCGACACCAGCCGGTGGAGCGCCTGGGCACTAGTGCTTTGTCCCAGTGAAGACCGCGATTTCCGCGCTCAGCGGCGCTTCAGGAGCAAGGGAACGGTCAGCCCAAAGGGGTGTACTCGTACTGGCTAGGCTCGCGGGCCATGTCCAGTCACGTTCACATCTCTCTGAGCCCACAAGACCACCTCGAACTAACCAACCTCACCACCAAGGGCAGTGCAAAGGCCAGGACGATCACCCGGGCACAAATCCTGCTGCTGGCCGACCGCTCGCAGGGCGAGCGGCGCACCCACAAGTCGATTGCCCAAGGGCTTAGGTGCACGACCAACCGAGTGGGCACCGTTGTCCGGCGCTACGCCCAGGAGGGGCTCCACAGCGCTTTGTACGAGCGCCCCCGTACGGGCGCTCCGCCCAAAATCGATGGAGTCACAGAGGCGCAACTGGTCGTTCTCGCATGCAGCGAACCACCTGAAGGCCGCAAGCGGTGGACGATTCGCTTGCTCGCCGACCAACTTGTCGAACTCGGCCACCTCGATTCAGTCGGTCGGATGACCGTACAGCGCGCCCTCAAGCACAACCAAATCAAGCCGTGGCGGGTGAAGTCATGGTGTGTCGCCAAGCCCAGCGCAAAGTTCGTGGCGAAGATGGAAGACGTCCTGAACGTCTACGCGCGGCCCTACGATCCGCGCTTTCCGGTGGTGTGCCTTGACGAGGCCAGCAAGGAACTGCACGGCACCCCGAGGAAAGGTATGCCAGTCGCACCTGGGCAAGCGGCGCGCGAAGACTACGAGTACACCCGCAACGGGACGGCCAATATCTTCCTCGCCGTCGAACCTTTGGCGGGAAAGCGCAGCGTGCGTGTGACCGACCAACGAGCGAACGTAGACTTTGCCAAGGAGTTGCGTCGCTTGGTTGAAGTGGAGTACCGGCACGCCGAAAAGGTTGTGCTGGTGACGGACAACTTGAGCACACACAGCGTGAACGCGTTGTATGAGACGTTCGAGCCGGAAGTCGCCCGCCGCGTCGCGCGGCGGGTGGAGTGGCATGACACGCCCGAGCACGCCTCGTGGCTCAACATCGCGGAAATCGAACTGGCTGCGCTGGCAACTCAATGCTTGATTCGGCGAATCGGCAGCAGGGACGATCTGGAGCGGCAAGTCACAGCGTGGCAGGACTCGCGGAATCGGCAGCGGTCGAGGGTGGTGTGGCACTTTCGGACGGAGGACGCTCGCATCAAGTTGCGACGGCTCTACCCCACGTTCCACGCGCCCTGAAGCGCCGCTGAGCGCGGAAATCGCGGTCATCACTGGGACAAAGCACTAGTGGGTCAGTTGGGTTGTGTTGCCTTCACTGGGTTGGAGGTAGGCGAAGCCCAGGGGTGGCCTGAAAATGAGACCACCCCTGCCGTTATCTGCTGCCAGGTCTGGAAGGCCTGGTTCTGGTGGCTTGGTCTGGGAGAGGCGGGAACCGTGGTGCGGGGGTGCTGGTCAAGGTGGGCCATTCGGGCAGGGAGATTCAGGAATGCTTGAGTCCGCTTCGGTCGCCCGAATCCGAGCTGACTTCGTTGCTGACGCCGTGTGGGACGGTGAGACTGCTCAACCAGGTTGTTGCAGCGAGCGGTCGAAGCGACCTTCTGGTGCTCCACTCTATGGAGCACCGGAAGCTCCCGAATCGCCGCACCGGAGCTCTTCAGCTGGTCGGTCTGAAGGACCTCTGGTACAGCGTATTCCCCCAGTCAACGCACGAAGAACGACTTCGCCGCCTCGGTGTCACGATGGATCTGCAGAACAACATCCAGGACAGCGCCGTGCTCGTCCACGACTCGCCACAGCCAGTGGGGCACCCCACCCACCTTCACCCGCCTCTCGTCCACAAGCCACCGGGAGGGGACGTCGGGGTTCCCGGTGGCGCAGCTCCTCGGTGAAGAGGGGCGCAAATTGGATGCTCCATTCCCGCACCCTCATCGTGACTGACGTGAATCCCGAGTTCGTGCAGGAGTTCCTGAACATTTCGGTCACTCGGTGGGAAGCGGTGAGAAAGCCAGATCGCGTACCCGATCATGCTCATGGGCAATCGGTGGCGGTCTGGCTTCCGACCAGTCACTGGCCGCTACCTTACCTGTTTACCTGACACAACCCTCCAGCTGTTTTCACTGCTGATCACCAATTTCTTCGCGTCACAGCGGAAAAAGATAAGTCGCCGCACCCTTGGCATACAGACCCTAGGGCGACTTGCACTTCACGGTGCTCGGCACGGGGCGGATGTACCGCCTCAACAGCGTCTCGTTGTCCACGCCGCGGTCCCCGGACTTCCGAATCAGCCGCCCCTGGGCATCAAACGCGCCGCGGAGGTTCAGGAGCAGTCCGGCGAAACCGCTCCATTGCACCTGAATTCCGGTGAGCTTCCCGACACGGTCGTAACTCTGCTGCACACTGAGGCTGTTGTCGGGGTAACGCTGGCCGTACCGCAGCGCCCGCACCTGCCCCAACCTGTCCAGCAGCAACGTGGTGTCGCCCACGAGACACACACGCAGCGGCGACGCCGCTTGCGTGGCGGGGAGGCGGGGGACGGAAGGCAGGCGCTGGGGTTGCGCGCCCGCCAGGCTAACCAAACCGACCAGAAGCGTGATGCCCGCCTGTCTCATCCACCGCCCTACGAGAAGACCATCGCGAACGTTCCCGCTGCTGGCACGACGTTCGCCCTTTGGAGGCATACCTGTTCACCTCCCCAGCCGACCCTCGGCCAGGTGCGCTGTGCCTAGAAAACATAGGCTGGACCTGTTCCACGAGTGGGGCGCCTGACGAGCGCCAGCCCCCACGCTGGGAGCGGTCGGTTCTGGCAAGAGACTGTTGCGCCTGACCTTGAGGGTTTCGAGCCGGCCAGAATTTAACGCACGATCTTGCAGGACCCTCCTTGCCAGCAGGCTTGTCGGCTCGAGGGGGAGTGACGAGCCGAGCTTCCCACGACTCGACTCAACACACAAACTGGCCAGAACCCCTGCGCCTGAGTGGAGGTGTGCGGACGCTCATCTTCGGGTGCGGATGGATCTCGAGTGCGACCTGACCGCGCTGCTGCGGCAACTGGGCGCGGGGAGTTCCGGGGAGGCGCACCCCACCTGAACCCGGGGAAAAAGCGCACACTGAAGCCTGAAGGCCCCAGCGTGCCCCTCGCCCCGCTCCGCACTGCACGAGCGATCACCTGCACCGCCTCTGACCCCGGCCCCTCCCGGCCACCGACCCCTGGAGGCCACGACATCCGATGCCCCAGAACCCTGCCGAGCTGGCCCTTCGCCTGCGTGCCCTGACGGCGCGGCGGGCGGGGCTGGCCTTGGGCCTGTGGGGGGAGGCCGGGATCGGCAAGACGCACGCAGCCCGGGCTCTGTTGCGAGAGGCACCGTGCCGCAGCCTGAGCTTGCACGCGGCCCTGTCTCTGGCCGACCTGACACGCGCGCTGCCGCGCGGGACGAGGCTGGCGACCTGGGCGGGGCGGATGCTCGACCGCCTCCAGGCAGGTGAGGAGCTGGAGGGTGCAGGCACACTGGATGCCCTAGGGGTGAACCTGGCGGCGCTCGCGCCCTTCGTGCTGCACCTGGAGGATCTGCACGAGGCGGACCCAGGGGGCCAGGGCAGGATCGCCGCGCTGGCGGCCCTGGTGCGCCGCACCCGTGGAGTCGGGCTGCTGATCACCAGCCGCGCCCCACCGCCACAGGAGTTCGAGGCGCTGCGGCTGCGGCCGCTGGACCGAGCCCACTCGGACGCGCTGCTGGAGGCCGAGGCTGGAGCGCCGCTGCCCGGGGAAGGGCTGGCGTGGCTGTTCGCGCACGCGGCGGGCAATCCACTGTTCACCCTGGAGTATTTCCGACTGCTGGCGCGGCAGGGCCACCTCTGGAACGACGGCCGCCGCTGGCACTGGCGCGCCCCGCCCGGTGACCCCATGCCGGTGATGGTGGAGGCGCTGATCGAGCGGGGGCTGCTGGACGTAAGCGGCCGGTCCCCGCTCGCCGAGGTGCTTGGCGGCAAGGCGCTGCTCCCGGTCGGCGTAGACGGCGGCCTGCTTGCCACAATGACCGGTCTGACGCCTGAGGAACTGGCCGAGGCGGAACGCGAATTGGAGCGGCAGGCCATCTTCTCGGGAGGCGAGTTCGTCCACCCGCTTTACCGCGAGGCGGCGCTCAGGACGCTGCTCCCCGAACGGCGCCGCCGCCTGGCCCGCCGGGCCCTGACTGTGCTGGAAGACGACCTGCCCGCCGCCAGCCGCTTCGTGGAGGCGGCGGAGCTGGACCCAGCGAGCGCGCAGGACTGGCTGCTGAGGGCAGCGGCCCAGCGCCGCGCGGCAGGCGACGGCGTGGGGGCGGCCCGGCTGCTGGGCCGCAGCCTGCCCTACGCGGACCCGGACTTGGCCGCCCGGCGTGCCCTGGAGGCGGCGCACGGGCTGAAAGAGGTGGATGTGCCGGAGGCGATCCGCTTGGCGGAGCGGGCCGTGCAGGCACCCGAGCAGCGCAGCGAGTCCCTCTGGCTGCTGTCCGAATTGCTGGCGGCCCAGGGCCAGGGCAGCCTCGCCGAGCAGCGGCTGACGCAGTTGCCCCTGGCCGAGCGCGAGGGACCCGTCTTCGTGGCCCGCGTGCTGAGGCTACGCGCCCAGGATAACGGGCGCCTCCTGGAGCTGCTGGATGAGCACCCTGACGCCCTCGCCCACGCCGACCCGGGCACCGCCTGCCAGGTGGGCCGCTCGCTGGCCTACTGCGGCCGGGCCACCGAGGCCGAGGCGGTGGCCCGGCACCTGCTCGCCCGGCCGGGCGACGATCCCGGGGCGCGGGTGATGGGCCTCAAGGTGCTGTCGGTGGTGGCCCAGGTCCGAGCCGACTTCACCGCGATGGAGCGGCTGGAGCGCGAGGTGCTGGAGCTGGTGCGGCCCAGCGGCAACCTGCGCCTGATCGACGCGGCACTGTTCAACCGGGCGATGGCCCTGGGCACACTCGGGCGTTACCCGGAGCAGACCGCCTGCCTGGAAGAGGCGCTCGGAGTCTGCCAGGAACTGGGCGACCCGACCGCCTCGGCCATCGCGCAGGTCGCGTTCGGCACGGCGCTAAGCGAGGCAGGCGAATACCAGCGCGCCGAGACGTTGCTCCAGGAAGCCCGGTCCTTTCTGGAGAGCCTGGACGTGACCGGCTATTTGGTGGACTGCGAGTGTGCCCTTAGCGCGCTCTATCAGGCCTGGCAGCCCCCCCACGGCCGGGTGCTGGCGACCCGTTACGCCCGGGCCGCCCTGTCTCACGCCCGCGAGTTCAACGATCCGCGCTCGCTGGCCGAGAGTCTGCCGGTCGCCGCGCTGGCCGAGTCCTGGGCCGGTCAGCCCGCGTCTGCGCTGGTGCTGGCCGATCAGGCCGCCGCGCTTGCCAAACACTTGGACATGTCCCAAATGAGCCAGGCAGCCCAGGCGGCCCGTGGCGCCGCCCTGATCGCCCTCAGCCGCCCCCAGGAAGGGTTAGAAGCCCTCCGACTGGCTGAGCGGTTAGCCAGGGACATGGGCGATCTGCTCGCCACGCACCGCGTAGGGCTGGAACTCGACCGGTTGCGCGGCGACCTGGCGGCAGCCCGCGAGCGACTGGCGTGGTTTGAACAGTGGGGACTGGGGGCGGGTGCCGATCTGGCCCGGCGATTGTTCCCGGAGTTGAACCCGCTGCCCCGGCCCGAACGGCAGTCAGCAGAACCGGAGCCGTCCATCCAGAGCCAGCCAGGCGAGCGTGGTCTCCGCCTGGAAGCCCTCGGCGCCCTGCGCTGCGGCGTTTCAGGCCAGCTTGAGCCGGTACGGGGCCGCAGGCGCCGCGAGCTGCTGGCCTGCTTGCTGGAAGGCCGCCTGCGGGGCCGCCCGGATGTGCCACGGATGGAGCTGACGGACGCGCTGTACCCGCAGGCGGGGGAAGATCAGGCAGCGGCAGCGCTCAAGGAGCTGGTGCATCAGACCCGCGCGGCTTTAGGAGCACGCGTGATCCAGACCACCGCAGGCGGCTACGCCCTGGGCGACCTGACCACCGACGCCGAGGCCTTCCTGACGACCGGCGACACCGCCCTGTGGCGCGGCCCTTACCTGGCGGGTGAGGCGCTCCTTTCCGACGGCCTGATCACTGACACGCTGTACGGGGCACTGACCCTCCGCGCACAGGCCCTCGGCGCAGATCAGTCCACTGAGGCCGCCCGGGTAGGCCGCCTGCTGTGTAAGGCCAATCCTTACGACCTCGCAGCCCTGGCATTGACCCTGCGCGCCCTGCGGGCCGCCGGCAATCATCGCAGCCTGGCCCGCTTCTACCACTCGGCCCGTCAGGAACTGCTGGAGGTGGGAGAGCATCTGCCGGAGGAGTGGGGGGTCTTTCTGGAAGGGCACGCTACGGCCTGAGCTCAGACCTTCAGAACCGGAACCGCAGCAGCAGGACAAAGGCCAACACGCCCAGACCTGTCCGCAGTGGGTGCAGTAGGTACCCCCGCCGCCGGACCTCTTCCCCCTCGGGCGAGAGGCGGAACGTATCATGGCCGTGAAGCCACGGCACCATAATCCGCACGTCGGCCAGCACCAGGGCGAAGGCGGCCAGGGCCAGCCGTGCCCGCCCACGGGACGACCCGTCGCCGAAGCTGAAGGAGAGCGCAAAGGCGCGCAAAGAGGCTCAGGCGGCACACCATCGACGCCAGCTGCGGCAGCATCACTCGCCGGAACAGCGCGTCGCGCGGCTGGCCCATCTGAAGGGAGGCGCCGAGACCCACCTCCGCAGGGACGGGCCCTCCAGCATTCCCGACATTGAGGCGCGCCAGCACGACACCGATCATTCACAAAGCGTTTATGGCTCCCCCTTCAGGCGGACGACAGGGCTTTGATCAGAATTTCGGTGTGACCCGGTGCGGCTTCACCGTACACCTGCGCCGAACCTGCGGGACCGAACCCGGGCGGCGTAACTCCCCCTTTTTCTGACCGCCGTGTAACCGGGGTCGGCGCACCCTGTAGGCACGAGGAGGGCCGAGGCATCGGCATCCCACAGCAGGAAAGGTCGGCCCCGCGTTCACCCCTGTCCCTCCGGAAAGACGACCGTCCCTTCTCTCTCCGCCGCAGTGTCCTCAGGGACAGGGGAAGAATCATGTTCGCAAAGACGTTGCTGTACTGCGCCGCTGGGTTGCTCATCTCCAGTGCGGCAGCCCAGTCCCCACGCTACTACCGCCTGCAACTCAAATCGGACGGACAGTACCTGGACGCCGATCACTGCGCCTCGCCCGTCACCCTCAACCCCGGTTCCAGCTACGCGGGCGGCGCCTGCCAGCTCTGGCGGCTGGTCCCCGCTGGGGGCGGCTACTACCGGCTGCAATTGAAGTCCAATAGGCAGTACCTGGACGCGGCCTACTGCTCGTCCCCCATCGGCCTGAATCCCGGCTCCACGTATGCGGGCGGCGCCTGCCAGCTCTGGAAGTTCGTACCGAACGGCGACGGGTACTACCGGCTGCAACTCAAGGTCAACCACCAGTATCTGGACGCGGTGAACTGCACGGCCACGCTGGGCCTGAATCCCAGCTCAACCTACGCGGACGGGGCCTGCCAACTGTGGCGGCTGGTGCCTGAATCGGTGCGGATCGACTGAGCCCTCAGGACGATGGGCGCCGTGAACCGCCGCCCGTACACCGACCCCCTGTCAAGGGCGAGGAAGCCGCATGGACGACCCTCTCACCACGTCACCGGCCCTGACCTACCGGCTCTGTCCCCACTGCGCCCGCGCTGTGCCCGGCCATTCCGCCGAGTTCTATTGCGCCAACGACGGCACGCGGTTGCTGGAGGTCTGCCCGCAGTGCGGCGCCCCCATCACCTCGCCCTACGCCCGCTTCTGCGTGCGCTGCGGCGCGAACCTGACGTGGCCGCCCGGCTCCCCGCCCTCTCAGCGTTGACCAGAACAAAGGAGCACACCATGTCCAGGCTGCATCCCCTCCTGATCCTGCTCACCCTCGGCCTCGCCGCCTGCGGTTCGTCCGGTGGCGGCAATCCTCCTCCGGGCGACGACCCGGCCCAGACCGCCTTCTTCAAGAGTCAACCCGAGTTCGGCGCGGCCGCACCTTCCGGCAGCGAGACGGTCACGCCCGCGCAATTCATGGAGGCGGTGAGAAGCGGCGGCACCGTCATCACGGCCCAGACCCTCGCCGACGAAAAGGCCGCCCAGGAGCGGCAGGACGCCCAGGACGACGCGGACGCCCGAAACTATATCCAGCAGTACCCGGAGTTCAGCGCCATCCTCCAGCCCCCGGCGGCGGACGCCATCAATGCCGACGGCGACCGGATGGTGACCGTGCCCACGGCGGGCGGCGACAAGACGATCACCCTGATGGGCAATGCCTTCGGAAAGGCCGTCCTGGCGACGCACGCCCGCACCTTTCCCAGCCAGGCCAACCAGTACCGGCTGTACAGCCAGCTCTACGCCGATCTGGACATCACCCTGCACAAGCTGAACAACACGGTTCAGCAGTTCGGCCTGCCCGCGCCGGACGAGGTCAAGAATTACAGCGCCGACCGGCTGCTGGTCCTGAACAAAAAGGCCAGCGACGTGATCCGCGAGTACGGGGCCGAGATTTACAACCTCAGCTTCTACCTCGACCCGGCCAACCTGGAGGAGGGCGCCAAAGACCAGCTCGACCGCACCCAGAAGGGGGCCTGTGAGGCACCTGCCGCCGGGGGCATCTACAAGAACTTCGACTGGCCGCTGAAAGCCCTGACGACCACGGTGAAGGACCAGGGCCAGCGCGGCACCTGCTGGGCCTTCGCTACCGTCGCCGCCCTAGAGGCCGAGATCGCCCGGCGCGACCACCGGCAGGTCAACCTCTCCGAGCAGGCGTATATCGGGCACCGCTTCATGGACTGGGCGCCGCGCGCCTTCGGGGAGGGCGGCGATCCCATCGGTATCGCGCAGAAGGCCAGCGCCGCGAACTACACCTTCGCCTACGAATCCCAGTGGCAGTACAACAAGAGCCTGAGCCGCGTGGTCCCCGCGAACACCCAGACCTACACGCACTCCTGCGACGGCTACCGGGACGTCACCCTGAACTACGGCGCGTGCTCGAACACCACCGACCAGGGCAACTGGTATGTTGCGTCGTTCGGCGGCAAGCTCTACCTGATGCGGAGCCTGCCGAACACCGGCGCGGGCAGCGGCTACCGCATGGGGTCCCCCACGGATTTCTGGAACCAGAGCGACAAGGACATGAGTATGGTCATCCTGCTGCTGCGCTCGGTGATGGGGCACGCCACCACGCTGACGCTGGACATGCGTTACGTGGCGCCCGACGCGAACGGCTACGCGCCCCTGAAGAGCATGAACAGGCTGCCGAACGGCATGGCGGACTTCCAACTGACCCATGTGATGACCGTCACCGGCTTCATCTCCAGCCAGAACCTCCAGAAGAAGCTGCCGGGGGCGCCCGTCGCCGACGATTACGGGTACTTCATCGTCAAGAACTCCTGGGGCGACTGCTGGGGCGATCAGGGCTACGTGTACCTGCCCTGGACCTGGGTTAAGACCTTCACCGGCCAGGCCAGCACCGGGATTCTGCCGCAGTGAGCGTGGCTCGGGGAGGGCGAATGCCATACCGCCCTCCCCGCAGCCGAGGGAGACTCTATGTCCGCTCCACCTTTGTCCTGCTGGCTGACCGCCCTGCTGTGCGCCTCGGGCAGCGTTGCCATCGCCCAGCAGGCCCCCTCCGAACCCGCGTCCCGCTCCACGCTGCTGGGGCTGCCCCTTCCCGATGCGCCGCGCCGCCTCACCGGTAGCTCCAACTATGCGGCCGAGACCGCCCAGATGAACAAGGGCGCCCTCACCTGGGAGCTGGGAAAGTGCAGCCGCTACGAACTGCTGTACTGGACAACCGCACTCAAGGTTCAGCCGCCCGTGGTCCTCGCCCGGTTCAAGGCGGCGGCCCAGACGGCAGGCTGGAAACGGACCATGGTCGTGGACTTCCTACGGCTGGGTGGGCTGGAGGCGTTCGTGCTCAGCAAGGGCGGCAGGCGCGTGCTCGCCTCAGTGGTCCTGGGCCGTGGCCCCAATCTCTCCCTGTGCGAGCTGATCCGCTAGGCCCACGCCCGCTTTCTCCCTTTCCAGAGAGGTGAGCCCCATGAAACAGCTTGCTCTGCTCCCCCTGACTGCCCTGTTGCTGGCCGCGTGCTCCAACTCACCCGGCCCGGCTGGGGGCGCCAGGCCTACCATTACCCGCTTTACCGTCTCGCCCACCACACGCGGCGCACCCGGTCCGGTCACCCTCACCTGGGAGACCCGGGGGGCCAGCAGCGTGGAGATCGACGGGGGCGTGGGGAACGTCACCCCGCTGGACGCAGGCCAGCGCGAGGTCACGTTGAAGGCAACCACCACCTATACTTTGACGGCCAGGAACGCGGCGGGCAGCGCCACCGCCCAGGCTACCGCCAGCGTGAACGCCACGCCGTTCAGTTACCGCATCGACCCCGGTGTCAAGCCCTTCGAGGGTACAGTAACCGGCTGGGACGGCCCCCGTCCGGTCGCGGCGGTGCGCGACGCGGCAGGACTTACGAGCTCCTTTGTCGCCAATGAGGTGATCGTGCTGCCGGGGAGCCAGGCCGAACTGGACGCTTTTGTGGCGCGTACTGGGGCCAGGGTGCTGGACAGCTATGCTCAGGGCACCGAACGAACGGCGCTGCTGCGGGTAGACCCCTCCGGTGTCAACCTGGACGGCTTCACGGCCGACGCCAACGCCCTGGGTGCGCCGGGGGAGAACGTGTTCTCCAGCGAACAGGGAGCGCGGCTGCTGGCCCTGGTCGCGCGCGAGACGGTCGGCGGCCTGAAGGTGAGCGCCAACTTCCTCGATCAGCCCCAGGGGGTGCTGCTGAAAACCCAGGAGGGCGGCGCCGTCTCAGGGACCACTGACGCCTTCACTCGCCCGGAATACAGCAGTACGGTCAGCAAGCCGCAGGTCGTCCAGGCCTGGCAGTTCGTGGCCGCCCACGGCCTGACCGGCGTGAGCCGCCGGGTGCGGGTGGGGATCATCGACGGCGGCTTCTGGCTGAACCCGGACGGGACCAGCATGAAGGACGCCAACGGACAGGGCGATTTCCCGGCGCTACCCATCCAGGCCAACTTCGTGGGGGAGGGGAACGCTTCCGGCCTCAACCCGGCCAGTTGCGGCCAGGGCAACGCCTGCGCCTACCACGGCAACGGCAGCGCCAGCGTGGCGGTCGGGACCCTCAACAACGGCGCCTTCGCTGCCGGAACGGGTGGGCAGGTGGCCGATCCCCTGCTACAGCGCAGCGACCTGAGCGTCTACTCCGTGAAGCACGCGGTCGATTGGGCCAACGGTCAGCACGCGGACGTGATCAACATGAGCTTCGGCGGGTCTTGCAACTGGTTCTGCCGCCGGGGCAAGGACTGGGCAGGGTACTACGATGCTTTCGACCGGGCGCACGACGCAGGCATCTTCCTGGTGGCCTCAGCGGGCAACGGCGGCGATGATCAGCTCGGGGACGACGTCGACGACGAGAATTACGAGCCCTGCGTCATCAGCGGCGTGTTCTGTGTGGGCGCGCTGGGCGGCGGCAGCCAGGTGTACACCAACGGCGCCAAGGCGTACTCCAACTACGGTGGGCCGGTCAACCTGTGGGCCCCCACCGACATCGTGGCGATGCCTGACGGAGGCTCGGCGGGCAACTTCGTGATTCACAACGGCACCAGCGCCGCCGCGCCTTACGTCGCTGGGGTCGCCGCGATGATGAAGGCGATGAACCCCGCGCTGAATTACGACCAGATGCGCGACATCCTGCAGGGCACCGCTTGGACCGACTCGCCCGACCCGCGCGTGACGCGTTATCTGAACGCGTTCGAGGCGGTCAGGAAGGCCGCCGACTTCCAGTTGCCCCCCGACCGCTTCGAGCCGAACAATGTGCCCGTGAAGGCGACCCTACTACGGGCCGGGCGCTTCGAGGACCTGAACCTCGACTCGGTGCCGGGTGACATCGACTTCTACGACTTCCAGACGGGCGGCCCGACCCTGGCGACGCTGGACCTGACCGTGCCGAACGGCTTCGGCAAGTTTTCGCTGGCCGGTCTGGGCTTGAGCAAGGAGAAGGGCTGCGGGGACGCATCGCTGGTCTCGACGAGCGCCGATAAGAAGCAGGTCGTGTACCGGCTGCCGAGCGGAACCTTCAACTTCGCCCTGGCGGGCAGTGGCCCCATGCCCTACGACCTGAACCTGGGCCTTCAGACGGCTGCCATCGCGCGTGACCGTTATGAAGGGATCTCCGGCAACGACACTCCCGCCCAGGCGAGCTACGTGGGCCCCAGCGCGGACGGCGGGTACTTGGACGCCACCCTGCACAGCGCCACCGACGTGGACTACTACAAGTTCTACAGCCGGGGCAACACGACGAACCTCGCCTTTAGCCTGGTCAGCAAGGCCAAGGTGCTGGGCGCCGACGGGCCGCTCACCCTGCGGGCCTACGACAGCGCCGGGACCCTGCTGCGGACCGTCACCTCCTCGGACGACTGCGGCACCTTGGCCGACCTGGCCCTGCCCGCCGGTTTCATCACCGTGCAGGTCAGCGGTGCGGCGCCGGGTGCGTATGCCATGTGGTTCGGCTCGTACACCGAGCAGAATCCTGTGTCCAGCGTGAAGCAACTGATCTACCTGATCATGCACCCGGAGGTGCCCGTCGAACTGGGACTGCGCGAACCCACCCAGGCCTTTGTGCTCAACAAGGTGAGCGACTATGCCATGTCTGGCCTGAACCTGCACGGCGCGGGGCTTCATCTGACCCTGTACAGCGCGGTGGGCGAGAAGCTGGCGGAAGGCCAGGCGCATGACTTCCGTGACGGCCCCGGCGAGGTGCTCAACCTCCAGCGCACCCTGCCCGACCAGCAGACCATCGTGCAGATCGACCGGGTGGCCGAGACGCCGGGCGACCTTCCGGGGGAGCTGGCGGTGGTGCGCGCCACCCTCGAACTGCTCGCGGGCCCCTGAACCCGCGTCTGCATTCTGTGTCCGGCACACTGGGCCTCTGCGGAATGCAGGCTTTGACGGCCTGGCCTCCCTCGCCTACCCTGCCGACCGCCCTTACCCCCTGAGAAGTCCCGGGAGACCCTATGAGAAAGACCCACCTGCTCGTCCCTGCCCTGCTCGGCAGCTTCGCCCTCGCGGCAGGCCTCAATTACAGCGTGGTCGTGAACGGGCAGGTGGCCCCCGACCAGGCCATCGTGGTCGGCGGCAAGACTTACGTGCCGCTCTCGGTCCTGAAGCTGCTGGGGGTCAGTTCGAGCCTGAAGGGCAGCACCCTCACGCTGGGGGCACAGAAGGCTCCAGCGACCGCACCCGGTGGGGCCAGCCAGAGAGCCTCACTGGAGGGTTGCATCGGCGAGACGCTGTTCAACGGTATCTGGCGCTTGACTGTCAGGAAGGTCGAGGCCATCGGGCCTGATGTCGGGCTCGGGCCCGGCTGGGGTGTTACCGCCGAACTCAGGAACGGCACGACGACCAAGACGAACCTGCACGACACGGGGCTGGAGAACATCGACCTCTCGCTGCCGGACGGCAATACCCTGACCTTCGAGGAACATGCGGCCGAGGAGGGGTTCATCTACAAGGAGCTGGCTCAGGCGGGCGGCGTGACCTACCAGTTGCGCTTCCACATTCAGGATGCCCGGGCACTCGCCAGCAGCGTGCCACGTCCCGCCAAGCTGACGGTTCAGCTCAACCCGGCACGTCTGACAGCGGGCTACCTGATCGCGGGCAAGGTCGCCTACACCACGCCCACCCCCAGCTTCCGCGTGCGGCTGGACTGCCAGAAGTGAGTTATTCACGGACGGCGCCAACTTCACTCCAGGCTTGGCAGTGTTCCTTCCAGGGATACCTCGACGGCAGGCAACATGCTCCTGTCCAGGCGACTGTGAGGGCTGAACCGGTGGGAGAGCCGAGCGGCGCGGGCAAGGACGGCTGCTGGGAAGCGGGAGGCGGCCCCTGACCGGAGAAGCGCCGTTCATCGGGACGTTTTCGGCCGCAGGGGTCTAGAATGGACGAGCCAAGCTCAGGCAGCCGGGAGAACAGGACCTATGCCGGAACT
The DNA here is from genome assembly GCF_000381345.1 of Deinococcus apachensis DSM 19763. NCBI lineage: Bacteria > Thermotogati > Deinococcota > Deinococci > Deinococcales > Deinococcaceae > Deinococcus > Deinococcus apachensis. Next base: position 7,068 of record NZ_KB906418.1, on the reverse strand, counting down.
CGAGGTCCAGCTTTTCGGGGCGTTGCAGGTCACCCACCACGGACAGCCCGTGACGACCCTGCATTCGCCCCGCCAGCAGGCCCTGCTCGCCTGGCTGTTGCTTCACCCGGGCGTGCCCCAGCCGCGCAAACACATTGCCTTTGCAATCTGGCCCGACTCGGACGAGGGGCAGGCCCTGACCAACCTGCGCCGTGAGCTGCATCACCTGCGGCGGGGACTGCCCGACGCGGGGCTCTACCTGGAGGTCACCCCGGGCACTCTACGCTGGCGGCACGACGCGCCCTACCGCCTCGACGTGACGCAGTTCGAGCAGGCGGCAGGCCACATGTGGGACACCCGTGATGTTCCCCCATACGCCGACCTGGAGCGTGCGATGGGCCTTTATCAGGGGGACCTGCTTTACGCCGTGGAGGACAGCTGGCTCGAACCCCTCCGGCAGGCCCTTCACCAGCGGGCAGTCGAGATTCTGGAGCAACTCGTCGTGTGGCTCGAGCAGGCTGGCGGCCAGGCGCGGGCGCTCCGTTACGCGGAGCAGCTCGTGACGCTCGAACCACTTCGTGAAAGCGCGTATGCCGGACTGATGCGCTTGCAACTTGGTGCAGGTGACCACGCGGCGGCGCGTCACACCTATGACCGCTGCGCGAGCGTTCTGAAGGTGGAGTTGGGTGCCCTCCCGGGGGAGGTGGTGAGGGCCGTCTACCGGCAGTTGCAGGAACAGGCCGATGACAGGCCGCCCGCTACTCGCGGGGAATGGCCACTGATCGGTCGCCGCAGCGAATGGCAGCGCCTGCTGCACGTCTGGCGTGAAGTCCGGTCCGGAACCTCACGGGTCCTGCTGATCAGGGGGGAGGCGGGGATCGGCAAGACTCGGCTCGCAGAGGCCCTGCTCACCCTCGCGGACACGGAGGGCGCCCGAACCGCCAGGACACGCTCCTACGCCGCTGAGGGCCGGCTCGCCTACGAGCCCATTCGGGACTGGTTGCGCTGCCCCGCGCTCCGGGCACACCTGCCGCTGCTAGGCCCGCCTTGGCAGGTAGAACTGGTGAGGTTGCTCCCGGAACTTTCACCGCACCAGGACCTGCCCGGGCCGGAGCCGCTCAGCGAGGGCTGGCAAAGGCAGCGCTTCTTCGAAGCCCTCGCGCGGACGTTCCTGACGGTTGACGCGCCGCTCCTGCTGCTGCTCGACGACTTGCAATGGTGCGACCGGGACACGCTGGAATGGCTCCACTTCCTGCTGCGCTTCGCGCCCCGCGCCCCGCTGCTGTTGGTCTGCACCCTGCGCCGTGAAGAACAGGACGCCAACCCCGCATTGCCCGCGTTCCTGCGCGACTTTCAGCAACGCGGACTGCTGGACTGCATTGACCTCGGCGCACTGTCGCTGGCGGAGACCGGGGCACTGGCCGCCGCGGTCCTCGCAGGGGACTTGCCTCCCCAGGTACAGACGCAGCTCTTCAAGGCCACCGAGGGGCAGCCCCTCTTCATCGTCGAGGCCGTTCGCGCGGGCCTCGCAGCCAGCAACCAGGAGAGCGCCGTGGCCTTCCCACCTTCTCCCAGAGTGCAGGCCATCATCGCCGCACGCCTCGACCAGCTCTCGGCTGGCGCGCGCAGCGTCGCGCAACTCGCTGCCACCATCGGGCGGGCCTTTGACGTGGAGGTGCTTCGTGGGGCCAGTGACCTCGCGGAGGAACCGCTGACCGCAGCCCTCGACGAGCTGTGGCAGCGCGCGATCATCCGTGAGCAGCCCGGTTCCAGTGAGAGCTATGACTTCACCCACGACCGGCTGCGTGAAGGAGCGTATGACGAACTCAGTCCGGCACGCTGCCGGCTGCTGCACCGCCGCGTGGCGCAGGCGCTGGAGTTGCGGCATGCGGTGGACCCGGGCGGCGTGGCCGCACAACTCGCCGCACACCACGAGCGGGCCGGGCAGGACGAGACAGCCGTCCATTTCTCCCTCCTCGCGGCGGAACGGGCCAACAGCGTCTCTGCCAGCCAGCAGGCCATCCACCAGGCGACGCAAGTCCTGCGGCTTCTGGAACGCTTCCCGGCTGGCGAACACCGGGATCACTCCGAGCTTACTGCGCACAACAGCATGGCCGCCGCGCTCACCGCCCTGAAAGGCTTCACCCCCCCCGAGCTGGAAAGGACCCTGAACCGCGCGCTTCAGCTCGCCGAGAAACTGGGTGACGAAACGGCCATCATCCGTAGCCTCTGGGGCCTGTACGCGTTGCATATCGTCCGTGGCAATATCCGCCTGGCCCGAACGCTGGCCGAGCAGGCGCTGCAACTCGCCGGGGAGGACACCGGACTCCTGACGGACAGCCACCAGGCGCTCGGCGGCGTGGACCTGACCGAGGGGCATCTGGCTGCCGCAAGCGGGCATTTCGCGGTCACTAACCGGCTGTATTACCAGCACCGGCACCGCCGGGTGCTCTTTGGGGCAGACGTGGGCGTCTTCAGCCTCGCCTGGGGCGCGCATGGCCTGTGGCTCCAGGGAAAGGTCGAGGAGGCGCGGGAGCAGGTCGCGCTAGCCGCCGCGATAGCCGCAGAACTCGGGCATCCCTTTACCCAGATGCAGGCCAGCGCCTACCGCAGCATCTCCCACCAACTCGAAGGGGACCTGGACGCCTGCCGGGCCAGTGCAGAGATGACGGTGGCAGGCTGCGAGCGGTACGACATCGCCTACTACCACGAGTGGGGCGTCATCGTGGGCGGCTGGAGCCTCGCCCAGCAGGGCGGAGTTGCTGAGGGCCTGGCGTGCATCAAGCTCGGTCTGGAGACGTTGCAGCGACAGGACGCCGCGCTGCGCCTGCCGTACTATCTCGCGCTGCTGGCGGAAACCCAGTTACTGCTCGGCCAGCCCGAGGCCGCGCGGGCTGCCCTCGACGGGGCGCAGTCCGTGGCTCGCCAGAACAACGACCTGTGGTACCTGCCGGAACTCTACCGAATGCGCGGCCTGCTGAACCCGGCTCAGGCTGAGCCCTCCTTCCACCGGGCGCTCGCCCTCGCCCGGGAGCAGGGCAGTCTCTCCCTGGAACTGCGGGCGGCCACCAGCCTCGCCGCCCGCCTGCAGGGGGAGGGCCGCAGCATTGAAGCGGAGGCTTTACTGGAGCCTGTGCAGGCCGCGTTTCCCGCTGCGCTCGTCACGCACGACCTGAACTTGGCGCGCGCCCTGCTCCAGACCCTGCCCTGACCGCTGCTCTTGACCGGGACCCGTGCGGGGCACGAACGCCGGCTGGCCCGCCGGAACGCTCCCCCGAACGTTCGCGGAACGCCAGGACTTCTACGCTTCGTTCACGGAAGCCTGGAACGGAGGCCTTCCGTGTCGCCGTCCCCCGCCCGCCTCACCCCCATTCGAGGAGTTGATGCCATGACCTCCCGCCGCCTGATGCTGTTCACCCTCTGCTCCGCTCTCGTTCCCGCCGGGCTCGCGGCCAGTAACCAGACGGGCGTGAACGCCGACACGTTGAAGTGGAGCGCCGCCCCGCCCTTCCTGCCGACCGGCGCGCAGCTCGTCGTCCTCGACGGCGATCCCGGCAAGGCCGTCCGGGTCACGTTGAGGCTCAAGTTCCCCGCGGGCTACCAGATTCCCGCCCACTGGCACCCCACGCAGGAGGACGTCACGGTCCTCGCTGGCGGCCTGAACGTCGGGATGGGAGACCGCCTCGACAAGGGGGCGAGCACCTTGCTCAAGCCCGGCGGCTTCACTGCGTTGCCCGCCCGCATGAACCACTTCGTCTGGACCACAGAAGAGACCGTCGTGCAGGTCCACCTCCAGGGCCCCTTCCAGATCACCTATGCCGACCCGGCAACCGATCCCCGCCGGTGAATCGGCGCCCCTTCCCAGAGTAACAAGAGGAGTGACCATGACCACCCTCCATTACAGTCCAGCCGAACTCGACCTCGGTCCCCTGCGGGCGTCCGTGCGCGGGGAACTCATCCGCCCCGGGGACCCGGGGTACGAAGGGGCGCGGGCCCTGTTCAACGGCATGATCGACAGACACCCGGCCCTGATCGTCCGCTGCACCGACGTGGCAGACGTGGTGGCGGCCCTGCGCTTCGGCGTGGAGAGCGGCCTGCGGGTGGCCGTGCGGGGGGGCGGTCATAATGGGGGAGGCCTGGGTGGTGTGGACGGCGGCCTCGTCATCGACCTCGGGGGGATGAACGGGGTGCGGGTGGACCCCGGGCGGCGGACCGTGCGGGTCGAGGGCGGTGCAATCTGGGGCCAGGTCGACCACACCACGCACGCCTTTGGCTTGGCCGTGCCGTCGGGCATCATCTCGACGACCGGGGTGGGTGGCCTCACCCTAGGGGGTGGGCTGGGGTACCTGACCCGCAAGTACGGTTTCACCATCGACAACCTGCTCGAAGCGGACGTGATCCTGGCCGATGGCCGCCTGGTCACCGCAAGTGAGGGACAGAACAGTGACCTCTTCTGGGGCCTGCGGGGGGGTGGCGGCAACTTCGGCATCGTCACCTCGTTCCTGTTCCAGGCGCACCCGGTGAGCACCGTCGTCGGTGGTCCAACCCTGTGGCCACTCGAACAGGCTCCACAGGTGCTGCGCTGGTACCAGGAGTTCATCCGAAACGCCCCGGACAGCCTCAACGGCTTTTTCGCATTCCTGACGGTGCCTCCGGGGCCACCCTTCCCGGCGGAACTACACCTCCAGAAGATGTGCGGCGTGGTGTGGTGTTACACCGGCCCACTGGATCAGGTGGACGAGGTGTTCGAGCCCATTGCGGCCTTCGGTCCGCCCGCGCTTCATGGCGTTCAGCCCATGCCGTTCCCAGCGCTGCAATCGGCCTTCGACGGGCTGTACACTTCCGGCACGCAGCAGTACTGGCGCGCGGATTTCTTCGGGGACCTCGACGATGAGGCCATAGAGGCGCTGTGCCAGCAGGGCCAGAACCTGCCGACGATGCTGTCAACCATTCACCTGTACTCCGTCGGCGGCGCGGCCCACCGGGTCAGCCGCGACGCCACGGCTTGGAGTTACCGTGACGCGGACTTCGCTGCCGTCTACTACGGCGTCGACCCCGATCCGGTCAACAGTGGGTCCATCAAGGACTGGGCCGTTCGCACCTGGGAGAGGCTGCATCCCCATTCGCTGGGTGGGGCGTACGTCAACTTCATGATGGACGAGGGCCAGGACCGTGTCCGGGCGACCTATAGGGACAACTATGAGCGATTGGCACGGGTCAAGGCCAGGTACGACCCGCGCAATGTCTTCAACGTCAACCAGAACATCAGGGTGAAGTGACGGTGAGCCGGGTGCTCGGCCTGTGAGGTGCACCTCTTGTTCAGAGGTACACCTCACAGGGAGCCAGCACCATCATGACCAGTTGGAGGACGCTCTATGGTCTTGGGAGTTGGACAGCCGGTCTCCCGGCCTGCACCGCCCCGCCTTGATGCAGTAGCCCCGGCTCCGCGTTATTGGTCACGAGACCCTCCGGCAGTGGAACATCAAGTTCGCTCCCCTGCTCACCGAGGAACTGCGCCACCGCGACGAGGTCTGCGTGCCGCTCCGGAACCCTGCCATGACTGATCACGATGACTTTTCTGAGTCGCAAGAGCAAACCATGCTGCAATAGGCTATACCGCTGTTCAGTGAAGCCCCGTCCCCTACTCCTGCTGAACTCGCAGGGCTGTATTCAGGAGGTCTATACCGTAGCGTGCGAGTTGCTCGCCGCACCTGTCTGACTGCGCCATGAACTGCAGGGCCCTACACAATCATCGCTCGTCTTCCCACTCTCAGGACATCCAGGAGTGACGGGCAGCAGCGCCACTCCCAGGACGGTCATTGGTCTGCCCCCTAAAAACTGGGCAAAGCTGACTGGAGACTATCGGCTCGCTCCCCTGCGGGGATAAGGGCCTTTCCCTGACCCCTGCGAGAAAGCGAGGATGACCCATGAAGCACAAGCGGTTCAGTGAGGAACAGATCATCAAGCTGCTCCAGGACGCCAAAAAGGGCGAAAAGCCAATCGAGGAGCTTTGCCGGGAGGCCGGGTGCAGCACGGCCTCCTTCTACACCTGGAAGGCGAAGTACGGCGATGCCACCGTGGACGAAGCCCGGCGGCTTCGTCAGCTCGAACGTGAAAACGAGCGCCTTCTGAAGCTGGTGGGGCAACAGCGCCTGGAGCTGGAGGGGATGAAGGTGCTGCTTGGAAAAAAGCGCTGACGGCCCCCGAGCGCCGGGAGGCCGTGCAGTTCCTGGTCCGCATCAATGTCCGACAGCAGCGGGCGTGCGAGTTGGTCGGTCTGCCTCGTTCTTCGTTGTCCTACCGACCCCACCCGAGGCATGACGGTGAACTGATCGGGCGGATCAAAGCCCTTTCCCGTGAGCATCCCCGCTGGGGATGCCGTCGCGTCCACGCTACATTGCGCCGGGAAGGGGTGCAGGTCAACCGCAAGACCGTGCACCGCCTCTGGAAGAGTGAGGGCCTCGCTCTGCCTCCACGGCGCAAGACCAGAAAAATTCGCACTGGGCGGCCTGTTCCTCTGCGCGCCGAGCAGCCGAACCAGGTGTGGACTTACGATTTCGTCTTCGACGAGACGCTAGGAGGCCACGCCCTGAAAATCTTGACCCTGACCGACGAGTTCACCCGACAATCGCTGGTGTTGCGTTGTGGGACAGCTTTCACGTCGGTGGACGTGAAAGCCGTCCTGGTCGAGGTGATGCGGGAACGGGGTGTTCCCGCCTTCATCCGCAGCGACAACGGCCCCGAGTTCATCGCCCACGACCTCAAGGTTTGGCTGGCGGTGCAGGAGGTGGGTACTCGGTACATCGACCCCGGCAAACCCTGGCAAAACGGCGTGGCCGAGAGCTTCCACGCCCGTTTGCGGGACGAGCTGCTGAACCTGGAGGTCTTTCACTCGGCCCGACACGCCCAGGTGCTGCTCGATGGTTGGCGCAGCTTCTACAACAGCGCCAGGCCGCATTCCTCCCTGGCCTATCTCACCCCGGACGAGTTCGCCCAGCGCTGGGCTTTGCTCACTGCCCCGCCCGCCGTCGTACACTCCCCCTGAGTCGAGTCTCCAGTCAGCTTCGTCTACAAAACTGGGCCAGTCCA
>NZ_KB906417.1 GCF_000381345.1 Deinococcus apachensis DSM 19763 | reverse complement strand
TGGTCTGCCCCCTAAAAACTGGGCAAAGCTGACTGGAGACTATCGGCTCGCTCCCCTGCGGGGATAAGGGCCTTTCCCTGACCCCTGCGAGAAAGCGAGGATGACCCATGAAGCACAAGCGGTTCAGTGAGGAACAGATCATCAAGCTGCTCCAGGACGCCAAAAAGGGCGAAAAGCCAATCGAGGAGCTTTGCCGGGAGGCCGGGTGCAGCACGGCCTCCTTCTACACCTGGAAGGCGAAGTACGGCGATGCCACCGTGGACGAAGCCCGGCGGCTTCGTCAGCTCGAACGTGAAAACGAGCGCCTTCTGAAGCTGGTGGGGCAACAGCGCCTGGAGCTGGAGGGGATGAAGGTGCTGCTTGGAAAAAAGCGCTGACGGCCCCCGAGCGCCGGGAGGCCGTGCAGTTCCTGGTCCGCATCAATGTCCGACAGCAGCGGGCGTGCGAGTTGGTCGGTCTGCCTCGTTCTTCGTTGTCCTACCGACCCCACCCGAGGCATGACGGTGAACTGATCGGGCGGATCAAAGCCCTTTCCCGTGAGCATCCCCGCTGGGGATGCCGTCGCGTCCACGCTACATTGCGCCGGGAAGGGGTGCAGGTCAACCGCAAGACCGTGCACCGCCTCTGGAAGAGTGAGGGCCTCGCTCTGCCTCCACGGCGCAAGACCAGAAAAATTCGCACTGGGCGGCCTGTTCCTCTGCGCGCCGAGCAGCCGAACCAGGTGTGGACTTACGATTTCGTCTTCGACGAGACGCTAGGAGGCCACGCCCTGAAAATCTTGACCCTGACCGACGAGTTCACCCGACAATCGCTGGTGTTGCGTTGTGGGACAGCTTTCACGTCGGTGGACGTGAAAGCCGTCCTGGTCGAGGTGATGCGGGAACGGGGTGTTCCCGCCTTCATCCGCAGCGACAACGGCCCCGAGTTCATCGCCCACGACCTCAAGGTTTGGCTGGCGGTGCAGGAGGTGGGTACTCGGTACATCGACCCCGGCAAACCCTGGCAAAACGGCGTGGCCGAGAGCTTCCACGCCCGTTTGCGGGACGAGCTGCTGAACCTGGAGGTCTTTCACTCGGCCCGACACGCCCAGGTGCTGCTCGATGGTTGGCGCAGCTTCTACAACAGCGCCAGGCCGCATTCCTCCCTGGCCTATCTCACCCCGGACGAGTTCGCCCAGCGCTGGGCTTTGCTCACTGCCCCGCCCGCCGTCGTACACTCCCCCTGAGTCGAGTCTCCAGTCAGCTTCGTCTACAAAACTGGGCCAGTCCATCATCACGACCAGCCATCCTCCAAGGACGGCCACGCAGAGATAGAAGAGTGCTAGCACCAGCCACGCCAGCACGATCACGCGTCGCTGTGTCCGCCGCTGCTCGACCCAGATGAGCCCTCCATCCTCACCGTTAAGGTCTAACTCGCTGCACTCGTGAGAATTCACTCACGGTATGCAAGCGCATCAGGCTGCACCTTCACCCATCAGCCGCTCTGCAACCGCCAGCACGTCCTTCGGCGGTCACAGAGCTCGAACGCCAGGCGCTCACCGATGATCTTCTCAAGCGCGGGGAAAGTCTGGGCCAGCCTCAGGGCAGAGGGGACACGACGGCTGATGCCATCCTGGCTGGTGGAGCTGACCGCTTGCGGATAACCCACTCAGCCACCGCGAGGTTGATGCCCCAGCCCGCGCCCATTAGCAGCGCCCCGCTCAGCGCGTTTGGTGGGCCCAGGATCAGCCCTCCGACCAGCCCGGTGAAGACCTGCGTGCCCGCCCCCAGAGCGACCGCGTATGCCCGCATCATCCAGGCGCGGTGCTGGCGCAGGTCTCCTCGCCGGATGGCAGCAAAGCCCAGCACGATGGCCCCGATCATGGCGCACCCGAACAGAAGGCGCAGGACGTACAGCAGCTCACCCGTGCCCTCCGGGCGGGGGTAGAACAGGGTCATCCACAGCGCGGACAGCCCTACCAGCAGGCCGCTCAGCACCACGGCGCGCCCGGCCGCGCGGTGCCAACCGGGCCAGCGCCGCCGGAATCCGCTGGCGAACTGGAAGGCACCCAGGAGGGCATACACGCTGGCGCTAACGATGTGCAGCGCTACCGGCAGGGGCGAGGCGACGAAGCGGGCATTGGGCGGCATCAAGGCCGCGCCGCCCGACAACTCGATCAGACGCAGGCTGCCGAAGGTGAGCGGAACAGCGCTCAAGAGAAGCAGGGCAGCGGGCACGAGCCACCCGGCTGCCCTGACGTTTTTGGGCCTGGAGCTTCCTGAAGCCTTGAACGGAGGCCCATCAGGGGCTCGGCCTTGAAGGTCGACCGTCGCTTTCATATTGAGCTCCTTAGACCTCTGAGCACGTTGCTTTAGAACCGTTCTCCAGTCGGAGCCGTTTGGGATGTTGTTCCCCAAACGGCTCCATTCTCCGTTGTGCTCGTCGAACTTCACTCGCTAGTGATGGGTCACCCGGGGACGCTCAAGTCCAACTGAGACCGCGGCTGCGTGACCGCTTATTCACTGCGTGCCGGTCCACTGAGTTGACCGGCCTCACGTACGCTGGAGCTGAGGCTTGCCTGGGTCCAGTTGTAGTGCTGCGGCGCTCTCGCGCCGTTCCGACCAGAGCGCGTATCCCAGCCAGGCCAGAGCGAGCCCGACCGGCATGCCCGCCAGGCGCTGAATCGAGTGCGGGAGCAGTGCCGCCAGGGGGGTCAGCGCAGCCGCGACGGCCAGCAGACCGGCGGCTCCGCGAGGCAGGATGCCTGCGCGGAACGTCGCGATGCCGAACAGCAGGCCGCCGAACACGTACGGGATCGCCGCCAACACAAAGAGGAGTGGGAGGGCGCCCAGGTTCATCCCGGTAGGATGCCCGCTGACGACGCCCAGGACGCCGTCCACAAACTTGGGCGCCACCGTCGCCAGGGGTGGCAGGATAAAGGCTTCGGTAAAGATCAAGGCTGTCTGGAGCGCCCAGAAGAGGCTGAGCAGCAGGTAGCCAGCCAGACCCAGCCAACCGACCTTGTGCAGTTGCCGGGTGTAAAGCCCCACAAGACCGAGCAGAAAGAGCAGGCACATGACCGTCTTCAAGGGGGTGATGACGGCCCAGGCTGTGGTGGTGACGGATGCGAGCACGTCAGGGGGATGGATCGGCTGAATGGCCGCGAAATAGAGCCCTGCCACCAGGGCTGCTAATCCTGACCAACGAATGAGGGTTGGAGCGGTGAGGGTCATGGCGTTCTCCTTGATCTCAGTCCACGCACAGAGGAGCGTGGGAAGACGGCAAGTTCAGGGGGTGACGGGGGATCAGGCACCACGTCATGCCCCCGGCGGGGCGTGCACGGACGGCAACCGCTGCGCTGGAAGCGTGCTCGCACCGTCGTACACCGAGATGACCACCTTTCCCCGCCCGTGTCCCTCCGCTACAGCACGGATGGCGTCGGCGGTCTCGTCAAGGCGGTAGGTCCGGGTGATGACCGGGACGAGCTGACCCGCCTCGATCAGGTTTCGCAGATCATTCAGGTCCTGGGTGGAGGTGGTGGACATCACGCCGCGCAGGTTCTGCCTGCTGAAGGGAGACAGCGCGAGGGCCCGAAGGGTACGATCCATCCCGCCCAGCACCCTCCCACCACGTTCCCCCCCCACCAGTACCAGGGTGCCTGTGGGGGTTAGGACGCGCCGAAGCTTAGGTAGGGGACGGTTCCCGGCGATGTCCAGGATCAGGTCGTAGCGTGCGGCCAGTCGGGTGAAGTCCTGCCGGGTGTAGTCGATCACCTCGTCCGCCCCGATGGAGCGCACCAACTCCAGCTTGGACGTGCTGACGACGCCGGTGACGTGCGCACCGAACGCCTTGGCAAGTTGCACCGCGAAGGTGCCTACCGCTCCGCCCGCCCCGATGATCAGCACACGCTGTCCGGGTTGCACCTGCCCGGCGTCCCTAAGCGCGTGCAGCGCCGTGGCGGCGGAGGTGGGGACGGCGGCGGCCTGCTCGAAGGTCAGGTTGGCGGGCTTGTGGGCGAGCCGGGCCGGATCGGCGCTCGCATACTCGGCGAAGGCCCCGTCGCAGATGCCGTACACCTGGTCCCCCACCTGGAACTGGGTCACGTGTTGTCCAATCTCGGTCACTTGACCAGCCACATCGGTGCCCCGGATGCGGGTGGTGGGCGCGCGGAGACCGAAGCCCAGGACGCGCATCAGGGAGGGGGTGCCGGTCATCATGTGCCAGTCGCCGATGTGGGCCGAAGCGGCATGAACGCGGAGCAGAACGCGGTCTTCACGGACGGCTGCGCGGTTCACGGTGCTGAGCTTGAGCACCTCGGCGGGGCCGTACGCGTTCTGAACGACGGCTTGCATGGTGCGGATCGAATGTGTCGTTGCGGTCATGGGCACTCCCTGGGGACAGCAACGTTCAGGCCGCCCCATGAACGCGGTGGAAGCTCGCGGCCTCAGTCCCACGACGTCCCGAAGAGGGACGGCGGGAGAAGAGGCGACGGGGCCGCGCGGAGGGGAAACGCCCAAACGCTCAGGTCAGCTCGACCGGCCAATTGCCTCCGGATGCGAGCTTGACGACTTGGCGGGTTCAGGAACCGCAGTCATCCATCGACAGCTGATCCATCATTCACGCCCCTTCCCCGCCGCTGGGTGTGCGGGCTGATCCGGCCGTCAGGCCGGTCGAGGGAGGGGGCGGGCCCGGATGAGGGGGAGAGGCAGGTAGCTGTCCTGCGCCTGGGCGTGCCAGTCAATGTGACACGCGGTGTAAAGAAGCTACACCTTGACGCTAAAAACTACAACAACTGGGGATACGTTCTGGGATTCGGCCTGAAGTCACGTGCGATCACGTCCACTTGAGCACCCCTCGGCATAACCTCGGACAGCTTTCATCCTCTAGAGGAGTGTCTGCAGGCAACTACGGTTTTCACGTCTTATGGACCCTCAGCGGACTTCTCGCCCTTGGTGGGCACGGCATCCCAGTTCTCCCGCAGGTGCTCGGCCAGCACCTGGGCCTGCCGCTGCTCGATGGGCAACAGCACCAACTCGAGCGCGACCGCGACGCGCGTGTGGGTCTCTGGAATGGCCTTCCTGCTCTGCCATCTCCAGAACCTCGATCTGCCCGTGGAGAGAGCATGCACCTGGCCCGACTGGGGCGATCTGGCGAGAGCCGTGCGGTTCTCGTTCGTCCCCGAAGTGCGTCGTCAAGCACTTCAACTGGAGCTGGACGCGCTCGACGCCTTTCAGCACGCACTTCTCGCCCCCTCAACCTAAATTGCAAGATGTCAGGGAAGTCCAGTAAACTTTTTCATCAATCATATAGGCTGCGTTAAGTTTAGCAGAGACCTTCACTATCATTTAGCAAAAATAGGACTACACTCATTGCAGGTCAGGCTTGAGGTTCCTGCTGCGTTCCGCAGGGTCAAATATTTTACACCCCGATACCGTAGACATACTCTGGAGGGGGTGGGTTCGAGAAACCATTTTGACCCCTGGTCCAAAGGAAAACTGCAATATACAGTCAAGGTATGTTGCAGCCCACTCACTCGTGCAGGATCGCTCTGAAACTGTCCTGTACGCCGTGCCTCCCTGGTAGGAGGTGTAATGAGCGATCACTGGAGCGCTCAAAGCAGTATTTAACCTCAGCGCGGGCGCCATGGGATTCATCCTGAATGGTTTGGGCTTCGGTGTGAACACCATCGCGCAGCCCCTGTCCGACGTCTTCAGCCTCGGAGCCGACGCCCTCGGGAGCATTCTCAAGGCTTTGCGCTTTGACGCCAGCGCTATCACGGGCGCCCTGAAAGCGGTGTTTGACCAGGCAGCCCTGGCCTGGAGGCGGTCGCCCGGTTCCAACGCCTCCAGCCAGCCGTAGCCCAACGTCTGCCCCAGGCTCAGGCCAGTGAAGCTCCGCCAGCGCGCGTTGACCTTCCGCGCCGATCCGCGCACGTCCATTACGACGACCAGTCCGGGCATCGCCTCAATCAGCGCCAGGGCGGAGACCCGGCCACCCGTGCGGCCTTAGTCCCTGTGCTCACGCGCCATGACCCTCTCCCCTTCCGTCAATAAACTGCCCATCAGGACGGCCTGCATGCGGCTCTGTTGCCCTAAGCGCAGTCTGACAGGAGCGGCGGCGGAACACTCCCACCCGACACCTATCGCCAGGCCAGCGGTTGGCGATCGGGCACAGACTTCATACGTCCGTTCCGAGAGAACCACCAGCGGTCCCCTTAACCGGGCGCGTCTACTACCCACACGGTGCCGACACGATCGGCTGTGGTCTCCCCGGTGCAGGTGACCCGTCTGCCCGCACGAGAACTCCCCGGTTCACGATGACGCTCACTGGGAGGAAGCGCCTAGCCTGCAGATGTTCAGTCCAGATCCTCAACCGCCAACTCCCCCCCATGAATCATGCGCCGCGTCTTCACTCGCGCGGCCAGTCCCGGGTCATCAGAGACGGCGGCAAGGTTATTCCAGACCCTCACGCCGACGCTCTCCGGAGCATTTCCGGAACAGGCTCGCCCGGCTACTGATAACAGCAGCAGCATGGACTGGGGTAACGGCTACGAGCGCTTTGGTTTGGGAACCCCGGCCACGCCTACTTACTCGCCGCACCCGCGAAGGGTGTAGGCCCTTTCCCCCGCCCTTCACCTTTGTCTCTGTCTCACCCGACCCGTGGGGGCCTTTATGCAGAAGAAGTCGATCAGCCGCATGTTTCTCGGCCTGGCCCTGGCCCTCACCGTGGCCGGCGTTACTCACTCCCAGCCCGCTCCGCTGGTGAACAACACCGACGCGCTCACCCGTGGATGCAAGACCGGCACCCTCAGCCGCATCGACCCGCAATGGGTGAGCGTGGAAGCCAGCGATCAGCCCCGGGTCGCGGAGGGCACTGTCACCCTAAGCAAGGTCACGCACGAGGACAACCCCGCGAATCACACCAGCCACGACTGGAACTATGACGTCGTGCTGGACCCCGCCTCCCAGGGCCTGCACAGCGATGCCAATGACGTTGAGGCGGGCCAGCGCCAGATGGAGATGGAGTGGGAGACCCGGTATTTCCCCCCGCAGTTCTGGCCGGTGGCTGGGGACCGGGTCTGGATGATGGGCCGTTGGATCTTCGACTGCGGTCACCCGCCCTACCGCACGGAGATTCACCCGCCCAAAGCCGTGGCGTTCACGCGCCTGGAACCCACCCTGTTCCCTGGCCAGACCATGCCCGCCCTGACGAACCGGACGTACGTGTACGTACACGGGCGCAGCGGGTATTACCGCTCGCCGGTCGCCACCCAGAATTACGAGTTCGACGTTCCCCTGCCTCCCAAACCGTTTGCAGACACTCTCCTGCGCCGCAACCAGCTGCGTGCTGAGGTCCTGTCGCTTCCCTACGGCGGTCCACGCCCCACCCTCACGCCCCAGCCAGCGAACAACCCCACCCGCGTGCACGTGGTCTACCCACTCGCGCTGGGGAACCCCGATCCAAATCTCCGCTTCGGGGCGGTGCTCGCCGTGGGCTGGCAGGAGGTGGATCGGCGCCCAACCCTGCCACTGGGGGGCTCTCCCCGGTTCCGGCAGCTGCGGGTCACGTTCGACAGCCTGCGGATCAACCAGGACCATGATCCTGGCGCGTCCGGGGAGTGGAACTTCTGGGTACGGGCGGGCAGCACCTGGTTCGAGGTGCGCGGGCTGGGGGACGTGGATGACGGCGACACCATTCAGATCCGGCGGTCGGTGACGTTCATCGTGCCGGAGAACGGGTCGTGGAGCGTGCAGACGACCGGCTGGGAGGATGACTGTGACGGCCGCTTCCGCGACACGGAGGCGGAAGCCGAGCAGAATGACACCTCCGTGGCCGACCTTCAGTGCCTGGTGGACGGCAACGACCGCCTCGGCACACTGAACCGAATGTACACGTCATCCACGAACTTCGGTCGAGGGTCGCATGATGACGCGTCCACCCGCAATGGCAGCGCGGACACTCGGGGCGATTTCAACTTGCGGTACCGGGTGGAGGAAGTGGCACGCTACCCGCAGGCTGGAGGACAGCCCCCGGTCAATCGCTGACAGTAAGTACGCACAAGGGCTCGTTTCGCGCCCCCACGTTTCCCCTTCGTCAACCCGTACCACTGAGTGACGGTGAATCAGTGGTACGCGAACAGTGAGAGTACCTCGCTTTTGGTTCTCTGGCGCTGGCCTTCGCGTGGCGGATGTTCTGTGGAAACCCAAACGAGCACCCGGGCAGATTTCTGGCGTGTGAAGCCGTCGAGAGGGAACGTTCGTCAGACTGGGGTATACCCGGCTGGACAGAGTCATGTGAAGGCAGGGGGGCCGGGTGCCCGGACTGTCCATCAAGGCTCCGGCGTCCCCCCCCTGCGGCGATGGTGTAGAAAGAGAACGAACCAACACGTCAAAAGTCGGATGCTGACATTTGTCAGCACACCCTTGGGGAGGTCAACTTATGAAGGACGCGGCAACAGCAGCCCTGACTTGGAGCGCCCGGACCCTCACGCTCGCGCTGGCCCTCGGCCTGACCGCAGCGGGCGCGCAGTCGGGACGCCAGAGCACCCTCGTCATCGGCGGCGACTTCTCCGACCTGATCACGCTTGACCCCGGCGTGTCATACGAATTCTCCGGCTCGCTGATCACCGGCAACCTCTACGACACCCTCGTCGCCTACGAGGGCAACGACCTCCAGACCCTGCGGCCCCGGCTGGCGTCGAGTTGGAAAGTCACCCCCACAGCCACCGGCTCGCGGATCACCTTCACGCTGAGGAACGCGAAGTTCAGCACTGGACGACCCGTCACCGCTGCCGACGTCGTGTACTCGCTCAACCGGGTGATCGCCCTCAAGACGTCCTCCAGCTTCCTGCTGACCGACGTGGCGAATCTCAAAGTCGGCTCGGTCACCGCCCCGAACGCCCGCACGGTGGTCATGGACCTCCCGAAGACCGCCAACCCCAACATCGTGCTCGCCCTGCTGACCTTCAACGTGGGCGGCGTGGTGGACTCGGCGGAAGCGAAGGCGCACGAGCAGAACGGGGACTACGGCAGCGGCTGGCTCAAGGACCACTCGGCGGGGTCGGGGCCCTTCACCCTCAACCGCTGGGACCGCAGCGCGCAGGTGGCGCTCGACGCCAACCCTCAGGCGTTCCGGCGCTCGGCCAGCATCCAGCGGGTGATCCTGCGCTACATGCTCGAATCGTCGGCGCAGCAATCGGCGCTGAACTCGGGCGAGATTGACGTCGCCTGGGACTACACGCCGGACGCCTTCAAGGCCGCGCAGAATAACCCCAAGCTGAAGACCCTCAAGAGCGGCACCTTCCAGCTCGCGTACCTGGGCATGAATTCGGCCAAGGGCTCGCCCTTCGAGGACCCCCGGGTGCGGGAGGCGGTGCGCTACGCCATCGACCAGGACGGGATCATCAAGAACCTGCTCCAGGGCCTGGGGCGCAAGACCCAGACCATCATTCCCATCGGGTTGGCTGGCTCGAACCCGGCGACGCCCTACCCCTACGACCCGGCGAAGGCGCGGGCGCTCCTCAAGGCGGCGGGCAAGCCGAACGGCTTCACGGTGGACTTCCTGGTGAGCACCGGGGCGTGCTCGGGCGGCGTGCCCTGCCAGGACCTCGCCGCCAAGATCCAGTCGGACCTCGCCAAGGTGGGGATCAAGGCCAACATCCGCCAGCTCGTGAATGCCGAGTTGCTCACCGCCTACCGCGCCCAGAAAGCCCCGCTGATCCAGGTGGGCTGGAGCCCGGACTACCCCGACCCCGACGGCAACGGCACGCCGCTGTCCGACTACAACGCGAAGTCGCTCGCCTGGCGCAACAGCTGGAACAATCCCCAGGCCAGCAAGCTCGCGCAGGCTGCCGCCGTCGAGACGAACCAGACCAAGCGCGCGGCCCTCTACAAGCAACTCACCGAGCTGATGGTGAAGGAGGGGCCCTACGCGATCCTCTACCAGCCGTACAAGCCGGTCGTCCTGAGCACGAACGTGATGGGCTTCAACCGCAACGCGAACGGCGACGTGCAGTTCGAGAAGGTCAGCAAGAAGTAGCGCCAGGAGCGCCCGGCCCTCCTGCGGCCGGGCGCCCTCTCATTCACCCGCCCCGTCCCGGGGGAGGTTTTTCTTTGCTCATCTACATCCTGCGCCGGCTCGCGCTGATGGTCTTCGTGCTGTGGGGCGTGACACTGGCCGCCTTCCTGATCTCGCACGCCCTGCCGGCTGACCCCGCGGCGGCGGCGCTGGGCAACAACGCCCGGGAGGAGCAGCTTCAGGCCTTTCGCGAACGCAACGGGCTCGATCGCCCGCTGGCCGTCCAGTACGGCCTGTACCTGTCGGGGCTGCTGCGCGGCGACCTGGGCACCTCGCTGCGGACCCAGAACAGCATCACCGCCGACCTGCGCCAGTTCTTCCCCGCCACCCTGGAGCTGACGCTGGGCGCGGTGCTGTTCGCGCTCGTGATCGGCCTGCCGCTGGGCATCGTGGCGGCGCTGTACCACGGGCGCCTGCCGGACCTGCTCGCCCGGTTGTTCGCCCTGCTGGGAGGCGCCACGCCGGTCTACTGGCTGGCAATCCTGGCGCTGAACCTCTTCCACGAACGCCTGGGCTGGTTGCCGGGCCCCGGGCGGCTGGACGCCTACACCCTGGCCCCGCCAGTCCACACGGGCCTGGTCACGGTGGACGCCCTGCTCGCCGGGGACCGTGAGGCGCTGGTCGACGCGCTGCGGCACCTGATCCTGCCGGGGCTGGTGCTGGGGGCCTTCTCCGCGGCGCTCCTGACCCGCATGACCCGCAGCGCGCTGCTGGAGGTGCTCTCGCAGGACTACATCCGCACCGCCCGCGCCAAGGGGCTGAGGCCCGGCCGGGTGATCTGGCGCCACGCCCTGAGAAACGCCGCGCTCCCCGTGCTCACGGTGCTGGGCGGCCTGTTCGGCAGCCTGCTGACCGGTGCGGTGCTGACGGAGACGATCTTCTCGTGGCCGGGGATCGGCGGCTACGCGACGACCTCGGCGATCAGCCTGGACTTTCCCGCCGTGGTGGGGGTCACGCTCGTGGCCGGGCTGGCCTACTCGGTCGTCAACCTGCTCGTGGACCTCGCCTACGCCGCGTTCGACCCCCGGATCAGCTTCTCGTGACGGTCGCCGTGTCTTCCCCCGGCGGGTCCGCGGCGTGGCGGCGATTGCGGCGCAACAGTGGCGCGCTGATCGGCTTCGGACTGCTGGTGTTCCTCGTTGTGGCCGCCCTGATCGGCCCCGCCTTCCTCGGCGCCCCGGGGGCCCAGAACCTCGACCTGCGGCTCTCGGCCCCCTCGGCCGCCCATCTCCTCGGCACGGACCAGCTCGGGCGCGACGTGCTGACGCGGGTGCTAAACGGCGGGCGCATCTCGCTGGGGCTCGGCGTCAGCGTGATGCTGGCGTCGCTGCTCACCGGCTCGGCGGTCGGTCTCGCGGCGGGGCTGCTGGGCGGCTGGTGGGACGAGGGGCTGATGCGGCTCACCGACATCTTCCTGGCCTTTCCCGGCCTGATCCTGGCAATGGCCATCTCGGCGGCGCTGGGGCCCAGCCTCACCAACGTGATGATCGCGGTCGCGCTGGTGTCATGGCCGACCTACGCCCGGCTGATCCGCGCGCAGGTGCTCGCTCTGCGGGAGCGCGAGTTCGTGGAGGCCGCCCGCGCGCTGGGGGGCTCGCAGGGGCGGATCGCCGGGCGACACCTCCTTCCCAACGCCGTCGCGCCGCTGCTGGTGCAGGGCAGTTTCGACGTGGGCAGCGCGATCCTCACGGCGGCGGGCCTGGGCTTCATCGGCTTCGGGGCGCAGCCGCCCACCCCAGAGTGGGGCGCGATGGTATCCGAGACCCGCAACTACATCGTGCAGGCCCCGTGGGCGTCGAGCGCGCCCGCCATCGCCATCCTGCTGACCGTGCTGGCCTTCAACCTGATCGGTGACGGCCTGCGCGACGCCTTCGATCCGCGCGGGCGGTGAGGGCTACATGTTTCGCATGGGCCTCCAACCAGGCAGTGCCCCCTCTGGTGCAGGAGTGGTGCAGTAGCGGGTGCCCGACCATTCCAGGTCTTACCACGACGTTCCACTTCTCACCTTTCTAATGGCCTGTCAAGCTGCGCTGTGACTCACTGAAGCCAATTCCATCGGGGCTGAGGAAAGTGTGGCAAACGCCGACAGCTTTATTCGCAATGACGAGGTCAGGGGTTCGATCCCCCTCGACTCCACCACAGAAACCCGCCCGAAGGGGCGGGTTCGTCCTTTTGGGTGCAATGCGGGTGCAATAGCCGAAGTCTTCTGCTCAGGGCGTGTTCAGCCCTTCTGTTCTGCCCCACGCCGCTCGCCCTGCAACCACGCAGGGACCAGCACTGGCGTGCAAGACGCTGCAGCGGCACACCCCCAGGTGGGCAAGAGAGGAGGGCAGGCAGGGCGCCAAAGCCGCCCTGCCTGCCCTCCTCTCTTGCCTTATTGAGCGGCGGTCTGCTCGCCTTCATCCAGGTCGTCTTCCTGCCCAGGGTTCGGCTGGCCCCGGCGCGCGCGGCTTTCCCCCAGCAGGTCGATCGTGCACGCTTCGAGTTCGTCCGGCTGCACCTGGCGGTAGCGGCGGGCAGTCAACATGGGGTCCTCGTGGCCGAGGTACTTGCTGATGACCTCAAGCTCCACGCCCTCACGCCGCAGCAGCGTGGCGTAGGTGTCGCGCAGCGTGTGAATCGTCACCGGCCGCACGCCAGCTTTCTCGCACAGCCGGTGCATCTCACGCCTGAGGTTGTCAGGGTTCATGCGCGTCCCCTTGATCTGCGTGAAGACGAAGCCGGTGTTCTGCCAGGCTCCCCCGAGCGCCGCGCGGTCCTCGGCCTGCTGCCGCCGCCGCTCACGCAGGCAGTCGAGGGCCACCGAGGACAGCTTCAGAATTCTGCGGCTGGCCAGTGCGAAGGCCCGGCGCCGAGCGGTGGTGTTGGTCGCCCGGTGCGCGGCGGCCAGGGCGTGCGTCAGGTGCGCGAGGCGGGGGTTGTGGGCGGGCATGGAGAACTTCATGCCTGGAGCCTGGCACGGCACTCTTTTTCGCCTTTGGCCTGATCCACATGCCGCGGCAAATGTCAAGCGGGAGGCAGGACGACAGGCCTCCTCTAAGGAAACCGCGTCCTGGTGGGCTTTCTTCATCCCCTGCTGTGGGCGAGACGTTCTGCCCGGCCATCGACGGCACCGCGCTGCTCCCGACCTACGCCGGGCGGAAACGCTGTCCAGCACGCAGGGAGACAGTGGAGAGCATCGTGGCGTGAAACAGCTTGTCCAAGCGGAGCTGTGGTACACCGCCCCGCCAGCGCTGGCCCGCGGACAATCCTGGACTCAGCCGCCTGCACCTCTTGCCCCAGGGCGACCGGAGGGGTTGCCGGGTTACCGGTCAGGGTCCGGCCAGCGAATCAGCCGCGGCCCCCGCGCGGGCGGTCACGATGCCACGCGAGGCTGCCCAGACCCCGATGTCGGCCCCCTGCAGGGCGGTCGCCATCAGCTCGGGAAAGAAGTCCGGCGTGCAGGCGAAGACCGGGATGCCCAGGGTGGCGAGGCGGGCGGCGTTCTCGTGGTCGTAGCTCGGCGTGCCGTCATCGTCGAGGGCCAGCAGCACGATCACGCGGGCGCCCATCTCGCGGAATTCGTTCAGGCGGCGGATCATCTCGGCGCTGCCCGCCCCCTCGTACAGGTCGGAGATCAGGACGAAGGTGTGCTCCTCGGGGTTTGTCAGCAGCCCCCGGCAGTAGCGCAGGGCAAGCGGGGTGTCGTTGCCGCCGCCGAGCTGCACCCCGAACAGCACGTCCACCGGGTCAGCGAGGTGGTCGGTGAGGTCCACGACCGCCGTGTCGTACACGACCACATTCGTCTTCAGCGCCGGGAGGCTCGCCAGCACCGCGCCGAAGATGCCCGCGTACACCACGCTCGACGCCATGCTGCCCGACTGGTCCACGCACAGCGTGACTGTCTTGAGTTGCCGCCGGGCGCGCCCGTAGCCCACCAACCGCTCGGGAATCACGCGGTGGCGTTCAGGGTCGTAGGTCCGCAGGTTCTTCAGCAGGGTGCGGCCCCAGTCGACCTCGTTCTGGCGTGGGCGCCGCTGGCGCTGCGAGCGGTTGAGGCTGCCTGTCACCGCGCTGCGCAGCGGCTCGGCGAGGCGGGCCTGCAGGTCGTCCACCACCCGCGCCACCACCTGCCGCGCCAGCGCCCTGGCCTGGTCGGGCATGGCGTCCCCCAGGCTGATCAGGGTGGCGGCCAGGTGCACGTCGGGCTGCAGGTGCTCCAGGAGCTCAGGTTCGAGCAGCAGCGTCTTCAGGTTGAGGCGCTCGACCGCGTCCCCCTGCATGACCTGCACCGCCGACCGCGGAAAGAGCTCGCGGACCTCGCCCAGCCACGCCGCCACGGCCGGGGCGCTCTTGCCGAACCCCACGTTGAGGTGCGACTTGCGACCCTTCCCGGGCTTCTCGGTCTGCACGGTGAAGGGCGCGCCGTCGTAGAGCGAGGCCAGGGCCGCGTCGAGTCGGCGGTCGTGCTCGCCCAGCTCGCAGCCGATGCCGTCAGCGCTCTCGCCCCGCGCGGTCTCGCCGCCGAGCAGCAGCCGCCAGCGGCGCAGACGCTCCAGCTCCGGGGTCAGGTCCTGTGGGGTGGGTTCAGTCATGGGCCTCTCCAATAGGCAGGGGCACGCCCAGCAGCCGCAGCACGACGGGCACCACCAGTTCTCCCAGGTCGTCATTCCCCGACGCCGCGTGCTCGGGGCGTTCCAGGCCGCGCAGGTCCTCCCCCAGGCGTCTGCGGGCATGCGGTTCCAGGCGTGAGAGGGCGCGGCGCAGGGGGGGCAGCACCTCGCCAAAGGCGTCCGGTTCGAGGGCCACCACCCAGGCGTCGAGCAAGGCCAGCGCCGCGGGGTCGTGCCGCAGCGTCCCCCCGTCCTCGCCGATGAAGCCGCCCAGCCACGCCGCCACGTCCAGCGGCGGCGCCCCCGGCGCGAGGGCCGCCGCGAGCCTTGCTTGCACCTGCCCGTCGTCCAAGAGGCCCCGGTCGCGCAGGCGGTTCACGGCGTCGCCGCGCAGGAGGGGCGCGGTGCCCTCCGCGTCCAGGGCGTGCAGGGCCGCCACCCACCCGGCGCTCGCCTCCAGGTCGTCGAGGAGGCGCACCGCCGCGTCGGCCTGCGCGACCTGAGCGTGGAGCGCCCCGGCGGCCTCCCCGCCCAGCCCGTGCGCCGCGTTGGGCAGGCCAGCGGCGGCGCGCGCCACCAGGGTGCGGAACACGGGGCGCAGGTCGTCGCCCTCGCGCGCCCTCACGTCGCCGTAGCGGGCCAGCCGCGCCAGGGGCGGCAGGGCCAGCAGCAGCGCGGCGGTGTCGGCGTCGGCCGCGCGGGCGTCCAGGCGGGCGAGCGTGAAGTCGGCCGCTCCGGGCAGCTCGCACAGCCGCGTCACCTCCAGCAGCGCCGAGAGGG
This sequence comes from Deinococcus apachensis DSM 19763, assembly GCF_000381345.1. Lineage (NCBI taxonomy): Bacteria > Thermotogati > Deinococcota > Deinococci > Deinococcales > Deinococcaceae > Deinococcus > Deinococcus apachensis. The sequence continues at coordinate 49,032 of NZ_KB906417.1, read as the reverse complement.
CGCCCAGGTCCGGGGCCTGCCGCGCCCGCGAAAGGGCGGCCGCGTTCGCTGCGCGCACCAGCGTGTTGCCGTGGCGGCTCGCCTCGACGAGGCGCACGCTGAACTCCGGCTCCCAGCGCAGGCTCCACGCCTCCTTGAAGGTGCCCGCGCCCCGGCTGACCGCTTCCCTCGCCCACGGCACGCCCAGCAGGTTCAGGCGATGGAAGAGCTGCGAGCGGCCCAGGCCCGCGTCCTCGCGCAGGTCGAGGGTGAGCTCGCGGGCCTGGGCCTCGCGCTTCAGGCGCAGCCGAGCCAGCGTCGCGGCGAGGTCCTGCTCCAGCGGCACGGCGGGCACGCCGGAGGGCACGGTGCCCAGCGCCTCCCCCACAAAGAGCTCCCCGGAGAGCAGGCGCAGCGGCACGTCGGAATCCCAGGCGAAGACGGCCCGCGTGGCGTCGGTCAGCTCGTCCAGGCCCGCCAGGTGCCGCCCGCGCAGGGCCGCCAGGGCGTCCGCGAGCCGCACCGCGTCGATGACCTGGGCGCTCGAGGCGTCCAGCCCGTGCCCGCGCAGCAGCCGCGCCGTGCGGGTCAGCCAGCGCTCGCTCACCTGGGTGGGCGTGCGGTAGAGGTGCGCGTACCAGCCCGGCGACGCGACGCCCGCCCCGTAGCCGCTCGCCTGCGTCAGCCGCCCGTGCGTCCAGGGGGTGAGGGTGAGGGCGACTTTCACTTTGGGCAGCCCCCGGAGGCGCGCCGGGTCGGCCTTCGCCTCACCGGCCAGCACCTCGGGCGTGAGCGCCGGGGCATGCCAGGCGCCGCATACCACCGCGACGCTGCCGCGCCCCAGGGCCGCGCGGATGGTCTGGCGCATCTGCGCCTCGCGCATGAGGTCGCGCTCCGAGTTGTGAGCGTCCTCCGCCTCGCGCACCGCCGCCATAACGTCGGCAATCGCCACGAAGACGGCCTCGCCCTCGCCGCGCGACTCGACCAGGGCGTCCCACCAGCGCTCGAAGTCGCTGTAGCCAGCCGCCTGGGCCAGCAGGGCGAGGGGATCGGCGCGGACGGCGTCGGTAGGGGGCGTGGCCTCGGCCTCCGGGTCAGCAGCGTTCTCCGCAGGCGAGTCTTCCTCTCTCCAGGCGAGGGTCACGCCCGCGGGGAGGTCCATGAAGGCCACCGGCACGCCGCGCGCGAGGGCCCAGCGGATCGCCACGAACTCGGGGCTGAACTCCGCGAGCGGGTAGAACACCGAGCGCTCGGGCTGGCCCTGTACGTGGGCCATGACCGCGACGGGCGGCGTGAGCGCGGGGTCGTTCAGGAAAGGCAACAGGCCGTCCGCGTCCACCGGCCCCTCGATCAGCAGCGTGGCGGGCGGGTTGGCCTCCAGCGCCCTTTCCACGCTGCGTGCTGAGCCGGGGCCGTGGTGGCGGATGGGGTAGATGGTGAGGTGAGCCATTTCAACGCTCCAAAGGAAGCACTCTGCGACCAGAGTGTATTTACGGTATATACTTGGGTGGGGGTGACCTCATGACACGCAGCCGAACATTTAAGAGTGGCAACAGCCAGGCCGTCCGAATTCCGCAGGAACTGCAACTGCCCTACGGTGAGGTCGAGATCGTGCGCCGGGGCCGAGACCTGATCATCACGCCAGTTCAGCGGCAGGATGGGCTCGCCATCTTCAAGGCTCTGACGGCCTTTGAAGGTCCCCTCGAACGGGAGCAGCCCACGGCGCAGCAGGAACGGGAAGACTTGATGTGACCTCTCCTCTCCTCTACCTGCTCGACACCAACATCTGCATCTTCACCATGAACCGCCGCCCGGAACAGGTCGGGCGCAGGATGGGGGAGGTGACGGCGGCCGGGCACCGGATCGGCCTCTCCAGCGTGACCCTGCACGAGCTCTGGTACGGCGTGCGCCGCAGTGGCCGCCCGGAGCAGAACACCGCCCGCCTGTCGACCCTGACGCAGACGCTGGACGTGTTCGACTTCGGTCCGGACGCCGCCGAAACCGCCGCCGGAATTCGGGCCGCCCTGGCAGGAAGCGGCTCGCCCATCGGCCCCTATGACGTGCTGATCGCGGGTCATGCCCTGAGCCTGAACGCCCGGGTCGTCACGAATAACCTCGGGGAGTTTGGCCGCGTACCGGGCTTGCGCTGCGAGGACTGGACGCGGGAGGAAGCGGAGTGAGTGCGTTGGCGGCGTCCGGTCCCTCGATAACCAGCAACGAGATCAGTAAAACTGGCACGACGCGAACCACTCGTCCGTTTCAGGCCGCCGCCCCACATACAAGACGCCATTGTCAGCCCACATCAGCCCGGCCTTTTCTTCGCTGACAATTTGCAAGGCGAAGGGCGGTTCCGCTCCCTTTTCCCAGCCGTTTGCCGTTCTGATCGCGGGAACGAATTGAACTTCATACTGGATCGTCGAGGCAAAGCCTCCAACCTTGCTGCGGTGAACATTCAAACCGTGCATTTCTTCGGGCAGATCGTCCTCAAGGCGGTAGCCGTCAGGCAGTTTCAGAAGATCGTCGTCGTAGGAAGGGTAATCCTCTGTTTGCTGCCACCGACACTCGAAGCCCTTGAGCCATCGCCAGGGTCGTGGCGGCGCGGTCACACGCGAGAGGCCGTCAAGCGAAGGATACGCACGTAGCTCCCAACTCCCGGGATTGAATCCGCGTTCGATGCACTCCTCGCCCACGAAGATCGTGAGCAGTGCGATGTCGCGCAGCACTTCGGGCACGAATGGCGCTTCCGTCAGGTTGAGTTGCGCGATGAACTGCATACCGCGCCCCTCGCTGTCACGAGGCCACTCCTCGCCCACACGCATGACGGGAGCTAGACCAATGTGCGAGGCCAGTGGGTGACTTGTCGGCCTGAATCCACCAACTTCCAGCACGCTGGTGGGCCGGATATTGAGTCGTTTGAAGTCCTCCAAAAACTTCTCGACTCGCTCCCCGGTCCACTCTTCAAAAGCCTCCACCTTCAGCTCACCTCCCTACACGCCGCGTAGAAGTCCCTCCACCCGGCCCGTTTCTTCACCGCCATTTCCAGGTATTCGTTCCACACGGCCTGGTCCTGCACCGGGTCCTTCACCACCGCCCCGATGACGCTGGCAGCCACGTCGCGGCCCCTCAGCTCGCCGTCACCGAAGTGGGCGGCCAGGGTCAGGCCGTTGGTGACCACGCTGATCGCCTCGGCCACGCTCAGGCTGCCGCTGGGCGTCTTGAGCTTCGTCTTGCCGTCCTCGGTGACGCCCGCGCGCAGCTCACGGAACACCGTCACCACGCGCCGGATCTCGTCGAGGGCGGGGGGCAGCTCGGGCAGACCCAGGCTGCGGCCCAGCGACTCGACCCGGCGCGTCACGATTCTCAGCTCATCCTCCAGGCTGTCGGGCACGGGCAGGATGACGGTGTTGAAGCGGCGCTTGAGGGCGCTCGACAGGTCGTTCACGCCCTTGTCGCGGTTGTTGGCGGTGGCGATCAGGTTGAAGCCGCGCACCGCCTGCACCTCGGTGTTCAGTTCGGGCACCGGCAAGGTCTTCTCGGAGAGGATGGTGATCAGGGTGTCCTGCACGTCGCTCTGCACGCGGGTGAGCTCCTCGAGGCGGGCGATCTTGCCCTGACGCATGGCGTGCATCACGGGACTCTCGACGAGCGCGGCCTCGCTCGGCCCCTCGGCGAGCAGGCGGGCGTAATTCCAGCCGTAGCGGATGGCGCTCTCGTCGGTGCCCGCCGTGCCCTGCACGAGCAGGGTGCTGTCCCCCGAGATGGCGGCGGCGAGGTGCTCGCTGACCCAGCTCTTGGCCGTGCCCGGCACCCCGAGGAGCAGCAGCGCCCGGTCGGTGGCGAGGGTCGCCACCGCGATCTCCATCAGCCGCGCCTCACCAACGTACTTCGGCGTGATCTCCGTGTCACCGGCCCACCCGCCCATCAGGTACGTCAGGACGGCCCGCGGGCTGAGGTTCCACCGCGGCGGGCGCGGGTGGCGGTCGTGCTCGGCGAGGGCGGCGAGCTCAACGGCGTAGGCGTGTTCGGCGTGCTGGCGCAGGACTTCGGGGGTGATGGTCATGGGGGCTCCTCGGGGGATGGGAAGGCGTTCTCGGGGGCTCAGGAGGTGTGCGCGGCCAGGGCGTCCCGCCACTCGCGGCGCAGCCGCAGGACGCCTTGCAGCTCGCGCCAGGCCTGGAACGCGGCCTGCTCTCTCTGGGCATGGTCCAGGCGCTGGCGTTCCTCCCAGTCGGCGGCGGTCTGCCAGGTGGGGAGCTTGTTCGGGCGCGGTGGCAGTTCGAAAGGGAGAGGCGTGGGCGGTGGCAGCGTGAGGTCGGGCGAGAGGCGATCGCCCAGCAGCCCGGTCAGGCCCCGCACCGGCCCGCTCTGACCCTCGCGCTGAACGAGCCCCACCGCGCGCGCAGCCAGGGTGACCTGGAGGTCCACCGGTTCTGCCACGAGGTCCGCCCATGGATCGGGCAGCATGGCCCGCACCGCGTCCAGCAGTGTTTCCGCGGAGACCTGCGGCTGCCCGGCGAGGTCGCGCAGTCGGGCACGGGCGGTTTCCGGGTCCGGCGGCTCCGGCAGGGGGGGCGGCGGCTCCTGCACTTCGTTGGCCAGCGACCAGTGGTGCGCGCGGGCCGCCTGGTGGAGTTCGGCCCAGGTCACCCCGAGCGTCCTCAGGATCAGCCCGGTGGGCAGGGCGCCCAGCAGGCGGTGAAGGTCGCCGTCGTCGTACTGCCCGGCCCGCGGCTGGCCGAGCGCGGCGGGCAGGTCGAAGGCCCCGAAGGTGATCTTCCTGTTCAGCCGACCACTCACCTTCACCGCCTGGAGCAGCAACGCCAGCAGCTCGTCCTGCAGGGGACCGGGAAGATGACCCAGGAGTTGCCGCGCCTGTTTCTGCACCTCGGGTGAGCGGTCGCGCGTCGCCGTTTCCAGCAGCGGGCGGTCCCCGGGGTGCAGGTCGCGGCGCATCAGGGCCAGCAGGTCCTTGCGCCGGTCGGCGGGCTGGCTGACCCACAGCTCTTCCAGCTCCAGAGCGGCCTGCGCCGGGTCATGGGCCCGCCGCTCGGTCAGGGCAGCCAGTCTGGCGTGCCAGGCGGTGAGTTCCCCGGCCTTCCGCGCCTGCCTACTCAGGGGATGGGCCTCCAGGGTGACCCGCGCCCGCGCGTCGGCCAGCGACCACAGGTCCTGGGCAAGGTCCGGCTGCTGCTGGTACAGCGCCAGCACCTGCGCGGCGTTCAGGGTCCAGCCGCGCACAGCCACGGTGGCCAACGCCCGTGCAGTCAGGGCGGAGCCAGTGCGAATCATGGTGGGCAGCAGGGCCGCCAGGGCCGGCGGCAGTGGAGCTTCGGCAGCAGGCACAGGTGGGGGAGGCGGCGCGGCCGCCCGCAGGAGGGGCGCTCCGGCGCGGGCGTGCAGGCCCAGGAGGGCGGCGCGGGCCAGCAGGCGGGCCTCGGGGGTGTCGCCGGGTACGCTCGCCAGGGCCGGGGCCAGGGGTCCGGCGGGCGCGGGCAGCTCGGCCCGGCTGGTGCCGCGGGTGGCGACCAGGGCCAGGTCGCGCAGCTCGCGGCTCATGCGGGCACTCCGGGTTCGGCCGCCTCAAGGCCCACGGCCGCCACCGGCAGGAAGCCCTGCCGGTCCCATTCCCCGAAATAGGTCGGCAGGCGCGTCTCCGCCCGGGCGAGCATGGCCCAGAGCTCGGCGGGCTCCACCCGCGGGCTCAGCGGGACGGCGTGGCCCTCCGCGTCGCAGAGCTGCGGCGGGTCAAGGTGGAGGTACGCCGGGCCGACAAACGCGCCGATGCGCTCCAGCCAGGGGTTCAGGGCCAGGGCGGCCGCGTAGCGCGCCTGCAACTCGGCCAGCGTCCCGCCGGGAAGGGACAGCGGGGCGGCCACCGCCGTCACCTCTCTCTGCACCAGGGCCCGCTGGGGATAGGCCGAGGGCGCGTGGCCCACCGCCGCCGTCAGGGTCTGGCCCGGGGGCAGCGGGGCGGGCAACGCCTGCCCGGTGGGGGCGAAGTCGAGCAGCAGGGCCAGCCTCGGTTCCCCGCCGGGGGGGCCTGCCCCCAGCAACCAGGTGCGCCTCACCGTCAGCTTGCCCTCCTCCTCCTGCAGCGAGCCGAGGACCTGCCAGACCTGCGGCGCGGCCGCGGGCACGCCCGCCCGGTCCAGGGGTGCGCCCAGCGCCGTGAGGAGGTCGGCACGCTCGACTTCACTCAGGGCGTCCCGCTGCCGCCAACCCTGCGTGAGCAGCCACAACTGCCCCAGGTGGGCGGTGAGGGCCTCTCCAGTCTCGTCGTGCAGCAACTCGGGGATCTGCCGGACCCGCCGCGCCGCGCCCGGAAGCTGCGCGTCGACCAGCCGGGCGGCCTGCCGGTCCCAGTCGCTGTATGGGCGGGCCCGGGCCGCCTGGAGCCCCTCGCGCACGAGGTCGCTCAGCCACACTTCAAGGTCCTCCAGCCCTGCCGAGCGTTTGCGGTCGCGGGCGGCCTGGGCTTTCGCCTGCGCTCCGGCGCGCGCCGCAGGGTCGGCGGAATCGTCGCCGGGGGGCTGCGCGGCTTTCTCAGCCCGGGTGACGCGGCCCTCCAGCCAGCGGGCGAGGTCGGGGGGTGGGGCGGTGTCCTTCCACTCGCCGGATTGTGCGGCGTGCAGGAGCAGGAGCCCCAGGGCGTGCTTGCAGGGAAACTTGCGGCTGGGGCAACTGCACTTGCTGCCGACCTCCGGGCTGCGGGCGTCCACGCCCACCAGGTAGGGGTGCGCGCCGCTGCCCTGACATTCACCCCACAGCACGTCGCCGTCGCGGGCCAGCGTGGGCCACCCGGCAGGGCGGGCGAGCTTCTGGGCAGCCTTGGCACTGCTGCTGTCCGGCGCGAGGGCGAGCGCGACCTCGGCGGTCAGCCTGTCGAAAGAGCGGGTCAATGCGTAAACTCCTTTTCAGTTACGGTCAAGGCGTAATTGTAACAGGTGGAATATTTGAGTGCAATTCTGCCACGGCAAGACAAGGGCAGTCCTGCGGCCGACCGGCAACAGGAGCAGCATACGGAGCCGCCTGGGGGTGGGGGCCGCACCTGCGGCGCGGAAGAGCCCCACCCCCTCGTCCTGCGCTTCGCGGCAGCTGTGGCGGGAGGGAAAGCGCCGGGGACGTGAAAGTCAGACTTCGCCCGCGGCAGGAGAACCCATGAAGCCCACCACGCGGATCAGCGCCAGAGGCCCAAGAACCGCAAGCCCCCCGTCCTGGGAGGGGCCGCTTCGTCGGCGGGCCAAAGCCTGCGAGGGTGCCCCACCCGGTGCGTTACCCCCGCAATGCCTGGTAGGGCGTCTCGCGCGCGACGCCCAGCTCGCGAGCGATGACGGTCTTCTCCGCTGCCGCCACCCGCGCGCACCTGCTCCACCTGGGCGGGCGACAGCGCCCGCCTGCGGCCCCAGTACGCGCCGCGCGCCCGGGCCACCTCGATGCCCTCGCGCTACCGCTCGCGGATCAGCGTCCGCTCGAACTCCACCACCGCGCCCATGACACTCAGCAGCCGCCGCGCCATGGGCGTATCGTCGCCAGAAAAGAGCAACCCCTCCCGGACGAACTCGACCTGCACGCCGCGGCCGGTGAACTCGTCGACCAGGGCACGCAGGTCGTCGAGGTCGCGGGCCAGGCGGTCCATCGAGTGCACGACCACCACGTCGCCCTCACGCACGTAGCGGCGAAGCTCACCGAGCGCCGGCCGCGCCGCGCCTTTTCCGCTGGCGTGATCCTCGAACACCCGGTCCACCGGCACACCATCGAGCTGCCGCGCGGTGTTCTGCCCGGCGCTGCTCACCCGCACGTACCCCACCCGCTGCGCCCGCGACACCCGTCTTGCCCGCCATGGTGTCAGGGGAAGACCTGGACCTGGCCGGACAGGTGCCCAGGAAAGGCGGGAACGACCCCAGATGGACACGAAATGGGCCGGGCGCGGGCGTCCGGTTGGGGTGTAGTTGTGGCGACACACGCCGCGCCGTTGCTTACGCCTACTGGCCGTCAAGGTCCAGAGGCTCAACGGAGAGCGACTGTCCCAGGTGTCATGCCTCCCGCGACTGCCTTTATCGCCGCGGGAACGCCGGTTCCCTCCGCCTTTATGAACAGGTGCTTACCGCCCGAGAGCGGATGAGCCCTGTGCGACGGTCAGAACCCGCCGGAGAGCTCCCAGCACCAGGCCAGGGTCCTCGTTCTGGACGGCGTCCCAGGCGACCTCGGAGAACACTTGGTCGCTGTTGTGTGAGAGCCGGGTCAGCCGCGCCTGGCTGTCTCCCAGGATTCGCCACAGCCTCTGGCCGTACATCGACTTCAGGGTCCCTGCCTGGGCGACGCTAAAGGCGTCGAGGTGGGGCGTGACCACCACGAGTGGGAGCTCGCCCAAGGGCGCCGCACGGCGAACCTGGGCGTCCCCGGCGCGGATGTTCCAGCCGGCCTTCCAGGTGCTTGCCCCTACCGTGTAGGCGCGAACAAATTGCTGCAGGGCGCGTACACCTCCCAGGGGTGAGGGGGGTGTGTAGCGGTTGGCCGGGGCGGAGCCGAGGTCATCGAGCACCGGGGGGTTCTGGCGGAAGAAGGCGTCCAGGGCGGGCGCGAGGTCCTCCTGCCAGGGATTGACGAGAACCATCCCGGCGACGTTGGTGCGATGGCGATCCGTGTACAGCCGGGCGATCTGGCTGCCGAAGCGGTAGGCGACGAGGACGAAAGGACCCTTCACGCCCGCCCGGATGAGGAGACGGTGCAGCTCCTCGGCCCGGGCCACCCCGTCCGTGACCCCCGGGGCCGGGTCGCTGGGCGACACACCTGCCATAGCGTACCAGCAGACGCGATGCGTCCTGGCCACGTCGTAGGCCGTGACCGGCCACGCCTCCGTCGCCTCCTCCAAGCCGCCCAGCAGCAGGACGGTGGGGCCGGGGGCGGGCGCTGTGCAGTGGAGATCCAGGCGGTACCCGCCCACGTCAAAGCGCCCACCGGTGCGGCCCGTCTGCGCCGCCCATCCGATGCCGAGCGCGCTCAGCAGGGCGAGGGCGAGGGGGCGGAATCCGCTCGAAACCGATTTGCGTGACACAGGGTTCATGGCTTCACGCTCCTGTTCGGGGTCCGGGGCTGGCCCTCACCCCTCTGCGCGCTGGCGACTTACACGTACCTCACCGCGGCGTCACGGGGGCCACGCCTTTGGGGAGCAGGAAGGCCGCCGTGAACACGGCCGGGACCTTGCCCCGGTTGCAGAAGTTGTGGATGGTCCCGGCCGCGTACACGTACATCTGCCCCGCGGTGAAAGCCTTGGTGCCTGGCGCACCCCGGGTTTCCACGGTGACCGTGCCGCTGATGACTGTCTCCAGGCCCGGGCCGCCATGCTCGTGATAGCCGGTGCAGGCCCCCGGGGCTATTTCCAAGACGTCCTGCTCGACGTTGATCTCAGACGGTTGACCCGTAACTACGGCTGCGTGCGCCGCCCTCAGGGTGACCCCAGGCGTCTGGCCCGAAGCCACCAGACCGAGCAGCGCGCCTGCGGCCAGAGCGCCGGTCAACCGCCGAACCGTGATGGGATTCGTCTTCATCTGAATCACCCCTTCGTCGTGCAGGAGCTTGAGTCCCTGAGAGCCTTTCCCCGTGACGGCTGTTGTCCGCGCCGGTTCACTCCTGCCCGTGGCAGGTTCACCGGGCCAGGGTGCTGTCCCGGTCAACGTGCCGTGTCACGCTCCTTTCCACGTTCCGAGGATGCAGAAAGGGGTGTGACACCCCCGTAACGCAGGCGTGACGCGGGCAGGAGTTCAGTCGCTGGAGGGTTCCGCAGAGAGGATGTGCCAGGGGAGATGGCGGCGCAGGTACGGCAGGAGGGCATCTTCCTGGGCGCTGGGGTTCTCTCGCTCAGCGAGTAGGCGCACCTGCAGCGTCTGCCACTCGAAGAGGGCGGCCGCCCCGACTTCCCGGGCGGCGTCAAGAGCGGCTTGGGCCCCCTCACGGTCGCAGTGGGAAAGCCGGGCATGGCCGGCGCGCAGCCGAATGCGCTCAGCCTCGTCCGGGTAACCGAGCTCGGTATATAGAGCGGCGCTCTCGGTGTAGTGGGCGGAGGCAGCGCGGAAATTTCCCTGCACGTAGGCGAGGTCTCCCAGGCGCCGCACGAGGTGGGCGACCGCCCCCGGGTTGCCGAGGCTCCGCCAGTGGCGGATACCTTGCAGGAAGAACTGCTCCGCCTCGTCGTAGCGCTCCTCCAGCAGGCTGACACCTGCCAGGTAGCTTGTGCAAAGGGCCAGCCCGAAGACGTCCTGCAGCGCCTCGCTGGACCGCAACCGGCGCTCGTGGAGGGCGCGCGCGCGTGGGAGGTCCCCCATCGCCTGGGCACCGAGCGCGAGGCGGGTGATGAAGCCGTCCTCGGACCAGCGGTGGCCGGTGCGCTGGGCCTCGCGTAGGCCGACCTCGTTGATCGTCATCGCGCGGCGGGGGTGGCCCTGGGCCTCGGCGATCATGCTCAGGTGCACGTAGGCGAGCTGGAGATCCCGGTCGTGTCCGGTTCCCTTCAGCAGGGTCAGACTTTGAAGCAGGGCGCGTTCCGCCTCCCGCATCGGGCTCGCGTGCAGCAAGCAGATGCCAAGTCGGACGAGCAGCCGTCCGCGGGTGGGGCGGGGCAGCTCCGTCTGGCCGGCGGCGAGGCGGAACAGGGGGATGCCCTCCGGGTGGCGGCCGCGGCCCTCGCAGAACTGCCACAGCGGGTCCAGACACAGGTTTAGGAGATCGTCCGCCGCGTGATTGACCATCCAGCGCCAGGCCATGCGCACGTTCTCAATCTCGCCAGCAATCTCGTCCAGGGCACACGCCTGCAGCAGCCCACCGTTCGGGGGGCGCGGACGGTCGGCCAGGAAGCGGGCGTAGTACTCGGCGTGCCTGCGGCGCACCGCCTCGGCTTCTTGCGGGTAGTCCGCCGCCCGCTCGGCGGCGAACTGGCGCACCAGAGGATGCAGGTTGAGGTGGCCGCCCTCCAGCCGCCGAATTAAACCCTGCGCCTCCAGATGCCGCAGGGTGAGGGGCGTCACTCCGGTGACGCTTCCCACGGCCCGCAGGTGGAAGGGAGTGTCCACGCTGCCCAGGGCACGCAAGGCCTCCTGCTCGGGTGGGGGGAGCAGCGCCCAGGTCTTCTCGAGGACCGCCCGCAGGCTGCGCTGTCGGGGCGGAAGGTCGGCCAGGTCGGCGTGCAGAAGGTCGAGGCCAGCGCCCACGGCGTCAGCAACCTCCCTCAGGGGGAGAAGCCGGACCCAGGTCGCGGCGAGTTCGAGGGCGAGTGGCAGGCCGCCCACGCTCTCCCCCAGGCGCAAGAGGTGGGCGCGGTCTTCCGGCGGGATCACGAAGTGTGGATCCACGTGTCGGGCTCGCTCGGTAAAGAGGCGTACCCCGTCGTAGCCGTCATCCCAGGCCTCGGGGCCAGGCGGGAACGGCAGACCTTCGAGCACAAGCTGCGTTTCGGCGAGCAGCCCCAGAGGCGCGCGCGACGTAGCCAGGACCCGGACACGTGGCGCCGCGGTGAGGAGGTCAGTGATGAGCGACGCGGCCCCCGGCAGGTGTTCCAAATTGTCGAGGACGAGCAGCAGCTCACAGGCGGCCAGGGCGCGCCGCACCTGGGGCCAGGTCACCTGAGGCAGGGGGACGGGCACGGCACGCGCAAGGGTGGAAACGAGTTCGGCCTCGTCTCGCGCGGCCTCCAGAGGCACGAAGGCTGCGCCCTGGGCGAAGTGCGGTGCGGTCTCCTGCGCGAGGCGGGCGGCCAGGCGGGTCTTGCCCACGCCGCCGGGGCCGATGAGCGTGACGAGCCGGTGATCAGGGCCGCGCAGGAGGTGCAACACCTCGGCGATCTCCAGGTCGCGGCCGACAAAGGAGGTGACTGCGCTGGGCACAGGAGTGTGGGCCGGGACGAGGTCGGGCGGAGCCGCGGAATCCTCCCGCAGGGCCTGCATCACCCCAGGGGAGGGGTCGAGGCCGAGCTCGTCTCGTAGCCACATGGCGTATCGCCGGAACTCCCGCATGCCCCGCTCACGTTGCCCTGCCCGCGCGGCAGCCCGCAGGTACTCGGCAAGTGCCTCGTCGTCGGGCGCCTCGCCGTGCAGGAGAGGCGTGAGGAGCGTCAGGGCCTCCTCGGGGGGACCTTCCCGCGCCCGGGCGAGGATGCGGTCACGCTGCAGGCCCTGTAAACGCTCCCGCTCGGCGGCGGCCCAGGCAGCGAGTTCGGGGAGGTTGATGGGTTCGAGGCTGGCGAGGAAGGAGCCCCCGTAACCCTCCGGGGCGCGGGCCTGCTCCCAGGCCGCCACGTCGGTGGGGACGGCCCAGCGGACCTGCGTGGCCGTGACCTCCAGACCGCGCAGCCAGGGCAGCGCCCGGACCCGTTGCAGCAATCGGCGCAGGTTCTGGTAGGCGACCGGGCCGGGATCGTCCGGCCAGAACAGGAAGGCGAGGCGCTCGCGCCCCACCCAGGTGTCCTGGGCGGCGAGGTAGGCGAGCAGCAGGTGGCGCCGGTCGCGCAGGAAGGGGACGGGCGCGCCGCCGAAGTGGCCCTGCACCTGCCCGAGAAGCTGCACCCGGAACGGCGCCGACATGACTCAGCGTACTCCCGCCCTTCAGGCGAGACTACGTCCCACGTATGGTGCTTGGGCCCCAAGGTCATGCTCACCACCGCGCACGCACCCACCACAACCACCCATGTGCGCCTCCGCGCCGACGCCACCATCCATTTGGCTTGATGTATGTGGCGTGATCGTGGTCAGAGCCTTCTGATCAGGTGCCAGTGACGAGACAAAGGGGCCTTTCGCAACTCAGCTCCTGCCGGAGCATAGGCCGCCAGGCACGGACTTTCATCGGCAATCAAGCTGAAGGTGAGCCACCGGTGCCCCCCACCCCCCCTGGTGCAGTAGTGGTGCAGTAGCGGGTGCCGAGCCGTGCCACAACCCACCACAACGTTCCACTTCTCATCTTTCCGATGGCCCTTCAAGTTGCTCTGGGACGCATTTGAGGCCGATTCCACCGGGGCCGGGAAAAGGGCGGTCAAAACCGACGGCTTTATTCGCAATGACGCGGTCAGAGCTGCAGGTCCGCCCAGACCTTCTCCAGCTTGGGGTAAGTCCGCTTGATGTCCTCTAGAACGAGTTTGCCCCTTCACGGTCCTAGACATCCGCTGGATGCACCACGACCTTGAGAATGAGGCCAAGGGTATCGACGAGGATGTGCCGCTTGCGCCCACTGACCTTCTTGGCACCGTCAAAGCCCCTGGGGCCACCCGTTTCGGTGGTCTTTGCACTTTGACGGTCGATGATGCCTGCAGTGGGCTGTGCCGCTCGCCCTACCGCCAGCCGGACCCGCTCACGAAGCACGTCATGGACGTGCTTCAGTACGCCCCGAAGGCGCCATTTGCGGTACTGGGCGTACACCATGCCCCAGCTGGGAAAGTTCATGGGCAGGAGCCGCCAGACGCAGCCGGTTTGCAGGACGTAGAGCATGGCGTCTACGAGGACGCGTCGGGAATGAATCCGTTTCCGTCCCGTCGAACAGGGACCGGGCAGGAGGGGTTCGAGCAGTACCCATTCCGCGTCCGTCAAATCTGAGGCATACCCAGTGCCCGTCATGCCACACAGTAGGATGAAAACTGCGTCTGGGAGCGCTTAGAGGGGTTAACACACGCACTTTAGCACGGGGAGGAGCCGAAGCGGACCCGTGGCCCCCTGACTGTTCGCGCGGTGTTCAGCCGTCGAGCAGTGTTGCCCCCAACTTCTCCAGGTCGCCGTCAAAGGTCGCGACCGGCAGGGCCTGCGTGCGGGCCAGGGCCGCCAGGTAGGCGTCCGCGAAGTCCACGCTCCGCTCGGTCAGCAGGCGCAGGGCCTTCGTGACCGCCGGTGCCTCCAGCGCCCCCACGCCGGGCAGGGCCAGCACGTCCAGCAGGGCGCGGGCCACCTCCGCCCGGGGCTGCCGGTAGAACGACCTCAGGGTGTAAAAGCACTCCGCCAGGATGGCGGGAGGAACGAGGAGCTGCACTTCCCCGGCCGCGGCCCGTTCGAACAGCGCCGCGGCGCGGGGGGACAGGTCTGAGTGATCGTCCAGCAGGAACCGCAGAATGACGTTCGCGTCGGTCAGGGCTTTCAAGGAGCGTGCTTCCCGGCGATGGCCTCCTCGAAGGCGGCCCGTTCCTCGGCCCGGGAGGTGCCGGGGCGGGCCGCGTGCCGGAACCGCCCGCGCACGTCCGCCACCCTGGGGGCCCGCTCGACCGATGCGGTGAACCCGTCCTCGGCGAGCGTCAGGACGAGGCGGTCCCCGGCTTGCAGGTGGAGGGCTTCCCGGATCTCTGCGGGGATCGTCACCTGCCCCTTACTCGTCAGTGTGGTGTGCTTCATGCTGCCTCCCTCCTTACAGCATAGCTTTACCTTACTCCGGGGATAGTAAGGCAAGCGGCACCGCGCGACCCGGCAATTGAGCAGCAGTGAAGCCTTCCGCTCCCGAACTTCAGTGGTCAGGGGGTCAGCGCTGACCGTTCCCGTCCAGTCCTGGCCCAACCTCCATGTTCCACCTGAAAAGGAGTTCCGGAGCCGTGCCTGGGGGAGGCGTTGCGAGTGACTGTGCGTCGCACGACTGCTGGGTGAGTACGACGTGCCGGAGGTCATCCACACCGACCAGTTGTGAAGCTAGAGCGCGGCTCTCCGCGAGCTTCCCGTGCTCCACCGGGTGGAGCACGTAGGGGTCGTGTCGACAGCCTGCTGCCATTATTTGATCGAGCCATCCCACCGCCCCACACGACGCCGTGTTCGTCAGCAGCGAGGGTTCCGAACACGAAAACGAGCCCAGGGCTTGCTCGACCTGCACGTCCGAGTCTCGAACCGTCACCATCCCGCTCACTCCAGCATCCCCGCCCCCCAGCGCTGTCTTCACCCAGAAGAAGCCTTCAAGACGTAGCAGCAGGCCATGCAACAGGCGGCCTGAAGTTCAGGCCACCTGCCTTTTCAGGGTCTCCCGCTTCTTGGGCCTCAACAAATACTGTGTTGGCCGAGGAGCGTCAAGCGGCTACGGGAGGCTGGCGTCGATCATCTGGATTGCATTTCTGGCCTGACCCCGGGACGGCGAACGCGACCCGGAGGAGTTTGCGAGCCAGGGCAATCAGGGCGACTTTTTTGGGCTTCCCCTGTGCGGTCAGATGGCGATAGAAGTTCCCGAAGGGATTCTTCATTCGCGACGCGGTTAGAGCACAGAGGTAAAATGTACGTCTCGGACGTGCGTCTCCTATTTTTGAGATGTGGGTGCGCCCAGTGAAACTGCCAGACTGACGGGGAACGGGAGAAAGACCTGCATAAGCGGCCCATTGATTCGAGCTCTCCATGTGGCTCAAGTGCATGGTCTCGACCAGCAGGATGGAGGCCGTCAACGGGCCGATCCCGGGAATGGAAGTCAGCAGGGTGACCTGCTCCTGCACCTCCCGAGAGGCCAGGACCAGCGCCCCTATGGCCTCATTGGCTTCCTCCAACGGCTGTTCGAGCAGCGTCTGGCGTGCTTCACAGAAACCGAGGGCCTTCGAACTCTGTTGGTGCTGGTGATCCATGGCGTGGTGACGGCCAGCCTCCAGGGTCAGGAGCTCCACGATGTGGTCACGGGCATGAAGCAGCGCCCGCAACTCGACCAGGTCCGCTTCGGGGGGCAGCCAGCGTGCTGGCTGCATCACGGCCCCATACCGTGCGATCAACTCCGCATCCAACTTTTTTCCCCCACCTCAACGTGCTTTTCGCGGAGGACTTGATCTGCGCCGCATTGACCACGCTGACCACATCACCCGCGTCATGCAGGGTCATCGCGATTCGCTCCCAGTACACACTGGTGGATTCCATCACCACCAAGAGCTCTTCTCCGACTGTGGCTGACTTCGTCAGCCACACGAGCAACTGTTCATGGCCCTGGGTGGTGTTCGCCATGGCTTTAACCGCACCGATGGTCGTCGAGGACCCAGGCGATTGAACCCAGAGCAGGCAGGCGTACAACTCGCTTTTGCCGACATCGAGACCCAGGACCCACATACAAACCCCCAAAAAGGGAAAAAGGGTCACCACCCGGGTCCGGTCGGCGGAATGTTGTATTCAGGCTTCTCTAGCCTCAGATACTGTTGCGCCTGACCTTGGGGGCCTTGAGCCAGCCAGGATTTGTTGGGCGACCTTGGAGGACCCTCCTTGCTCGCAGGCTTGTCGGCTCGAGTGGGAGTGACGGGCCGAGCTTCCCACGACTCGGCTCAACACACAAACTTGCCACAACCTGTGGACACAGGGTTGTCCCCGGGAGTCAGGTAGACCGCGAAGAGGCAGTGCCTGGCGCGCGAGGCGCTCGATAGGTCCGAATCATGAATAGCAAGTCATCCCGGTGGGCGACCACATCCATATCCTGCACGTCGCTGCACAGAAACGGCGTGATGCTGGCCACCTCGGGGTTGCCCGTCCCCGCCGAAGGGCAGACTGCCGGGGCAAGTGGCAAGCCGAGGAGCAGCAGGCGAACACGGGGAGGAGAGTGCCGGAGGGCAGGAAGAGGAGACATACGAACCTCCTGCGGGCTGGTCTCACCACTGGCCCGCTCTTCCTTCTCTGAAGTCCCGCGGTCACTGGGGAGCGTGAGGGCCGAAGCGGAGGACAGGACTGTATAGCGGTCTTCCGGGGGGGTGGTGCGGCTCCCGGGCCTCCCCGGACCCTTCCATTCGCCCTTCAACTCTTCCACAGGGGCAGCCGGGACGCTTCGCCCACGACGCCCCCCACTCCTCTCACTGCCCTGCCTACTAAAGGGCCGCCGTGCCCCGGCCTTTAGGCATGGGGGTGTAGCGGCCCCCGCCGGTCAGGGCGGCCAAGCTGAAGCGTTCTGTGCTAGCTAAACGAGCAATGCCCCCACGCCGCGTCAACGGCTGGGAGCGTGGCGAACACCTTTAGAGGAGAAAGTACCACGCTCAAGGCGTTCAAGTACCGCCTGTCCCCCACCAAAGCGCAGATTGCCGCGCTGGACACCACGTTGCTGCTCTGCCAGCGCTTATACAACGGCTGTCTCGAAGAACGGCGCGGGGCGTACAGGAAGGCGGGCAAATCGGTGTCGGTGTACGACCAGATGAAGGCCCTGCCCGACGTGAAAGAGGGCGTGCCGGAGTACAGGGGCGTGAACGCTCAGGTGCTTCAGAACGTCGTGCGCCGCGTGGACCGGGCCTTTCAGGACTTTTTCAGTCGAGTGAAGGCAGGCAAGACCCCCGGCTATCCCCGCTTCAAGCCCAGGGACAGGTACGACTCGTTCACGTACCCGCAGCCGTCACAGAACAGCGTCTCTGGGGACGGGAAGCATGTGTACCTGCCCAAAATTGGGAACGTCAGAATCAAGTTGCACCGCCCGTTTTGCGGGAAGCTCAAGACGCTGGCGGTGAAGCGGGAGGGTCGGGAGTGGTACGCCGTCCTGACCTGCGAGATACCCAGGGCCGAGCCGTTGCCAGAGATGGGCTCCCAGGTCGGGATAGACGTGGGGACGACGTGGTTTTACGTGACCTCGGACGGGGAGTTCTGCGAGAACCACAGGCTCTTTCAGGCCAGCAGCAAGAAACTCCGGGTGGCTCAGCGTGCCCTCGCACGCAAGCCGAACAAGCGGAGCAACAGGCGCAGAAAGGCCAAGGAGCGGGTTGCCAAGCTGTACCGCAAGACGGCGCGGCAACGGCTCCAACTCCACCACGAAGAGGCCAAGAAACTTGTCACCGCCCACGACCTCATCTGTCACGAAGACCTCAACGTGAAGGGGATGGCCCAGGGGAACCTGGGCAAGCAGATTCACGATGTGGCGTGGGGGCAGTTTTTTCAAATCCTCTCCAGCAAAGCGGTAGAAGCTGGCCGGAGAGTCATCGCCGTAGACCCTCGGCATACCTCTCAGCGGTGCCGCGTTTGCGGGCACACCGAGCGGGGGAACCGAGCGAGTCAAGCGAACTTCAGATGTCTGAACTGCGGGCACGCCGAGAATGCGGACGTGAACGCGGCCAAAAACGTCTTGAGCATGGGACAGGCTTTCGTGGCGCAACGTACTTCGCTGGAAGATGCGTGCCACGAGAAGCCCCGGCCTTTTGGCCTGGGGTAGTTCACTTGACCTGCACGATCCTGGCGACGGACGGCACGCCCCTGGAAAGGATGAACAGCATGTAGTGGCCGGGCGGGGCGTCCACGGCACGAGCGGGCGCGGTGATGGAGAGTGATCCTGATCCCCGGGTAAACGGCAGGAAGTTGATGCGCTGGTTCATGTTGAAAGCGTGCGTCGTCGAGGACAGGCGAATCCAGGTGACCTGGTCGATGCTGGCCGCGTCGGACGTGTTCAACGTAAAGCGTTGGCCGTATCTCACCTGCGCAGGCACCTTGGCGATGACGGGCCGTTTCACCGTCGTCTGGAAGAGGTAGGGCGGCGAGAAAATCTCGGCATTCTGCTGATCGGCCGTGTTCGCCCCCGCGCCGCCCCCCGCCGAGAGTACCCGCCCGTCCGGAAGCAGCACGGCAGTGGAGTGGTACAGCCGGGGCTTGGTCATGCTCGCCAGTTCCGTCCAGTGTTCCGTACTGGGATCCCACACTTCCGCCGCATACACCTGCAAGTCGCCGCAAACGCCGTTGCTCAAGCACCCGTTGGCCTCGCTGGCCCCCTGCGCCTGGGTCCCGCCGGTCACCAGCACCTTACCGTCAGGCAGCAGGGTCGCGTTCAGTTGGCGGCGCGCGTAGTGCATGGGTTCCGTGGCCCGCACCGCGTCGGGGGCACCTGCGTTGAGTTTGGCGAGGTCGATGACCACTGCCGTGTTGGTCGGGTATTCAGGGGACCCGATGTCCACGCCGCCGCCGCCCATCACCAAGATCTTGCCCTGGTTGTACATGACAGCGGTGCCGTACTGGCGGAGAATTTCATCCCGTTCGCGCAGATCCTGCCAGCTTCCACCCGTGGCGCCACTGGTGTCGATGTAGCCCAAGGTCGTCGTTGGCCCGGCGAAGAAGACCCGCCCGTTGGGGTCCTTGCCTTCCGGGTCGGGGACGACGAACAACCAGGGATACCCGGGGGTCTCGCGGTTGATCCCTGTGAGCTGGTGCCACGTGCCGTCGGCCCGGTACACCTCGGGGATTCTGTTGGGGTTCCCGAAGCCCATGTCGTTCTCACCCGCCACAGCCAGAATCTCCCCGGTGGCCAGCGTGGTGGCGCTCGGGTACCAGCGTCCGTTGGCCATGGGGGCACCGCTGCGCCACTGACGGCTCTTCGCGTCGAAGATGTTCAGCGTATTGCTGCCCATGCCCATAGTCACTCCGCCATCCGGCGGTCGGTCGCCCCCAACGACCATCAGGCGCCCGTCAGCGTCGAACGTCATTCCGCTGCAGAAGATAGAGATGGCCGAACCGGTGGTGAGCATCGGGAACGGATAGGACTTGTGGGTGTTCGCCACCGGGTCCCACACGTCCACCGGCTGGTATTTGCCCTTTCGGGTGCTGTAGTAGGCGGTCTGCTCGTTGCCGCCCCAGGTGATGACGTTGCCGTCGGGCATCACCGCCGTGTTGATCGCAATCAGAGGCCAGTTCGTGTCCACCGACGTGCTGTAACCGGGCACAAAGGCCCACTGACCGATTTGGGACGGCGATCCCGTCACCGCCTGACTGACCGGCGCTGTCTGTGGGCCGGATGCGCCCAGTCGTTGTGAGCCGCAGGCCACCAGCAGGGCCCCAGTGATCAGACCGGCGGGAAACCATTTCCGCATAACCTTTCCCCTTTCGCATGGGGAGGAGGATGGGCCTGGACCCACAGTCGACGGACGCCCCACCACAGCCATGAGTAGACCGAGGCTGAGGACCCGGCAGCGTCAGAAGAAATCGTCAACTCCGGCGGGAACACCTCCAGCTTCAGGAGAGACGCACCGAGGATGCCAGAGACAGGCCCTGGCGCGAGACGTCGACCACAAGCAGTGCTGACAAGAAGCAAAAAGAAGGAGAGAAAGGTGCTCCGCACAAGCAGTGGGCCGTGCCAAAAATGTTGGAGTACTTAACTCTAGAGGGCGCGCCCTGCCTTGTCAATAAGGACCTTGAGCAGACGGGAGTCCAGGCCCTTCGCTTGCGTTGAAGGACTGGACCGCAGTCTTCAGTTGCCTCACGAAGGCGGTCAGGTCCCCGCTCTGACGGTGGAGCAGGATCAGAACGCCACCGTGAGGGAGGGCAGGACTCTGGGGAGCAATGAGGGTGACGATGTTGAATACGAACGGAACCCTGCGGGCGAGGGGCGGATCCTTCGCCATGACGCCCGTTGTGCCCCAAGCGCTGATCCGTAGGAGAATAAAGCGCCTGGCCTCCTTGAGGGCATCCCCTGAAGGTCAGGTTGAAGGGAGCAGACCGAACTGAGGGGCACGCGGCGCCCTCCGAGGGGCTGAAATCGTCGCCCCCGTCGGTCACACCAGCCGCTCCCCGGGGCTTCCCCAGGAGAAAACCGCGAACTCAAACAACTGGCGGCGGATTCAGGCCTGGATGAAGCAACGTTCTAGAACGTGCTTGCCGCAGGGGACTCCCTCTCAGCAGTTGCTCCACCCCCTCAACTCTGGAAAACCGCTGGGGTTCAAACTCTTCACCGTCCGTTCGGGTTCGTCCCCAGGCAGAAGGCTGCCCCTCGTGTCTTCCCAGGGTGGGCTGGTCGTCAAGTGCCTCAGTGGGAAGCGTACCCAGGTCCAGCGCCACAAGATGTACGACGAGCAGACAGAAAGTGTTCCCGGTGGGGAACACCTTCTCGACCCTGGTATCAGGCTGTGACAGGCCCCATGCCTGAAGGTAAGGGCTTCTCGGGCCACGGCCTGCGGTCGTCCGCTACCGTTCAGGCCCGAAGAGACTGCCCGTCCCAAAACGTTCTTCGCGGCGTTGTGGTCGGCGTTCGCCTCATGACCGCAGGACACGTACACGAACACCGCCTGAGAGCGCCTGTTGGCCTTCTCGGTATGCCCGCACCGTGAGCAGCGTTGCGAGGTGAAACGCGGGTCTACGCCGATCACTCTCCGTCCAGCATCCGCCGCTTTGAGGGAGAGCAGGTTAAGGAACTGGCCCCACCCAACATCGTGAATCGAGCGGGCGAGGTTGCCCTGACTCATCCCTTTCACGTTCAGGTCTTCGTGGGCGATGAGGTCGTGGTTGTTGACCAGGCGGCGCGCCGCCTGGTGGTGGAAGTCCAACCGCTGCCGGGCCACCTTCCGGTAAATCCTGGCGACGTGCTGCTTGGCCTTCCTGCGCCGCTGGCTGCCCCGCTTCTTGCGGGACAGAGCACGCTGCGCCACCCGCAGCTTGTTCAGGCTGGACTGAAGGAAGCGAGGGTTGTCCACGAACTCCCCATCGGAGGTGATGAGGAAGTGGGTGGTGCCGAGGTCGAGTCCAACGGCGCTGCCCGTTCCGGGCAGCGGACGGGTGGGAGCATCACAGACGTAGACGGCATACCCACTGATTGCCCTCCTTCTTGATGGTGAGCGTCTTGGGCTTGCCCTCCATCCGGCGGTGCATCTTCATCCGCACGTTGCCAATGTTCGGGAGGTAGATGCGTCCGGTGTCCAGCATCTTTCCGGGGCCAAACCAGGTATTCCGGCTGTTGTCCCAGACCTACTTGAACGCGAAGCTGTCCCAGCGGTCTGCTCCCTTGAACCGGGGGTAGCCCGCCGTGACGCCCTGCTTCACGCGACGGAAGAACCCCCGAAAGGCCCGGTCCAGTTGCGTGACCACGCCTTGCAGAACGTGAGCGTGAACCGTCTTGAACTCCGGGCGCACCGCCTTGACTTCGGGCAGGGAGCGCATCTGTTCATAGACGGACACGCTCTTGCCCACCTTCCGGTGGGCATCCCGGCGCTCCTGGAGGGCCGCGTTGTACAACTCTCGCGTGAGACGCAGGGTGTCTAGCAGCGCCGCTTCCTGCGCTTTCGTCGGGTAGAGACGGTAGCGGAAGGCCCTCACTCAGACCCCCTTCTGGTTTTCCACGTACTGCTTGATGGCGCTGAGCGGAGCGCTGCCCACCGTCGAGACGAAGTACGAGTTGGTCCAGAGGGTCGGGAGACGGGACTTCAGCCACGGGAACTCTTGGCGCAGCAGACGGCTGGAACGCCCTTTGGCGAGCTTGACGAAGGTGTGGAGGCCGAACTGGGAGTCGACCTCCACCAGCAGGTGAACGTGGTCGGGCATGACCTCCACGGCCAGCAGCTCGCATTCCTTCTCGGTACACAGCTCGTTCAGGATGGTCTTCAGCCGCTCGTCTCCGCCGTTCACCAGGACGCTTCTCCGGTACTTGGGCGTCCAGACGACGTGGTACTTGCAGGAGTAGACCACGCTGCGGCTCCGCTTGTACTGGAGCGGCAATTTCGCCATGAAGGTTTATTTGGCAGGCAGCTATCTAAGGCAAAGCTTCAGCTTCCCGGCCCCCTTCTGCGGCGATTCGCTCACCCCATCCCTGAACGGAGGGGCTTGCGCCGTTCAATGGGTCAGGGAGGGCTCCTCAGTTTCCCAGATTCACCCACGGGGTCCACCCACCGGCCACCGAGCGTGTCGAGGTCGTGTACACCTGGCCGTCGGTGCCGCGAATCACCACGTTCAGCGTGCCGGAGCCGTCGAAGTCGACCCCGATGATGGACATGGCGCGGGCCTGCGTGGGGAGCCGCTCGGGGGTGCTCCAACTGCCGCTCGGCGAGGGCCGCGTGAACCGGACGATGCTGGTGTCGAGATCCCGCACGAAGACCTCGGTCCGGCCGCCAGGCGCCGTAGCGACGACGGGCTCGCCCATGAACTGCATGGTGCCGAACTCGAGTTTGCGCCAGGGCGTCCACACGTCCTGGTCATCCTGCTGCCGGGTGTACAGCTGGTTGTCGTTTCCGCGCATAAAGAGGTCGAGGCGGCCGTTGGTGTTCGCGACAGCCACCGGGTCGGACTGGAAGCCCTCCCCCAGGGAGATCCACTTCTTCCAGGCCCTGCCCGAGCCCACCTGGGTGGTGTAGCGGATGTTGCCCCCGTTGTCCCGCACGAAGAGGCTGGTGCGTCCGCTGGGCAGCAGGGCGGCCGAGGGGTTCGACCAGACCTCGAAGCCGGGGAACCGGCCCGAGAGGGAGGCGAACGCGCTCCAGCCCCCGTTCCCGGTCTTGTCCGTGCTGACGAGAATCTCGCCGCCGCTGCTCACGACGAAAAGCTGCATGGCGCCGCTCTTGCGGTTCAGGGTCACCGCGGCATCCGACACGCCGCTCCCACCCAGGCTGCGCCAGGAGGTCCAGGGGCCACCCACGGCGGTCTGGAAGCTGTAGAGCATCGTCCCGATATTGCTGTGGACGAATGCGGCCAGACGGCCGTCCGCGTACGCGGCCACGACGGGCTGGGCGGAGAAGTTGCCGCCCAGGTCGCTCCAGGCGCCGAAGGACGAGCCTCCCGCCGCACTCTGGCGGAGGGTGCGGATGGTGCTGGTGCGGTCACCCGTCATGAACGCTTGCAGGAGCCCCTGCCCGTTCCTGAGCACGCTGCCCCCCTGATCGTCCGCAATATTGAAGTACTGCCGCTTCAGCCAGCCCTGGTAGTCCGCGCCCATCCATTGGGGGAACAGCGCGACGTTGGTGCAGTCTGTGGCAGGCGGACAGATCAGCATGTCATGCTGAGCGTAGACACCGAACGTGCTGCTCTTCGCGGCCACCTCCGCCGCACTCAGGTTCGGGAGGTTCTCGGCGTTGATGTTGTAGTCGCGGTAGCGGATGCGGGTGTGAGGCGGGAGATAGCGGCGGTCGGCCGCCTGAGCGAAGCGGGCGCCGATGATGTGGTCGGTGTGGTCCGACATGACGTTCCCGTCCACGTCCCTGATGAAGGGGTCGGGATCGGAGTCCTGGAAGTGCAGGTACTTGGGCTGGGCGAGGTTCATCAGGTCGGCGAGGGTGGCGATCAGCTCTTCCCGCGTGTAGCGCACCCCATCCGACGAGGTGGTTAAAGGGGCGAGGCCGAAATACAGATCGTCCAGCGTGACGACAGAGCTGCTCACCGACCTGTCCGCCGCCTCCGGCAGCCGCATAAACGCCAGAACGATCCGTGAATTCCCCAGCAGGGTCGCCGTCGCGACAGTCTTGCCCGTGCTGGTCCTCATCGTCCCGCGCTGCCAGGCGTTGGAGACCCCGGCCATCTGGGCATAGGCGGCCAGCATGCCCGCCTCGCGCTGCTGGGCATACTCAGCCGCCGTGACCTTCGTTCCGTAGGCCGCGTTGTAGTTGGCGACACCCGGCGGGTTGTCCCCCGTGGTCAGGTAGACCGTGAAGATGCAGTGCCCCGCGCGCAGGGCGGCTGACAGGTCGGGGTTCATGAACAGCAGGTCGTCGTCCTGATGAGCGACCACGTACATGTCCTGCACGCCGCCGCACAGCGTCGGCGCGAGACTGGCCTCCTCAAGACTGCCCTTTTGCCCCGCTGCGATGGGCGCAACGGGGCCAGAACAGGCTGCGAGCGCGAGTGGCAGGCCGAGGAGGAGTAGACGAAGGCCCAGAGGAGAGGGCCGGGTGGCAGGAAGAGTAGACATGGGTACCCCCTCCGGGCCGGTCTCACCACTAGCTCACTCTTCCTCCTCGGTGACCGTTTATGAGGAAAAGGTCATTGCTTCCCGAATTGTTTTGTTCTTTAAGAATGCTTCACACTCGCGGGGTAGACGTGAGAATGTCTTGAGATACTTTTAATCCTGTCTCGACTCTTGACCGTGGCCAAATCAGCAGGATTGGGGGCCGGGGGGCAAGCAGACCTCTCAGAATTTTCATCTCAGAGCGAAGGTGATCCTCCTTTGACAGATGGCGAAGGAGGGCGCCGCGGCCGAGCCGTTCTTTACCCTTTGACGTTCTGGCAACAAGCGTGAGTCGAGTGGCTGACAGGAACACTTTCTGTTCGTGATCCCTGAGAATGGCGCCGCCCTTGCCCTCCACTCCACTAGGGCGACACCCCACAGGTGGAGACTGCGCCTGGGAACGATGCGGGGAACGCCCGTCCACTTGGCTGACGTGTTATCGGCTGGCCATCTGCCTGACCTTCCCTGTCTGGTGTGAGCCCGAACTGCACGGCGTTCGAACACGCTGTCATCCCCACCGGTACACAGCACTTGAGGTCGGCTGGAGAACCATCTGGCCGTGCGCCCTGATGAGATAGGTGGGGCGGCCGGGGTCGAGCCAACCATACAGCTTCTCCTAAGACGCTCGGCTGTGAAATTTTTGACATTTCTTTCGATTAATGTTAAGTTTATCTCAGCACCAGGTCTCACATCATGTGCCCCATATGAGTAGTCCAGCAACGCTCTTGTAGCCAGAGCAGCGTGCCAGCACATCCCATGTCCAGCCACTCTTTGTGGCCTCAACGTACGGTTGAGGCGGAAGAACGTCTCCCACCAGAGCCTGTCTATGCCCACCTGACGCCGCAGTCCCTGCCCCCCCGAGTTGAGGAGTGGTCATGCTGCAAGCAACCAAGCACGCCGATGTTGTCGAGCCACTGCTTCAACTGGCGCCCCTTCCGGACTCCGTCCCCCCCGATGTGGTCGCCGTTATCCCGGCCTTCAACGAGGAGCGGTTTATCGCCAGCGTGGTGATCAGCACCCTGCAGTACGTCCGCCGCGTCATCGTGGTGGATGACGGCTCTTCCGACCGCACGCCGTTCCTCGCCCTCCAGGCAGGGGCGCAGGTGATCCAGCAACCGCACAACATGGGTAAGGCGCAGGCGATCAACGCCGGGTTCCGGGCGGCCCTCGCCCACGCTCCCGCCGCTGTGGTTTGCCTCGACGGCGATGCGCAGCATGACCCCGCAGATCTGCCGAAGGTGGTCCGGCCCATTCTGGAAGAAGGCGCCGACGTAGTGATCGGCTCGCGCTTTCTGGGAATCGAGAACACGGCACCGGGATGGCGCCAGGTGGGTCAGCATGCCCTCACCCGGGTCACCAACGTCACGAGCGGCGTTCACCTGACCGACTCGCAGAGCGGCTTTCGCGCCTTTTCCCCCGCGGCCCTGCGCCTGCTCCGCTTCGACACGCCGGGCCTGTCGGTGGAGTCGGAGATGCAGTTCCTGCTGGCGAATTCCGGCTTGACCGTCAGGGAGGTGCCCATCAGCGTGCGCTATCTGGACGGCAACAAGCGCAACCCGGTGGTCCACGGCCTGCAGGTGCTCGACGCGATCCTGAGCCTGGTGGCACGCCGCCGCCCGCTGCTGTTCTTCTCGTTGCCTGGGTCACTGGTGGCGATGATCGGCCTGCTCGTCGGCCTCAATGTGTGGTCCACTATGGAGCGGACGGGCAACCTGTTGGAAGGCCGCGCCCTCCTGACCTCCCTGCTGGTGATTGGCGGGTTGCTGCTGGCACTCACGGGTGTGCTGCTGCATTCCATGCAGCACATGGCGTCCCACATCGCCGGGCAGGTTAGGAACGACCTGAAGACGCAGATGGAGCGCGAGTGAGACTGGGTGGTCATGAACTGAGGACGAACCCGGGCAGAGTGAGAGGCAGAGACGGTCGAGCCCTTCTGCTTGCAGAACATCCGGACAGCTCACCAGACGTTCTTCTTTACCCGCAAGTCGGTCTGCGCATGCGCCCAGCGGGGACCCGATGAGGGTCCTGTTCGTTCTGGAATACTTCTGGCCGCAGGTGGGGGGCGTCGAGACGCTCTTCGACACTCTGGCCCGCAGCCTGGTGGAGCATGGGCACTCCGCCGATGTGCTCACCACCCGCCTGGAGGGCACCCCCCGCTTCGAGGAGCGCGCAGGCGTCCGCATCCACCGGGTGGGCCGGGCGCGCGGCACAGACCGCCTGGCCTTCACCCTGCAGGCCACGCCGCTGGCCGTCCGCCTGGCACGGCGGGCCGACGTGATCCACACCACCACCTACAACGCCGCCCCCCCCGCCTGGCTGGCCGGGCGCCTGGCGCGCAGGCCCGTCGTGATCACCGTCCACGAGGTGCTGGGGGGCGCCTGGCACGCGCTCCCCGGCTTGAGCTGGCCGCAGGCCGCCCTGCTGCGTGCCCTGGAGTACGCCTGCGTGAAGTTGCCCTTCCAGGGTTACGTGGGGGTCTCGCGCTCCACGCGGGCCGCCCTGCGGCAGATCGGGGTGCCCGACGAGCGGCTCACCTTCATCTATAACGGGATGGACCTGCACGGCTGGGCCGCCGACCCGGAGCTGGCCGCGCGCCTGCGCTCCGAGCTGCTCCCCGCCGGGACGGAAGGCCCCCTGTTCACCTACTACGGGCGGCCCGGAGTGACCAAGGGGGTGGAGGTGCTGATCGCGGCCTTCGAGCGGGTCCGCCAGCAGTTGCCCCAGGCGCGGCTGCGGCTGATCCTGGGCAATTATCCTCAGGAGCGCCGGGCGGAGCTGGAGCGGCTGGCGCTCGCGCGGCTGGGCGAGGCGGTGCGCGTGCTGCCGTCCGTGCCCCGCGCCGAGCTGCCGAGCTATCTGGTCGCCAGCGACGCCGTGGTGGTGCCGTCCCTCACCGAGGGCTTCGGCTTCACGGCCGCGGAGGCTGCGGCGCTCGGCGTGCCGGTCGTCGCCTCCGACGTGGGCTCGCTGCCCGAGGTGCTGACTGAACGGAACGTGCTCGTGCCGCCCGGGGACCCGCAGGCCCTCGCCGCCGGGCTCCTGCGGGTGTGGCGCACCCCGCGCCCGCAGGTCCCGCCGCGCGAGTTTTCCCTGGGCGAGATGACGCTGGCCTACGAGGCGGTGTACCGCCACCTCCTGGCGGGCCGCACCCCGGTCGCGCCGGACCTGGCGGACGTCCTGCCCGGGAGGTCCTGAGCGTGGCCCCGGGAGAACTCGCCCGGCCACCGCGGGTGCTGGTCGTCTCGCAGTACCGGGCAGTGGGGGTGGGGGGCGCCGAGCGGTACATTGACGAGGTATGCCGCCGCCTGGAGCGCCAGCACGGCTTCGTGCTGCACCACCTGGCCGCGGACTTGCCCGCCGAGCTGTCCCCCGCCCGCTGGCACTTTGCAAGTACCGGCATGCATCCCCGCTGGCCGGGGGAAGTCGCCCGGGTACTGCGCGAGTGGCGCCCGGACGCGCTGTACGTGCATCACACGGTGCCCGGCTTGACGGACATCGCCGTGCGCGCCGCCCGGCGCCTGCGGGTGCCGGTCGCACTGATGTACCACAGTGACGTCACCGGCCCCGGACCCGTGCAGCGCATGCTGGGCACCCTGTACCAGCGCCTGCTGGGGGACGGCTCGCTGGCCGCGGCGGACGAGGTGCAGGTGGGCACGCGCGGGTACGTCGAATACTCGTCGGCCCTGCGCCGCCTGGGGCGACCCGTGGTCGAGGCGCCCCCCGGTGTGGACGGCGTGATGGCCGGGGGGGTCCGGCGACCCGGGGGACGTTACCTGCTGTTCGTGGGCAAACCGGATGTTCCCAGCAAGGGCTTCGGGGCGCTGCTGCGCGCGTGGCAGCATTTGCGGCTGGAAGAGCCCGACCTGGAGCTGGCGGTGATCGGGGCCGCCCCACCGCGGGAGACGCCGCCCGGCCTGCGCTGGGTGGGGCTGGTCGCCTCGCGGCGCGAGCTGGCGGACTGGTACGCCTCCGCGCTGCTGACCGTGCTGCCGTCCACCTCCTCGGCGGAATCCTTCGGCATGGTGCTGGCCGAGGCGCTCCTCGCGGGCTGTCCGGTCGTGGGCTCGCGCGTGGGCGGCATCCCGTCCCTGATCGAGGAGGGACAGACGGGCTATCTCGCCGCGCCCGGCGACACCGCCAGCCTGCTGCGGGCCCTGCGCGCCGGGGTGCGGCATCACCCGACGTTGCAAGCCGGGGTGAACGCGCGGCGGGGCGAGTATCTCACCCGTTTCAGCTGGAACCGGACTGCGGACATCGTCGCCCGGTCCCTGCGAGGCCTGGCAGCGCGGAGGACGTTACCAGAGGGACAGGGGTGGCCCGCAACGGCCTGGCCGGGGAGACCCCTGTGAATGCCTTGCGGCTCCTGGGTTGGGCGGCGGCGGGGCATGTGACACAGCGGGCCGCGCAGGCATGGCGGAGCGGGTCAGGCGCCCGCGGGACGGCCCCCGCTCACGAACCGCGGACGACCCCCATCCTGCCCGGCGTGAGCGTGATCGTTCCCGCCTGGAATGATGCGGACGCGTTGGAAGGAATATTCCCGGCGTTGAGCGCCGCCCTGACGGAGTACCCCGGCGAGGTCCAACTGCTGCTGGTGGCGGGCGGGCAGGACGGCACCTTCGAGCGGGCGCAGGGGTTGCTGCGCTCGCCCCCCGCGCCGAATGTTCGGGGAGCCGTGCTGCCGCAGACTGCCCGCGGCAAGAACGCCGCCCTGAACTTAGGCGTGCAGGCGGCCCACCACGACCTCCTCGTCTTTCTCGACGCGGACACGACCGTTGAACCCGGCTGGCTTCCCGCGCTGGTCCGGCCCCTGGTGGGGGAACGGGCGGAGGCGACGACCGGAAGATTCAGTGCTTACACGCCCACGCCGGTCAGCGGCCTCTTCGAGGTGGACCAACTGGCTGGGCAGGTGCTGGACGGGCGGGTCACCCTGTTCGGCGGGGGCAGCATCGCCCTGTCCCGCGCCGCGCTGGACCGCGTGGGCGGCGCGCTCCCCGAGGACGTGCCCGTCGGCGTGGACTGGGACCTCTCCGAACGGCTGGGGCAGGCGGGCGCCCGCTTCGCCTTCTGCGAGGGGGCGCGGGTGCGGACGGAGATCGCGCAGACCTGGCCCGAGTACTGGCGGGGCGAGGTGCGCTGGCGCCGCGCGTACCTGCGGGGCCAGATGCGGCATCTGCGCCGGGATAGGCGCCCGGGGCGGCTGCTGGGGCTGCTGTACGTGCCGCTGGTGCAGGCGGCGGTGCTGCTGGGGTGGCTGGCCTTCCCCACGGCGGCCCGCGTGGCGAGGAGGCCTGCCCGGTCCGGACTGCTGGCGTGGGGCCTGTTCGCCGGGTGGGTGCTGGGCCGACACGCCACGACCTGCCTGCGGGTGTACGCCTATACCCGCGACCCCCGCTGGCTGCGCCTCACGCCTACCTACCTCCTGAGCTTCGTGGTGTCCGCCGCCGCGTCGTGGTCGGCCATCCTCAGCCTTGGTCGGGTGTCCGCGCACTTCAAAGGGCAGCGGCGGCGGAGGACCGAACCATGACCCTGAATCCACAAGAACGCTACGCCATCGACACCCGCACCCTGCTGGACCTCACCGCCTACGAGCTGCGCCGCCTGGGGCTGCCCCCCGGAACCCCGGTCGCCGTCCACGCCGCGCACTCCGAACTGCGCGAGGACCTGGCCGACCGCCTGGAGGACCAGGTGCGGATCGTGAGCGGACCGCAGGCGGAGGAGGCATCCGTCCATATCTATCTCTGGAGCCTGGAGTTGCAGGCTGGACCGCCCGCCTTCCCGCCCGGGGCGCGGCACGTGCTGGTGGCCTTTCGCAACCGATTGAGCCACCGATCGCTGGTCAACCGGCGCTTTCGCGGCGTCTGGTACCCCACCCTTGAGCGGCAGTTCCGGCGGGCGTACCGGCTGCGCGCGGGGTGGGGCGTGCTGGGGCCGGGGCGGGTGGCATGGCTGGCGGCCTCAGCCCTGGCGAACCGCGCCCGGCGCTACGACCTGGGATACGCCTGGGCGGACCGGGCGCTGCTGACCCCCACCGAGCGGGGCTGGCCGCGCTACGCCTGCCCCCAGGGCCTGCTTGTCGGGAGCCGGGCATGACGGCGACGCTGACCGCCCCGTCTGGGGTCCAGACGGACCACCTCGCCCGCGCCCTCGGTGGGCTGGACGCCTGGCTGGAGGGCATGCGCGGCCCCGACGGGTACGGCGGGCCGGTGATGCACTGGTGGGAGAGCAACTTCCTGTACACCGGCGCGCTGTACGACTGGCGCTACGAGGGCGTGATCGACGGCTACCGCGAGCTGTTCCTGCGGACGGGGCAGCCCGGGTTCCTGGACCGGGCGATCCGCGCGGCGGACGAGTTGCTGGGGCAGCAGCTTCCCGACGGGCGCTGGCGCCGCTCCTCCTTCCAGTTCGGCCCCGTGGCGGGAGGGACCCCGCACGAGGCGGGGCTGGACTCGGCGCTGCTGGGACTCGCACGCACCCTGCGGGACCTGGGCCGGGATGGGGAACGCTACGTGCGGGCCGCCCGCGCGAACATCGAGGGGTACTGGATCGGGCAGCTCTGGAACGGCCGGGGCTTTCAGGACCAGCCGTACAACCCCGTCCTGGTCGCCAACAAGCACGCCACGCTGCTGGAGGCGCTCGCCACGTGCGAGGCCCTCACCGGGGCCGACTTCACGGAATACATCGAGCGCTGTGCCGCGGTCGTGCTGGGCGCGCAGATGCAAGGTGGGCCGCAGCGGGGCGGCACCGTCCACCTGGGGATCGGTCCATCCCGGCTCGCCATCCCCATCTACACTGGGCGCTCCATGAACGGGCTGCTCGCCTATTTCGACCGCACCCGGGACCCGCGGGTGACGGCGGCCCTGGGGCAGGCCGCGGAGTTCCTGGGGCGGCTCATCACGCCGGAGGGCGTCCTCTGGGGCATCTACGGCGAGGGGCGCACCGCCCGCAACCCGCTGATGGTGGCGGGGGCAGGGGACGTGCTGCGCTTCCTGTTGCGGGTGCGGGAACGGGACCTGGCCCCGGTGGAGCAGGGGGTGGGGACCCTCACGGCCCTGCTGCTGGGCGCGCAGACGCCGGGAGGAGGTCTACCAACCGCACGGGGCTTCGCGGCCAAGGGGCTGTCCCATTCGACCTCTCGGGTCGACCTTCGCGACGTGCTGCCGGTCGTGGGCTGGGTGGACAAGGCCTTCCGGGCGCTGGCGCTCGCCCTGCCCCCGGGGGGCCGGGTGCCGACCGTCCCCGTGCAGTCCTACGGGCTTGAGGTGACGTGGCGGGGACGGCGCTGCACCTTCGAGGAGACGCTGGAGAGCCTGCGGGTGCTGGGGGCGCGGGGGCGGCTGCGCTACCACTGGGCCAAGGGCGAACCCAGCCCGCGGGTGTATGACCTGTAGCCGTGTCCACACCGGGCCGGAGCGCGATGGGCCTGGCCCGTGGCGTCCTCTCCACGCCCGGGGCCGCCTGGGGCTGCGTGACGAGCGGCAGGACATGGCGGGGGATGGGGAGCAGCGTGTCCGGTGACCTGGGGAAGACGCCCCGCGGGCTGACCCACGCGCCGGGCCTTCATGGGGATGTTACTCCGGAGCGGACGGCTCCCTCGACCGTGCGTAATGGCCTGTGGAATGCCGGGGCCAATGCGCTGATCGCCGTGGCAGGCCTGTTCAGCTCGGTGGTGGTGGTCCGCAGCCTGTCCCCGGAAGCGTACGGCGTGATGAGCTATTACCTGTGGCTTGCCAGCGTGACCGGCGCCCTGGGCACGCTGGCGCTGCCGCACGCGCTGACCAAGGTCGCCGCGGAACTGCTCGGCCAGAACCGTGAGCCGGACGCGGAGGCCCTCACCGCACTGGTGTGGCGGGTCACTCTGCTCCTCAACGGGGTCATCCTGCTGCTACTAACCGCCGTGTGGCTAGGGCAAGGCCGCAACCCGTACCTCCTGATGGTCGCGGCCACGCAACTTCCCCTGGCCCTGGCCAGCATCGTCTCGTCACATCTGTGGGCACGGCAGGATTATCGGCCCGTGGCTCTCTGGACGGGCGCCGCCGCCCTGGTGCAGGTGGCGCTGGTGGTGCTGGCACACACGTTCGGCTGGGCTGGCCCAGGCTTTGCCGCAGCTGTCCTGGGGAGCGGTGCCGTGACCTGGCTGGGCCTACTGGGGCACCTGGGGCGCATACCCGGCTCCCGGGGCGGCCGGGTGTTGCGGCCAGTGCTGGGGCAGTACGCGGCATTCCTGCTGCCCGCCACGCTTTCTCGCCTGATTGAGGTTGTGGTCTGGCAGCGCTCCGAGCTGTTCTTTCTCTCCCGCTTCTCCGGCGAGACCCAGATCGGCTTCTACAACCTGGCGTACACCATCTACAGCATCGCCCTGGCCGTGGGCTGGGCGCTGATCAACGGGTACTACCCAGCCATCTCGCACCATCACGGAGCGCGGCAGCCCCAGGCTATTCGCCGTCAGGTACAGCAGGGCGTGACGCTGGCGGTGCTATACGCTGCCCCAGTGAGTTTCGGTGCGGTCGTGCTATTGAACGGCGTGGTCCGGCTGCTGTACGGGGACAAGATGCTGCCTGCCGTGGCTGTCGGTCAGGTGCTGCTGCTGGGCCTGACGCCGGGCGTGCTCTGCGGCATGCTCACCCTCACCCTATCCGCGGTGGGCCGAGTATGGTTGGGGGTGACGCTTGGCCTGCTGGTGGCCCTGGTCAACCTGTGGCTGGCCCTGTGGTTGATCCCTCGTCAGGGGGCCCTGGGGGCCGCCGTGGCCACGACGGCCGCGCAGTTCGTGTACTTCCTCGGGTTAAGTTGGGTGGTGTCACGGGTGTGTGGACTGCGGATAGCCTGGGCGCCGCCGACGCGGCTGCTGCTGCTGGCCAGCGCGACCACGCTGGCGCTGCCGCTGCTGCTGCTGCACCTTCTGCCCGGGCCGGACCTGCTGAAGTTGCTGCTGGCTACCCTGGTGAGCGGGGCCTGCTACCTCGCGCTGCTGTGGCGTGGGGGGGAACTGCGACTGCTTCAGACTCAGGGGGGACCGTCATGAAGATCCTGCATGTGGTCGGCGCGATCCGTCTGCCACCCCATCCGGAGGTGGAGGGGTGCAGCGGCGTGGCACGGGCCACCCTGGAACTCGCCCGCGCGCAGGTCGAACAGGGGCACGAGGTCTGGATCGCGGTGGTGGGGAAGGGCGCCTGGCGTGAGGTGTGGCGCGGGGTGCATCTGGTGCAGCTCCCACACCGTCCCTGGGCAAAGGGGCGCGTCGGGGGGCGGACACTGGATTTCAGCGTTCACCTGCCTTACATTGCCCTGACTCGTCGGGAGCACTTCGACGTGATCCATGGCCACATGTACCCGTACCTGCGCTTCCTGCGCGGGAGGGCGCGGGTCACCCACTTTCATAGTGATCCCGGCGGCATAAGCGTGCCGGACCTGCAGCTCATCTTGCGTCACAGTGACGCGCAGATTGGCGTAAGCGCCTTCGTGACCGAGGGGTTGCGCCGCCGCCTCCCGGGGGTCGGCTCCATTCACACGGTTTACAACGGGGTGGACCTGGCCACCTTCGACAGCGGGCGCTGGCAGGACGAGCGGCGCCGCTTGCGGGCGGAGTGGGGGCTGGGTGAGGACGACGTCGCCTTTCTGTTCGCCGGGGCCATCGTGCCGGAAAAGGGCGTGCTGGAGCTGGGCCGAGCCTTCGCGCACCTGAGCGCCACTGAGCCCCGCGTGCATCTGGTGCTCGCCGGGGACGCGGGCCTGTGGGACCTGACCGTGCGGCCCCATGAGGGCGCGCAGGCGTACCACGCGGAGGTGCTGCGCGAGCTGGGACAGGTCCGCCCGCCGGGCCAGGTCCACGCCCTGGGGCGGGTGAGCGCCCGCGACATGGGGGCGGTCCACGCCGCCTGCGACGTCCTCACGGTGCCCTCGTACACCGAGACCTTCTCGCTGTCCGCACTGGAGAGCATGGCGAGCGGGCGCCCGGTCATCGCCTCCGCAGTGGGCGGCCTGCCCGAGGTGGTCGGGCTGGGGGCAGGCCTGCTGGTGCCCCCGGGGGACGAGCGGGCGCTGGAGGAGGCCATGCGCCGCCTCGCCCGCGACCGGCAGACGCGGCTCGCGCTCGGGCAGCGGGCCTGCGAGCGGGTACGGCACCTTTCCTGGGACGCCGCCGCGCGGTCCCTGGAAGCGATCTACGCTCAGCACCTGGGAGGCTGACATGTGTGGTTTTGTGGGCTATGTACAGGCTGGACCCGGGCCGAGGCCGGACCTGCGGGCCTGGAGCGACGTGATCTTTCACCGCGGCCCCGACCAGGGCGGCTGCGTGCAGCAGGGCCCCTTCGGCGTCGGCACCCGGCGGCTGAGCATCCTCGACCTCTCCCCCGCCGGGAATCAGCCCATGCGGGGGGAACGCTTCGTGCTGGCCTTCAACGGCGAGATCTACAACCACTGGGACCTGCGCCGGGCGCTGGCCCGCGAGGGGGTCGGCCCGGACGCCTTCCGGGGAACGTCGGACACCGAGACTGTCCTGCGTGCCGTCGAGCACTGGGGCGTGCGGACCACCCTGGCGCGGCTCAACGGCATCTACGCGCTGGCGCTGTGGGACACGCGGGACGCGTCCCTCACGCTGGCCCGCGATCCCCTGGGGGTCAAGCCGCTGTACGTGCAGCGCGGCCCGGGGGGCGTGCAGTTCGCCTCCGAGCTGAAGGCGCTGCGGCCCCACGCCACCGGGGGGCTCGACCGGGAGGCGCTCGCGCTGTACTTCGTGTTCGGCTTCGTGCCCTCGCCCTACACGCTGCTGAAAGGGGTCCGCAAGGTGCGGCCCGGCGAGGTGCTGCGGATCTACCGCGACAGTTGCCGCCAGGCCTGGATCACCCCGGAGGCGTGGGAGCAGCCCCTCGACCCGGGGCAGACGCCGGAGGAGCAGGTGCGGGCCACCGTGGAGCACGCGGTGGAACGGCAACTGCTGGCGGACGTGCCGCTGGGCATCGCCCTGAGCGGGGGGGTAGACTCCACGCTGGTGGCGGTGCTCGCCGCGCGGCGCACCTCCGATCTGTCGTCGTTCAGCATCCGGCCCGCGCACGCGGGCGGCCCGGCGGCGGGCGCGGACGCGGACCTCGCGGCCGTCACCGCCCGCATGCTGGGCTTCCGGCACCACGAGATCGCGGTGCGCCCCCAGGAGGTGCTGGAGGAGAGCATCGTCCTGAGCATGCTGGACGAGCCGGTCAACGAGCCGTACATCCTCGCCGAGATCCTGCTGAGCCGGGCGACGCGGGAGGCGGGGGTGCCGGTCCTGCTCACCGGCCATGCCGCCGACGAGCTGTTCCTGGGCTACGAGGGCTACACCTCGGTCCAGAGGTGGCTGAGCCACAACCGGATTCCCCTGCTGGGGGCGGCGCTGCCCCTGGTGGACCGCCTGCCCTTCCTGCCGGACGAGCGGCGGCAGGACTACCGGCTGGCGATCCGCGGCTGGCGCCGCCCCCTGCCGGAGTGGTATGTCCTGAGCACGTCAGCCTTCAGTGTGGAGGAGGCCGCGACCCTCACCGGCCTGCCCGCCGAGGGGGTGCGCGCCGCCGTGGACGGGGTGATGCGGGAGGCGGTGGATGCCGCGGGGCGCCTGCCCGCGGGGCGGGACCTGCACCCGCTGGAACTGTTCGCGCGCCTCGACCTGGTGCTCAACGTCACCGACCACTATAACCTGCGCCTCGACCGGGCCAGCATGAGCCAGTCGGTGGAGGCGCGGGTGCCCTTCCAGGATCTGGAGGTCGTGAACACTGCCCTGCGCCTGCCGCACACCACCCTGCTGCAGGGGGGGCTCAAGGGGCTGCTCAAGGACGCCTTTGCCGACCTGCTGCCGGAGGAGATCCGCGGGCGGCACAAGCAGAAGTTCCAGGCGCCCGTCGCCCGCTGGGTGGCCGAGCCGCTGGCCCCCTGGGTGGAGGAGTGGACCCGGCGGGCGGGGGGCTGGCTGGACCTCACGCCACTGGGCGCGCAGTCCCACCCCGGCCGCGCCGCCTCCCGGCGCTGGAGCGTCGCGCTCCTGGAGGCGTGGCGCCGCGACTGGGGGCTGGAGGCGTGATGGGCTGGCACCGGGCCGTCGTCGCGGGCGCCCTGGGAGCGCTGGCCGGTCTGGGTGTGGCCGGGGCGGACCGCGCGAGCTGGCATGGCCCGTGGCGGGGGCAGGACCTGTATGTGACGGTGGTGACCCGGGGTCACCCGATTCGAAATGGGTCCGGTCCCTGGTGGCAGTGGGGCAACACCCACACTGACGCCTACCTCTTCGGCTTCGGGCGACCCGGGGTAGACCTGATACTGGACTTCAGCCTGCAGGGGAACACCCCGCAGGCCGCGCTGTTCGTGATCGACAAGGCGCAGCGGCAGCGGATCGGTGTGCGGCCCGACGGGTACACGGTGCCCCCCAACACCCCGATCCGCATGACCTTGCAGCCCCGGGGGGGCGACTGGCTGGTGGGGAAGCGGCCCAACTTCAACCTGCGGGGCGTCTTCCACGACGTGGTCAGTTACGGGGAAGCCTTCCAGTCCATCCGGTACAACTTCCGGGTGGGCAGCCGCGTCCCCGGGGAACCGGACTGGACGACGGCGGTGGTCGCGGACCCGGTGGACCGCACGGTCGCCTACCCGCTGTTCACGGCGGCGGTGCGTGCCGACCCCAGTGTCCCGTACCGGCTGGCTCCCCCCCTGCTGCCGGGCTTTCCCTACCTGAGCGCCCCCACCCTCTATGAGTTCTATGGACCGAACCAGCCGCTGGCCTATGAGGTCGGCTCGCGGTCGTTCCTCAACCGCTTCGTGGGGTTCCAGACGGCGGGCATCTACGCCTTCAACTCGTACGCCCTGCCGCCGCGGGTGGCGTTCGAGGCGCCCTTCGCCTGGTACCGCTTCGACCCGCGCATCGGTTCCTTTCCCAACCTAACGGTGCGGGTCGAGCAGTTCCCGCCGGGCTACACCCTGGCCAACCTGCCCACCGTTCAGCGCACGGCCATCCGCTTGAGCTGGACCGGGGAGGACTACCGCGCCTGGCGCTACTCGCTGTCGGTGGCGGGCAGCCATCCCCTGAACGAGCGGGTGCAGGTGGGGGACCGGCAGGTGCGGGCCGTGCCCTACGCCCGGCTGCCCGGCTGGACCACCGCCCAGCCCTGGCGGGCCGTCTCCTTCGTCGAGGCAACGCAGGGCCTGAGGGGCAGCGAGGGCATCTACGCCTACAGCGTGGAGGCCAACCCGGACCTGTTCCCCTGGCTCAACGGGCTGGCGGACGCGCCCCCGACCACCTTCGCCGCGCCCATCCTGCGCGGGGTGTCGATCGTGAGCCCCCACCAGCTCCCGGCGGGCTACCGCGGGGAGTACAACCTGATCTACAACCACGCCCCACGCCTCTACCTCTCGCCGGTGGACGGGCGGGTGCATCTGGAGTACGCGCTGGGCGGCCTGTGGAACCTGGGCGACGGGTATGTGCTGCGGACGCACAATGTCAACGGCGGGAAACGGATCAACGCCTGGCTGCTGGAGCGGCTGCCCGCCGGGGAGCGCCTCTCCAAGACGCCCCGCGCCTACAAGAGTGAACCACTTCAGAGCCTGTTCGCCCTGGGCGGCTACCTGCTCTACAGCGACGCGCGGGGGGCCGCTATCCGGCGGGCGACGCTGCCCCCGGATATTCCCCTGCCCACCCCCGACGACCGGGGCCGCTGGCAGGCCTTCCTGAGCGGCACGCAGCGCCAGGCCCCGCGCAGTCCCCGGAATCTGCGGGCGTGGCTGGGGGCCTTTGAGGGTCCGACCCTGACGGTGCCCGGGGGTGCCCTGCGCTCGGTGCGCGCGACGCCGACCGGCTTTCGCCTGGTCCTGAGCCTGCCCCGGGGCACCGCGTCCACGGCCCTCCCCGGCCTCCCCCGCCTGGGGGCTGGGCAGCACGTGCTGGAGTACCACCTGGACCGCGGGCGCTGGACGGCCATGCGGGCCACTCCCGCTGCCGTGCAGGGGACCGCGCGGGCCCCCCGGGCGCAGGCCTTCCGGCCGGGGGAACTGACGCTCACGCTGCGCAACAGCGGCACCCTCGACCAGAGCGGCCGGGCGACCCTGCTGGTGGACGGTATCCCCGTGAAGGACTGGGAGAACCTGACCGTGCCCGGCGGGGGCACCCTCACCGAGCGTCTCGCGTGGTCCCCCGAGCAGGCGGGCGCGGTGCCCGTCGCCATCCGCTGGCAGCAGGGCTTCGTGAACGCGCCCCCGCCGCGGGGTCGAGCGCCCGTGCGGTGGCAGGGCCCTCCCGTTTCCCTGGGAAGCGTCCGCGTGGAGGACACCCCGCGGGTGGAGGGATACTCGGTGCTCCTGCTGTCCCTCCCCGGGCAGCCCGCGCTGGGCACCGCGCTGCTGCTGGGCGTCCTGGTGCTGGGGGGCTACGGCATGTGGCGGGTCTGGGGGCACCTGGAATGAGGGGGAGCAAGCGGCGGACCCTGTGGTGGGTGGTACTGATCGGGCTGTCCTTCGGCAGCTACTTCATGCTGCGCTACCAGGGCTACTGGGCCGAGATCGACTCCAGCGTGTTCATCACCGCCATCCAGGGGTTCCAGGAGGCGGGGCGGCTGTCGTACCCCGGGGCCTACCTGCACGGCTACGCGTACGTGGTCTGGGCCTCGGCACTGAGCGACTTCACTGGGCTGCCGGTGCCGGGGCTGGTGCAGCTCTACCTCCCGGCCCTGAGCACGCTGCTGGTGGCGCTGTTCGGGTACGCGGCCTTTCGGCGCCTGCTGGGTGGGGACCGCCTGGGGCTGCTGGCGGTCGGCACCGCCTTCCTGGTGCCCGAGTTCGTCTTCACGGTCGCCCGGGGCAACCACGAGAAGATCGACATCAGCATGATCCTGCTCGCGCTGCTGGCCCTGGTGAGCAGCGCGCGGGAACTTTCCGGATCCCGGCGCTGGGGCGTGTTCGTGGCCTGGACGCTCACGTACCACTTGGCTGTCTTCACCCTCGCCACGAGCAACACCTTCTTCGGGTCCACGTTCGCGGCGGCCGTGACCCTGCTGGCACTGGCCATGGGGCTGGCTCTGCGCTGGCGACCCGCCGGGGCGGCGCGGCACGCCCTCACCGCCCGCCGATTGCTGCTGATGGCGGGGCTCTCCTGGTGCCTGGTGCTGCTGGTGATGTGGTACCTGTACCCGCTCGCCAGCAGCCAACTGCTGACGTACCGGACCATGCTGGAGCGCCTGGCCTCGCTGTTCCTCTCCTTCGACACCCAGTCCAACCCGTACACCGCCGTGCGGCAGGAATGGGCCAGCCAGCTCGTCTACCGCGTCGTCTCGGCCTTCCGCTGGCTGCTGTTTCTCGTCTCGTTCGGCTTCTGGCTGCTGCTGTCGGGCCGGGCCCTGCGGCGGCTGGACCGTACCCCGGCCCCGCGGCTGTTCCTGCTGGGGCTCTACGGCGCCTTCGGCATGCTGCTGGCATGCAGCATCCCGGTGGATTTCCTGGGGCTGGCCGAGGGCAACAACCTGCAGGTCCGGCTGTACACCTATTTCGTGCTGCTCGCCGCGCCGCTCTTCAGCCTGAGCTTGGCACTGGTCCTGCGCCTAAGGGTGGCGCGGGCCGCTCTCGCCCGGCGCGGGATGAGGCCTGCCCTGCAGGCAGCTCTGGTGGCCTTCGCACTGCTGAGCTTGCTCAAGGCCACCGTGGACCCGGCCATCAGCAACCTGTGGACCTTCTACCTGCCCCAGGAGGTCCGCGCCATGCACTTCTGGGCGGAGCAGGAGCAGTACGCCGCTCTGTGGACTGGCACCCGGGGCCGCCTGGACTTCGCCTACGCCAGCCTGTACTCCACTTTCCGCCCCAACCGCAACGAGTTCGTGGCGGGTACGCCAGGCGCCAGG
This sequence comes from Deinococcus apachensis DSM 19763, assembly GCF_000381345.1. Taxonomy (NCBI): domain Bacteria; kingdom Thermotogati; phylum Deinococcota; class Deinococci; order Deinococcales; family Deinococcaceae; genus Deinococcus; species Deinococcus apachensis. The sequence goes on along the minus strand of NZ_KB906417.1, from coordinate 8,656 downwards.
GTCGAGATGGGGCTGGATTCCCCAGCGGTACGGGCACAGGCCTTCGCGGACCGGGCGAGCCTGCCGCTGCTCCTGCTGGGTAACCGGGTCTACGATAACGGGACAGTTCAACTGGTGCGCCGCCTGCCCCAGCGCCCCTTCGAACGCTAGGACTACAGGCTCAGTCGATATCATTCCAACAAAGCCACCCACGTCCAAAAACCAGCCGAAGGGAGATAAAGATTTGGTCAAAAATCACTTAGTTGAAGCATCGAAAATATAGCACCAGCAAATAGCACAATTTGGAGAATAGGTAATGCCCAAGGAAACAATTTACGACCTCGTTACCGGCGGTTCAGGCTTTGTTGGCTCTCACCTGGTTGATTATTTAACCAATCAGGGCCGCAGTGTTATTGTTGTAGATAATTTCGATGCTGGTCGTGAGGAGAATCTAAATTGTTCAAAGTCAATGATAGAACTTATACGAGCCGACACCAGGGACGAATCTTTAATAAACATTATCAAAGATTTTAATATACACAGAGTTTTTCACCTGGCCGCAAATGCTAGTGTTCCGAGGTCTTCACAAGACCCGATGTATGATCTAACCACTAACGTTGTTGGAACGTTAAACATGCTTGAAATCGCACGCCAAAGACGTTCACAATTCATATACATATCCAGTGCGGCTGTGTACGGGACACCTCAATATATTCCTACTGACGAGGTGCATCCTACTGAGCCTATTAGCTATTACGGCACCTCGAAACTGTCCGGTGAACATTATACAGATCTATACAGACGCGAGTATGGTCTGGACACTCGTATAATACGGTATTTTAACTGCTTTGGACCTCGTCAACCACGGTACATCGTGTTTGACTATTTGCGTAAGGCATACGAATCGGGCGATACATTTCAAGTTCTTGGCAGCGGAGAACAAGTAAGAACACAATTGTATGTTACTGATGCAGCTGAGGCAACTGTGCTGGTGGCAGAGAAGGGTGATTCAAAGCCTTACAACATCGGTTCAGAGGAATCTTTTACAGTGCTTGATCTCGCTAAACAGGTTCTAGATATAACTGGACAGACACATAAGAAAATTACCATAACAGGACATTCGTGGCCCGGAGATATTGCAGTTTTAAAACCAGACATTACGAGGTTGAAATCGCTAGGATTCAGACAAAGCCATTCGCTGATTGACGGCCTAAGGAAGGTGTTAGAATGGTGGAACAGAAATACCGAATTGGAATCTTGACTCCCTTCTACCCGCCGTTTATAGGCGGGGCGGAAGTAGTAACAGAACGAGTAGCACGTATGTTGGCGGCTCGCGGGCACTTAGTCGAGGTTCACACCCTTAGATATGAGCAATCACTTCCAATCGAAGTACTTGAAGGCTCTATTAAAGTATTTCGTCACCCATTCGAATTCATCAAGCTTTTCGGCTTTACCGACATCCATTCTCCCAGCCTTATGCAGGCGATGAAACGATTGGAGGCAGATGTCGTTCATATACACTCGGTCACTTTTCCATATTTCCTTGCAAAGGCCTCGTCTCACATCAAGACAAGGGATATACCTTCAATTATAATAACCCACGGTATATTTGAAACAGTAGATGGAGGCTATCGTGGTTTCAAGGGAAGAATCTATCGGTTGTTAGCCCGGCATGCCCTATCAATGTTATTTTCTAAAATCACTGCACTAGGAGCACTGTCCAGTTTTGACGTAAAAATACTGAAGAACAGCCATATATTCCATGGAACGTATAAAATTCTGTTAAATGGGGTCGATTTACAAAGACTCAATACTCCAAGTACGCGATCCAAAGATCGGCCGTTAAAGTTAATTCATGTAGCCAGCCTCAAGCCGAATAAGGGGCACATGGATGTTCTCGAAGCACTCTCACAGAGCGACTTGAATGTTGAATATCATGTGATAGGTTCTGGCGGCAGCTTGTGGAGAGCGCACGAAGAGAAATTTAAGGAAGCTATTACTTTTCACAATCTTCAAGAAAAGGTTATATGTCATGGGAGAGTGAGTGATGAAATCAAAGACCAACTCTACCAAGAATCCGACATTGTAATTGTACCCAGTGAAGCAGAAACCTTTCCTCTGTCAGTACTTGAGGGAATGAGCTACGGAAAGCCGGTGATTGCCACTCGTGTTGGGGGTGTTGAAGATATGATCGAGAACAATATAGAAGGTTTATTGATTGATCCAGGGAAGCCTGAATGTATTGTGAAGGCAATTTATGAGCTATTGGATCCCTCAACTCGCGCACGACTGGGCGAAGCAGCCTACGAGAAAGCTTTAATTAAGTTCAACTGGGATGTAGTCGTAGACCGCTACGAGGAATTAACCAGAGAAATTATAACGAATCGTGCTACCCTCAGTAGAGCGCATAGGACTCCCAATCATATATAAAATAACCGAATCAGATTGAGTGAAGACGACTTGAATTTTAGCGCCTGATTTTAAGCGGGAGACGGAATGTATTTCGGCTTTTGAGAGGTGAGAAGTTGGATTGCCTCAGGTCTTGCACCTGGATAGGCTCAGAACTTGCACCTGAATAGGTAGTGAAGCAGCGCTCCCAGACACGAGAAAGAGGGTGTGTGGAACCTTAAGCTTCTCGGGGAGCGCGCTCGTATCCTGACAGATTCCTGTCTGTGCCCACCAGCCCGTATCAGCAGCGCAGCCTGGAGGCTGCGCTGGGGGTCTTTCTCGACCTGAAGACGAAAACGGCACTGCACCGGGCCGATATGGTCAGTGCCAGCGCGCTCAGTCGCCTGCTGAACGTGTACGAGTGGGACACAGCTGAGTGCTGGGCGACCCTGGTCCAGACCCAATGGGACGCCCTGCTGCTCGCGGCCCGGCGCAAACACCATCCTCGCCTGCGGCTGTGCGTGGACCTGACCAGCGTTCCGAAGACGGGACGCGGGTTGCCCTTTGTTCGTGTGCAGGGCGAGGTCCACGGCATTCATCTGGTGGTGCTGTACGCGGTGTATGGAGACCTGAAGTTTCCGGTGGGATACCGGGTGTATCGAGGGAAGGGGTCCCCTTCCCCCGTCCGGCTCGCCCTGGACCTACTGGCGACCGTTCCCACCGACGTGAGTCGCCGCTTCGCCGTGTGGGTGCTAGCCGACAGTGGCTTCGAGGCGGCGGCGTTCCTGGAGGGCGTGCGGGACCTCGACTTCGAGTTCGTGGTCGGCGTGCGCTCGACTCGCCGGACGGACCATCCCGGTCACGTCACGGTGCAGGACTGTGAGCACGGGAGTTGGGTTCACCTCGCCAACTGGCCGTGGGAGATCCTGACGCTCGCCCGGGTCGACCGAGGGGAGCGGACCCTTTTCTCTGTGGCCTCCCAACTGCTCCCGGGCGACACCGTCGCCCGGGAGGGGGGAAACCGGTGGGCCATCGAGTCTTTTATCAAAAAGGCCAAGCATGGCTTCGGGTTGAATCGGTTCGCGTTGCGAACCGCGCAGGGACTGGACCGCTGGGTCTTGCTGGTCTTCGCTACGTTCACGCTGGCATTGCTCTGCCGCACCGACACCCTCTCGCTGGAACAAGCGGCCGAAGTCGCGGCCCGGGTGGCCCTGCCCCGGCTGGTCGTTCAGCGACTTGCTGTACTAGTCTGGCGAGAGGAGGATTTCTTGCAGCAGTACGGCTATTCACTCGCCCTACCCAGGTGCAAGACCTGAGCTTCACCGACCTTGATGCCCGGCGGCCCGCGTCACCAAAAGCGAGGGAGATCCCTACGGGCGCCATTGACAATAAACAGTGGTGGGGATAGCGAGGAGCTGATCTGTCAGAATGCGATCACGCTCTCCCAGAATCTGAGACGTTGACACTCCCAGATGTTCTCGGCCAGGAGCGCTTTTTCGCTGCTTATTCAGGTGCAACTCCTGAGTCAAACCCCTTTTTGCATGGCGTCCTTGGCAGCCTCTACTTGTGGTTATCAAGGTTGCATCTGATACCGACCTCGTTTAAAATATGAAAAATCTAATAGCACAGGTGTGGGTCTTTTGACCGGCAGTTAGACATGCATTGTACGGTCGAAAGGAGGATAGCGCGCAGGGACGGCAGCAAAACGCACGAAATCAGCGTGCAGCGTATCAGCGATCCCGGCTCGAAAAGCTGGAAGCACCTGACTTAGACTTCGACGTCCAGCGATAGTCGATCTTAAGCACAGTCCGCTCCCATGAAAAGGAGAGTCGTATGCTGGACGTGGGGCTGTGTCAGGTACCTATACCTGGTCGCGTCTCGAACATCTGGGCAACTGGAAACATCTGGCCCAGGCGCTGCACTCTTCACCGGAACCTAGTCCTAACAGTCCCCCAGAGCCCGACAGTAATCCCATCGGGGGATCCAAGCCGTAGCCCATCCTGTCCAGAGCGAGCCACTCCTGACCACTCCAGCTTTCCTGTATACGATTTGGCCCTGCTCTTCCAATGTGATCAGCTTCGTTTTGGGAGGTTGCAAATGATTGAGTCAGGCCAGGGCAGGTAATCTTCGTGCGGATCCTTTGGCTTCCCCACGCTCCCTGGACAACCAGTCAGCGTGCTCGTTACTTCGTCGAAGCCCTCCTGCATCATCCGGATATAGAGGTGAATGTCGTGACCTGGACCCAGCTGGAGCACCCCCGCCAGCTGCTTGATCCGCGGTTGCTGCAGCGCACTGGCAAAACACTCACCGAAACACAGGGGCGGCTTACGTTATCTCACATCCCAAATGTTCCCCTCGCCCTCTTTTCCCCCATACTCCGCGCGCACAACTTAAACACCCTGGCGTCCCACGTTACAGAATTGGTGACGCGGGCAGACATTGACGTAGTGGTCGCGGCGCGTCCCATGCAGCTTCCGGCCCTCAAAGTTCCCGTCGTCGCCGACTTTTTCGATGACAATCCCTCCTACTGGCAGGATCACCGTGGGCACCCGCGGTTGGCAAAGGAAATCGATCGTCTGGAGCAGCAGTTGGCGAGGGACGCCCGCCTCCGGGTGTGTGCCTCACAGGTGTTGGTGGAGAAGCTCGCGCGCTGGGGCCATGATGCCACCTACCTCCCCAACGGTGTTCACACTGAACGTGTGGCTGGTGGGGACCGCGCCGCATTTCGCCGCAGTGTCGGGGCAGAAGAGTCCGACACGCTGGTGGGCTACATCGGCTTTTTCGGGGAGTTCTCGGGCCTGACTCGTAGCGTGCGTAGCCTCGCGCTGTGGCCGCCAGGCACCCGCCTGCTGGTGGCGGGAGACGGGCCCGAACTGGCGCGGGCGAGGGCCCTTGCGGTGGCCGGGGGATTCGAGGACCGGGTCACCTTTCTGGGATGGGTCAGGAATGTCCGCGATTTTTTCGCCGGGATTGACGTCGGCCTGCTGCCCTTCGACGTCACGGACTTCACGGGTGGGGCTTGCCCCATCAAGCTCCTGGAATACACAGCGGCTGGTAAACGCACGATCTCTACTCAACTCGAGGAAACGCGCCGCATGGGCATTCCCGGCCTGATCTGGACCGAGCCCACGCCAGAAGGCATCGCTGCCGGGGTCCGGGAGTTTGTGAACACCCAGGATGAAACACTTGATCCCACTGTGGCGCGGCGTTACGAGTGGCGAACCCTGGCCAACGAGTACCTCAGCTTGCTACGCGACGTTGTGGTCCCCGCAGGCGTATGAGGCCCCCGGCGAGTCAGAAAACGCGAAGTTACACCGGTACAGGTGGGCGTCCTGCGGTTGCCACGAATCAGGCAGCGGGCGGCCAGCCAGTTCGCCCCAAGCGTGGCTGCGGATGACCTTATCACCGCGGCGGTTGCCATTGCCCCTCTTTTTAGGCTCTGCGCCAGGTTTGATGACGGGGGTCGAAGGCCAGCAGAACCTGGTGTCGTAGCGTCCCGAACGAAGCGCGTCCAAACACCTACCGCTTCACCTGCTTGATCTTGTTCACCATCCCCTCCACCGGCCCGTTCGACCAGGGCAACTGCACGGCTGGGAATTTCCATCTGATCTGGGATTGCGTTTCACCTTGCCTGGGATTGCTATTTGCCACGGCACAAGTGATGGCCCGTTATTCAGGACGTATGTACCATGTTCACTTTGCCGCTGCAGCACTGAGAACTAAGTCTTCCCTTCGCCCTGGATGCCGCGGGCGTACTCGGGTGACCGGTCGCGGGCCATGAGCTGCACTTCAGGATGACTCTGCAACCAGGCGGCCAGCGTGCTGGCTGTCCGATCCCCCAGCAGCTCGATGAGACGATGGGTTTCGAGGTCGACGATCACAGTGCCTTAGGTCTGCTCGCGGTTGAGGACAAAGTCATCCACACCGATGATCGAGTCCCCGACGAGGGGACCGTGACGCGGCCCAGGAGGCGCTGCAGGCTGGAGGCGCTGGGGTGGACCTGCAGGTCGGGTGCCAGACGGGCACCGCCCCGACTACCCAGGGCGGTCACCAGCGTGCGCAGCACGGCTGTGCTGCGCGACGTGTGTTGCTGATCAGGAGGGGTCAGAGTGCAGAACCGCTCGGCGAAGATGACTCGGGGGCAGCCGGGTGGCCAGCAACGGAAGCGGCGGACGTGAACGAGAAGCCTGACCGGAACACCTGACCAGGGGAGGTCATGGAGGGTATGCGCGTAACGGCTGTGAACCCGGCTGGACGCCTGCTGCCACAAAGGGCAACAGGCCTGTGGTGCGACAGCGTCAAGTTCGAGGGTGATCAGCTGATTCGGCTCGGCGAGGATCTGGCGAACCACGACACCTGGGGGAGAACGGTACGTAGGAGGGGGAGCAGGTCGCAGTCCATCCCTTAGCTTGCCCCCCCTCGTCAAACCTGGCGCAGAGTCTCAAAACGGGGGCAACGTCACGACCTGCCCTATTCTCCCCGGACAGGAGGAACGGAAGGGGCACGAGTATGTTTGCCACGGAACCACGCTGATTGCCGCTCTCGATCCCAAAGCGGGTAACGACAGGAGAACGGAAGGGGATGACTGAATGAGAACTCGCCAGCGAGAGGACTCGCTGGCGAGAGGAGAGGATCAGAGGGTGGCAATCAGCGGGTCAGGTGGCCCCGTTGCCAGAACAGCACGCTCCACCACAGGACCAGTAGCGCACCCAGCGCCAGTCTCCACAGCAACATGTCAAGCACGTTTAATATTTCTAGGTCCCACTCGGTTGGGACGACCCGCCATTCAGTTAGGAGCTTTGAGGGAGTGTTCGAGGTTTTTGTCGCCGGTGAGGAAACGGAGTTGGCACTTGAACTCCACCCCCCAGGCGTCGCGCGCCGTGCAATACCCGGTCGGGTCCGGCGGTGACGTCAGGGTCGAGCGGAAGCCGCTGGCGATGAACTGCCGCGTCGCGCCCGTCACGCTGGAACCCACGAACTTCGCGCCCATCGGATCGGTGTAGTACACCCCCACATTCTGGCCGTGGTCCCCCGCCACCACCCGCGTCGGGCCATATTCCAGGAAGCGCTCACTCCCCGAGTGCACCGGGTCCAGCGCCATCAGGTCCTGCAACGAGGTGCAACTGGGCACCACCGCGCAGCGGGTCATCGGAAAGCTCTGCTTCACGCTGAAAAAGTTCGGGAAGAACCCCGTCACGTTGTACTCGTTGTCCACCACCCACGGCTCATACCCGTTGGTGTTGGGTGACCCCAGCGTGCGGGAGCCCATGTCGCGGATGCTGTTCTGATCCACCAGATTGCCCGCCGCGTCCTTGCACCCGGTCACGTTCGCGACCATATTGGTCGCCGGGGAATACCTCGCCCGCCCAAAGTCCCCCATCAGGTGCACGTCCGCCTTCAGGGTCTGGCCGTCGGTCACCCCCAGGTCGAAGGTGTGGTAGCGGGTGCAGACCCGCCCCAGGCCGCTGGAGCCCATATGCACCGTCACGTTCCACCAGGTTCCGTCGGTGTTCCGGAACACCTGGCTCTTGAAGCCCTCGTGCGGCTCGCTATGGCCGTCCTGCGCGGCGGTGTAGCCGTACAGCGGCGTGTACAGTGGCTTGCCACCCGCGTCTACCCCCGCAAGTTTGGGATCAGAGCCGTGTTCGTGGCGGAAGTAGCACCAGTACACCGGGTCGATCTGGGGGTGCCAGGTGGGGTACCACTGGCCGTCGGGGCCCTGGGCCTTGTACTGATCATGCACCCAGGCCGGGCAACTCTGGTTGGGCACCGGCACGGTCTGGCCCGCCGGAACGGCGGGCACCACCGGGGCCACCCCGCCCTGCTCGCCCACGATCACGCTGTAGTTCTGGGTGCCGCTCTCACTGGGGTAGCCCACGCTGGGCAGGCTGACCTGGCCCGCGGGGAGGTCCTTGACGAACACCGGGTAGGTCAGGGTGCTGCCCGAGCGGGTGACCTGGACGCTGCCGTTCTGCGACCAGGAGCCCAGCCAACCGGGGCGGAAGGAACCGGCGCGCCAGATCAGGCCGACCCGGGCGGGTCGGCTGAGGGTGAAGTGGACGACCTCGGGCTGGCCCTGGACGGTGACGATATAGGTGTTGGGCAGCGAGAGGGCGTCCCAGCGGGCGTAGGGGCCGGGGTTAGCCACGACCTGGGTGCCGTAGCTGGTGGCGCCGGTTTCCAGGGTGAGACCGGCGGCAAACTGCCGCGGGCGATACTGCATGTTCTCGTACTGCTCCAGCACCCCTTGCGCCCCCTGCCAGTACCCATACCGCGACACCAGCGTCGG
>NZ_KB906416.1:5000-66738 GCF_000381345.1 Deinococcus apachensis DSM 19763 | reverse complement strand
CTCCACGCTCGTCGGGTTTCATTTCCTGGCCACCTGTGTTCTGCTCTGCAACAAGCTCAAGCCGCTTTTTGCATAACGTTCTTGGCAGCCTCTAGGGTGACACCTTTCCGGCCCCGCGCCCCGAGGAGAAGTTCCAGCCTCTACAAGCCGCGGACTCCGCGCCGCACCTCCCTCCTATACTCCTGCCCATGAGACTCGCCATCGTCGGCGTCGGGAAACTCGGCCTCGCCCTGCTCACGGGCGTCACCTCGCGCGGGGTCATGCCGCCCGGCGAGATCGGGCTGCTCGACGCGAATGTCCTGCGGGCTGGGGACCTCGCGGACCAGACGGGGGCCCGGGTGATCGGACCTCCTGATCTGCGCCACGCCGAGCGCATCCTCGTCAGCGTGCAGCCACGGGTGTTCCCCGAGATCAGCGACTGGCTCGCGCAGGAAAACGCCGGATACATCAGCACGATGGCGGGCGTGAGTACCGGCACCATCGCCCGCCGCCTGGGCACCAAGCGCGTCGTGCGGGTGATGCCCAACCTGGCCGCGACCATCGGTCACAGCCAGACGGCGATCACCTGCCCGCGCGAGGCCGAGAACGCGGGCGACCTCGACTTCGCCCGGCAACTGTTCGGGGCGGTCGGCGACGTGTACGACCTGCCCGAACACCTCTTCAACGCCTTTACCGGCATGAGTGCGTCCGGCCCCGCCTACGCCGCCGTCGTCGCCGAGGCGCTGGCGGATGGCGGCGTGCGGATGGGCCTGCCCCGCGCCCTGGCCCACGAACTCGCGGCCAAGCTGCTCGTCGCCAGCGGCGAACTTCTCCAGGGGCGGGTTCACCCCGGCCTGCTCAAGGACGAGGTCGCCAGCCCCGGCGGCACCACCATCGCCGGGCTGGAGGTGCTGGAGGCGGCGGGCGTGCGCGGGGCCTTCATGCGCGCGGTCGTGGCCGCGACCCGCAGAGGCGCCGATCTCGGCAAGGATCAGGAGTAGGGCGAAGCGGACGGATTGACGGGGCCGAGCGTTCCACCTCAGGCTGAGCCAGGGGCGGGGACACAACGCGAAAGGGCGAGCCGTCCAACGGGCTCGCCCTCTGCTGTAGTGGGGTTCAGCCGCCCGTGGTGCCCGTCGTCGCTGCCGGGGCCTGCTCCTGCGAGATCAGGACAGCCGTGTAGCCGAGAACCTCGTACACGTAGACCCGGACGCGCTGGCCGTTCCGCTCGAAGACCTCCGCCCGCCCACCGGCCGCATCGGTCGTGATGGTGTCCGTTCCGGCCGTGCCCGTCGCCGTGGAGGTGGCGGCGGTGCCTGCCGTTCCGGTGGTGCCCGCCGCGGCCGACGTGTCAGTCGTTCCCGTCGTTGTCGTCCCCGTCGTTCCGGTCGCAGTCCCTGTTGCGGCGGAGGTGGCCGAGGTATCGGTCGTTCCAGCGGTCCCCGAGGTGTCGGTCGTTCCTGTCCCGTCGGTCGTTCCAGACGTATCCGTCGTTCCCGTGGTGCCCGGAGTGTCCGTGGTCCCGGTGGTCCCCGCGGTATCGGTCGTTCCCGTCGTGCCGGAGGTGTCCGTGGCCCCCGTTGTGCCCGTCGTGCCGGTAGTGTCGGTCGTCCCGGTCGCGGCCGTGCCCGTCGCCGCCGAGGTGTCCGTCGTGCCCGTGGCCGCCCCGGCGCTCCCGGCGCTAGCGGTTTCCGTCGAGGGCGAGACGGCGGTGAATCCCCCGGCGGTCAGGGCCTGCGCGTACCTCTCCAGGGCGTCGGAAATCGAACCCTGGTACAGCACGGCGACGCCGCTCGCGGTCTTGACACTGCGGACCGGCGTGGCCCCCGTCAGGTAGGGCAGCGTGAGGTCGCCGGAGGGGAGCGTGAGGGTGGTCTGCGCGGGAAGGGCCTGCGTGTCGGCACTGGTGGAGGAGGTCGTCGCTGGGGTGGTCGTCTGGTCCGTGGTGGTCTGGTTGGTACTCGTCTGGTCCGTCGTCTGACTGGTGCTGGTCTGATCGGTCGTCTGGGCCGAGGCTGTGCCCAGGCCGAGGAGCAGGGCGGCGGTCAGCAGGGTGCGGCGGGTGGAAGTCAGCATCGTACGTCCTCCAGGCTGTTCAGGAACAGTTCGTGGCCTCAGGAGCGCGGTGTCCCGCGTCAATCCCGGCCCGCAGGGTAGGCCCCCCATATGTGAAGTTTGGAGCTATGTGCCTAGCGCCTCTTGGCGCCAACCTCATGGTTCCTCAGCCTGGAGCGGGCGCTTCCCGAGACCGTGGACCATGTTTCTGAGCCGCATCGGCCCTCGTGGGTCTTGCCAGGCCGGAAGGGCTGATACAGTCCTCCCCGTGCCCGGTCCCGAAGTTCTGCTCTACGGCCTGCCGCTCGCCTTTCTCGCTGGTTTCATCGACGCGGTGGCGGGTGGCGGCGGCACAATCACGCTGCCCACGCTGTTTTTCATGGGGCTCTCGCCCGCGCAGACGGTCGCCACCAACAAGCTGCTCGCCATCTTCGGCTCGGGCAGCGCGACCTTTCAATACTGGCGCAAGGGGCATGTCGAGCGCGCACTCGTGGGGCGGCTGATTCCACTGGCCCTGGTGGGGAGCGCGCTGGGGGCCTACCTCGTCCATTTCGTGGACCCCGCCGCCTTCCGCACGCTGGTCGGCATCGTGATCCTGGGCGTGGGTGCCCTCGTGCTGGTGAACAAACGCTTCGGGCTGGAGGACCGCTACCCCGGCCTGACCGCCCGCACGCTCGCCCTCACCCTGCCCGGCGCGCTCCTGATCGGCATGTACGACGGCTTCCTCGGCCCTGGCACCGGCACCTTTCTGATGTTCCTGTTCGCGCTCGCGGGCTTCAACCTCGTCCGGTCCAGCGGGAATGCCCGCACCATCAACTTCGCCACCAACCTGGGTGCCTTCCTGTTCTTCCTGATCGGCGGGCAGATGGTCTGGTGGATCGGCCTCCCGATGGGCCTCGCCAATGCCGCCGGGGCTACGATCGGCGCCCGGATGGCGATGCTGCGCGGCAGCGGCTTCGTAAAGGTGATGTACGGGCTGATCGTGGTGCTGGTGGCGGTGCGGCTGCTGACGCAGTGAGGGCCAGACCGTTCTGCCACAACCCTCCCCAACCGTGCCCCACCGCCCCCTGAGACCCGGGCTCAGGCGCGAGAATAGGGCATGACCTCTTCTCAGACCGGCGGGCAGGTGCAGCAGGCAATTCTGGCGGGCGGGTGCTTCTGGTGTACGGAGGCCGTGATGAAGGACGTGCGCGGCGTGCTGAAGGTGGAGAGCGGCTACATCGGCGGGCACGTGCCGAACCCCAGCTACGAGGCCGTCTGCACGGGCCGCACCGGGCACGCCGAGGCGGTGCGGGTGACCTTCGACCCCGCGCAGGTGAGTTTCAAGGACCTGCTGACGCTCTTTTTCGCCACCCACGACCCCACCAGTCTCAACCGCCAGGGGGCGGACGTGGGCACCCAGTACCGCAGCGCCGTCTTCCCGCTGACGGAGGAGCAGGAGCGTGAGACGCGCGAGGTGATTGAGGGGCTCACCGGGCAGGAGGTCTTTGACCAGCCCATCGTGACCACCATCGAACCGGCCGCCCCCTTCTACGTCGCCGAGGGCTACCACCAGGACTACTACGCCCGCAACCCGCGCCAGGGCTACTGCATGGCCGTGATCGCCCCCAAGGTTGCCAAGCTGCGGAAGGAATACGGCGACCGGCTGCGGGCGTAGGCGGGGGCCAATCCGGGGAGGAGCGCGGGTTGAGGCTCTCCTCCCCGGGTCCTGAGGAGCGGGGGCAAACGCGAGCAGCTCCGAGGACAGGCTCACCCTCGCCCCTTGCGAGAGAGGGTTGGCGCGCCGCGCCGGGGAGAGGGGACACGCAGGCGCGAGGCCCCACGCTTCGCCCGCGGCCTGCGTCTCCTGCCCCGTCTTCCCGTGCCCCTTCACGGGGTTTTCGGGGGCCGCATTAAATTGGAGAACGGTATCCTGTGCGAGTAATGGACCGACGTGGCGAAAGCCCAGAGATAGAAAGGCTGCACGACTCCTGGAGTCAACTTGAGCGTGAACTCGGGGAGATTGGCGTCGAGCCTGAACAATGCGGCGCAATTTTATCCGCGTTCTACCGCTACCGGGACGAGGCGATTGCCTACCGACTTTCGGAGGTAGATGTGGTGCAGGAATTGAAGCTGCAAATCAAGAACTGCTACTACAAAAATCTTCACGCGGAGTGGTTCGCCGAACTGGACAGCGGGGAAATCATTGAAATCCTTCCCTTCCTGGTTCCCATGTCCATGCACTGGGACCCGGGTGGGAATCTGCCCCTTGTCAATTTCGTGAATGTCGCTCTGGACGCCCTGCCCCGTGACCTGGCGAGGAAGATTTACCTGGACGCCTTTACCAGGTACCTGCGCGGCTTCGGGTATTACGAGCGGGCGCCCGCCGGAGAGAAAGAGAGAATCCTGCGGGAATACATGTGGCTGGACCGGCAGTACGTCTTCCGCTCGGGAACGGCGCAGGAGAACCGGGAGGAATTGCAGGACACCATCCGGGGCCTTCTGGGCGAGGGGGCGGTGCCGATCTACCAGGAGGGGCTGGCCCGGGCGCAGCGGACCGGGGTCTAGCGCCCATCCAGCAACTCCTCCACCGCCCGCCGCAGCCGGATGCCGAGCGGGTAGGTCAGGTAGCGTTCCAGCGTCTCGCGGGGGGGCGCGTCGCTGAACCAGAGGTCGAAGACCTCGCCGACGGTGGGGGCTCCTGCCGGGCCGGGTTCACGGGTCACTGCATCTTCTGAGCCAATCTCGCCGCCCGCCAGCACGCGGGTGTAGAGGCCGGGACGGCGGGCTGCCGCGAAGTGCTTCACGAAGCCCGGGTCTCCCATCCGCGCGCCCAGGGTGGCGCAGGGGATGCGGCAGGCGGTGACCTCCAGCAGCACGTCACCGACCCGGAACCGCTCGCCGATGGGCACGTTCGCCGACTCCAGCCCGGCGACCAGCAGGTTCTCGCCAAGGGTGCCCGGCGTCAGCGCCTTGCCCAGCGCCCCCTCCCAGTGGTCGTAGTCCTCACGGGTGTAGAGGTAGACGGCCTGGTCGGGGCCGCCGTGGTGCTTGCGGTTCATCACCCGGTCGCCGTCCAGGCCCTCCTCCGTCACCCGCACCCGGCCCGTCACGGGCTGCTTGCAAATGCCCGTGACGACCGTGTTGTTCCCGATCCGCACCGCGGTGGGCTGGCCGACATTCACGCTCAGGAGCCGCATGCCGCAGGCTAGCAGCCCCGGGGCACCCTATCCTGCGGGGCAATGCCCGCCCCCCATGCTCCCCGCCCGCTCGCCTGGGCGCTCGCCCTGCTGGCCCTGACCACCGGGCTGTTGTCGGAGGCCGGGGCAGCGGTCTTCCCGGCGGGTTTCGAACTGGGCTTCCGCCTGCCGCCCGCCGACCGGGGCGCGCTCGATGGCCTGGGCCTGAACGCCTGTCCGGTCCCCGAGGCGCCCCTCGACCGCCTGTTGTATGGCCGCACGGTGGGGGAGGGCGCCGCCCTGAGCTGCGGCAACCGGGTGGAGGGCCTGCTGCACTTCCCCCAGGCGGACCCGGCATACAGCGCGCAGCCCCGCACCCCCCACGGCGGCTTCGACGAACTGGAGGCGGCTCTGCGGGAGACCCGGCACGACCTCCTGATCGCCAACATGATCTGGGACGACGGCCCGGACGCCCCCGGGGCGGAGGTCGCGCGGGCCATCGCGGCGCTGCGCCGGGACGTGGCCGAGCACCCGGGGCGTCACCCGGGGGGCCTTACCGTGCGGATCATGCTGGGCAACTCGATCCGGCTGGGCGACCTGCTCGACCCCACCGCGAGCGCGTACTCCGCGGCCCGGCACCTGCTTGCGGCGGGCGTTCCGCTGACGGGGGACACGGTGCCGGGCTGGCGGCTGGAACTTGCCAACTACGCCTACGCGCTGCCCCACAGCCACGTCAAGCTCGTCGTGCAGGACAATGAACGGGTGCTGGCCGGTGGCTTCAACATCAGCTTCTTCCACCTGCCCGCCGACGCCCCGGGCGGGCACGGCCTGGACCTCACCGACCTGGGGATGTGGGTGCGCGGTCCCATCGCGCGGCACGCCACCGCCGCCTTCCGGGACACCTGGGACCTGAGTCGCCGCCTGACCTGCCGGAGCGAGCCGACGCCGGAGACGCTGCGCCGCGAGTGCGCCTTCACCTCGCCCACCCTGCCCCTGCCGCTGGGCTGGAGTGCCCCCGCCCCCGCCGTCGGCGAGGCCCGCGTCTACCCCCTCTACCGCCGCAACGGCTATATGGATGCGGACGACGCCGTGACCGCCCTTTTCGGCGCCGCTCAGAGGAGCATCGACGTGATGCAGTCGCAGGTCAGCGGCACCCTCGGCTGCGCGGGGCTGCTGGAGGAGGAGGGGGGCTGTCCCCCCCAGTGGCAGCTTCCAGTCTGGCGGGCCGCCGCCTCCGCCATCCGCGAGCGGGGCGTCACGCTGCGGCTGCTGCTCGACTACGATCCCCTGCTCCAGGCGGAGACGCTGGCGCTGCTACGGGGGCTCCGGGCCGAACTCGCGCCGCTGGGGCTGGCGGATCACGTGCAGGCGCGCTGGTACGGCACGTCGGGCGGGCTGCACACCAAGGCCGCGCTGGTCGACGGGCAGATGCTCACGGTGGGCAGCCAGAACCTCCACCACTCCTCCTTCGGGCGCCTGGGCCTGGCCGAGTACACCCTGGCGACAAGCGACCACGGCGCCATCGCAGAGTACGAGCGCATGTTCGCCTTCGAGTGGGCGCGGGCGGGGACGATCCACGCACCGTGGTGGCTGCCCGCGGGGCCGGACCCGCAGCCGTAACCCCCGCCCCCGTCTTCCCCCCGGACCTGTGCTGGAATGGGGGCGTGAGTACCCCCCGGCGCGGCCCCGACCCGTCCCCCTTCGACCCCGCCCTCGCCGAGTCGGGTCGCGTCCCCACGCTGGCCGTGCTGGCGGGCCTCTTCATGCTGGCGACCACGCCCTTTTTCGGGCACCTGATCCAGGGAAACGCGGACAACCTCGCGCGGAACGTGCTGTACGCCGCCGCCACCGCCGTGCTGCTCACGCAGGTCTGGCGCGGCAGCGTGTGGGCGTGGCGGTTGACGGTCACGTTCGGCATGGTCGGCGGGCTGCTCGTCTTCGTGGCAGGGATGCTGGCGGGTGTCAGCAACTGGCAGGGCTGGATCATCAGCCTGGCGGGCGTGGCCTTCCTGCTGCTGGGCACCTGCCTGATCGCGGTCCCGGCGATCAGGGCCTTTCTCGACTCGCGCTGGGCGGGGCGGAGGCGAGCGTGACGGCCCGCCGTTTCACCGTGCAGGGCACGAACAACGGCTTCACCTGCGCGAACTGCGGCGCCGAGGTGCGGCCCCTCGGGAACGGCTCGGTCCGCAACCACTGCCCGGTCTGCCTGCATTCGCTGCATGTGGACATCCAGCCCGGTGACCGCGCCAGCGACTGCCACGGTGTGATGGTGCCCGTCGGCGTCGAGCAGAGCGGCAAGAAGGGCTGGGTGATCCTGCACCGCTGCCGCAAATGCGGCTTCACGGGCCGCAATAAGGCGGCACTGGACGACCCGGTGCAGCCCGACAGTTGGGACACCCTCGTGCGGCTGAGCAGCGGGTCACGGGAGGAGCCGCCCGTCAAAAGGGGAAGGGCCGAGCTGTAGATAGCGTCGGCCCTTGCCTCAGCGTCCCCTCAGCTCTTGCAGCGCACGTCCTTGCGGAAGTACTTCTGGGTCAGGAAGGCGTAGCTCGTCGTCCCCATGTAGCGGGTGATCGCCTCGTTGAGTGCCGTGCGGGTGGTCACGTTGTCCTCGTGGAGCATCATGCCGATGGGCACGCTCCACAGCTCCGGCCCAAAGGAGATGTTGGCCTTGGGAAACATCTTCTTCACGCTGGGCTGCATGATCGTGTAGGCGAAGGTGGCGTCCACGGCCTTCGAGATCACGGCGTACATCACGTCGTTGCTGGTGGGGTAGACGTTCACCTTCTTCTCGAAGGGGAGCTTCTGCACGAAGGAGTGCATGATGGACCCCGCCCCCACGGCGATGGTCTTGCCCACCAGATCGGTGTGCTTTTGCAGCTTCGGGTCAAAAGAGACCACCGACACGCCCGCGCAGGCGACGGGCACGGTGAAGTCCACCTTGTTCTCGCGCGTGCTGGTGATGCCCTGGGCGCCGAAGACGAGGTCTACCCGGTCCTCCCGAAGCAGGCGGACGAACTGGTCGGGGGTGGCGGCCTGGTAGCTCACCTTCAGCCCCAGGCTGGAGGCGACCGCTTCGAGCAGCTCGGGTTCGTAGCCGCGGTAGCGCTCGCCATCGAGCATCGTGAAGGGGGGCACGTCGCCCGAGGTCGCCACGCGGAGCACGCCGCTGGCTTTGATCTCGGCCAGGGTGCGGGCTTCAGCCGGGGAGGTCAGCAGCAGGGCGGCCGCAGTGAGGGAAAGCAGGGAAAGGGGGGTCCGGTTCATGTCATGCTCCTTAAGGCAGGATTAAACAGAGGCCCCCGGAGCCTAGATGCCGTTCTCTGTCAGGAACCTCACACGTCCTGACGGGCAGCTGACCCCTGGTAAACTCCCCGCATGGCTCTCTGGCTGGTGGTGGCATTCATCGTACTCAGCGCGACCCTGATCCTGGCGCTCTCCGTGGGGCCGCTGCGGTCGGTGCCGAATGTGGGGACCCTCCGGGCGCTCGCGGTGGTGCAGTACGTTGCGGCGGCCCTGCTCGCGGGTGCCCGCCTGACGGGAAACGCGTGAACAGCCCCGAACTCGTCGACCTCCACTTTCAGGACGTGCCCGGCGTGATCGCCGCCTACGTCCTCGACACGGGTGACGGCCTCGCCCTCGTGGACGTGGGACCGGGCAGCACCCTGGGCGCGCTGGAGGCGGGGCTGGGCGACCTGGGCGCCTCCCTCACCGATGTGCGGCATCTCCTCCTCACGCATATCCACCTCGACCACGCGGGGGCGGCGGGGACCATCCTGGAGCGGGTGCCCCGGGCACGGGCCTATGTCCACGAGCGCGGCGCCGCGCACCTCGTGCGCCCCGAGCGGCTGCTGGCGAGCGCCGGGCAGATCTACGGCGATCAGATGGGGAGGCTGTGGGGCGAGATGCGGCCCATCGACGTGGACCGGCTGAAGGTGCTCTCGGGCGGTGAGACGTTGCGCCTGGGCCGGATGGAGGTGCTGCCGCTCTACACGCCCGGGCACGCCGTCCACCACCTCGCCTACCTCGTCGGCGACGATCTCTGCGTGGGGGACGTGGGTGGCGTTCGCCTCGACATACGCCAGACCCCCCGCGCGCCCACCCCGCCGCCCGACATCAACCTCACCGCCTGGCGGGAGAGCATTGCCATCCTCCGCACGGCAGAGGCGCGCACCCTCCGCCTCGCGCACTTCGGCGCCTATCCGCAGGAGGCCGCCCACTGGGACCGCCTGCTCGACACGATGGAGGAGGACGCTGCCCGCGTCCGCGAGGGTCTGGAAGCCGGGGAGGGGCTGGAGGCGATCACGGAGAACTTCACCGGGGCGCTGATGGACGACCTGGAGCGGGAGGGTCCTGATCTCCCCGACCGCTTCAATTTCGCCTGCCCCCCTTGGATGAGCGTTCAGGGCCTGGTGCGCTACTGGCAGCGGGCCGCCGCCCGGGGGCAGGCCTGATGCGCGTCCTCGTGGTGGGGGGTGGGGGCCGCGAACACGCCATCGTGGATGCCTGCGCCCGGGCGGGTCACGAGGTTCTGTGTACCCCCGGAAACCCCGGCATCTCCGCCCAGGCGCGTGTGCTCGGTAGTCCCCAGGACCCCGCCTCCCTCGCCGACCTCGCTGTGCGGGAGGGGGTGGATGTGGTGATCGTCGGGCCGGAAGCCTACCTCGCCGCCGGGCTGGTGGACGCCTGCCGCGAGCGGGGCGTGCCCGCCTTCGGCCCCACCCGCGCCGCCGCCCGCCTGGAGGGGGACAAGGCCTGGAGCAAGGCCTTCATGCTTCGTCACGGCATCCCGACGGCCACGCACCGCAGTTTTGACGATTTGGAGGAGGCCCTCGCCCACGCCGCCGCGCAACCCCTCCCGCTTGTGGTGAAAGACGCCGGTCTGCGGGCTGGAAAGGGCGTGACCATCGCCCAAACCCACGCTGAGGCGGAGGCGGCCCTGCGCGACATCTTCAGCCAGGAGGGCGCTCAGGCCGTGCTGGAGGAATTCATGACCGGGCAGGAGGTCACGGTCCTGGCCCTGACCGACGGCGACCGGTACGCACTGACCCCTCTCAGCCAGGACCACAAGACGATCTTCGAGGGCGACACCGGCCCGATGACGGGCGGCATGGGCGTGATCTGCCCTTTCCCGCTTTCGGAAGCGGACACGGAACGTATCCGGGCCGGGATCATTGAACCGACCCTCGCCGGGATGCGGGCCGAGGGTCACCCCTTCAAGGGGGTCCTGTACGTGGGCCTGATGCTGACGCCCAGTGGGCCGAAAGTCGTCGAATTCAACGCCCGCTTCGGCGACCCCGAGGCCGAGGCGGTGCTGCCGCTGCTGGAGAGTGACCTTGGCCGACACGCCCTCGACGCGGCGCGTGGTCACCTCGACCCTACCAGCGTGCGCTTCCGGGACGGGGCCAGCGCGGTCGTGATTCTGGCTGCGCCCGGCTACCCCGGCGAGCCCCGGAAAGGCATCCCCCTGCGTCTTCCCGACCCTGGGCTGGGTGAAGTGATCTACCACGCGGGCACCGCCGAGCAGGGTGGGCAACTTGTAAGCAGCGGGGGCCGGGTCCTGGCCGTGACCGCCACCGCACCCACGTTGAACGGGGCACTGGGCCGGGCCTACGCCCTGGCTGGCCGGGTGGACTTTCCCGGCGCGCAGCTTCGGCGTGACCTGGGCGGGCGGATTGGCGCCCGGCCCGACCCCCACCCCGTTTGACCCCCGGACCCCGGGCGCGCTAGCATCCGCCTGGCCCGTAATCCGGGCAAATGTGCCGGTGTGGCGGAATTGGTAGACGCACTCGACTCAAAATCGAGCGGGAAACCGTAGGGGTTCGAGTCCCCTCACCGGCACCAACTCAAGAGGTCACCCATGATTCTGACGCTGTTCATCATCCTGTTCGCCCTGGTCTGCGTGGGGCTCGTGTTCTTCGTGCTGCTGCAGGTGCCCAAGCAGGCCGGGCTCTCGGCCAGCATGGCGTCTGGCGGCTCGCTGCTGGGTGGGCGCGGCGTGGAGGGCGGCCTGATCCGTGTCACCAGCGTGTTGGGCGGATTCTTCATGCTGCTCGCGCTGCTGATCAGCTTCATCTCTCGTTAAGCCCTTCTGTTCGTGGTGCCGCCGTCTCTGGATAGGAGACGGCGGCGCTCGTTTTGTTGAAGTTGAGAGTAACCGTCCACCTGGGGCATTTGCCCGACAATGCATGGTTTTACAGGATGGTCGTGCCGATATAGACGGTTTTTTCGGCGGCGGGGCTGTCCCTTCCAGCCAGGAATGTATGAAGAAGCCGTCCAGGCCGCGCTTTGGCGAGGTTTTGGGCTCCGAGCAGGCCGAACTATTGTGCCCTATGAAGTGTGAGGGATGTGTGATTATCCATGCGGATCGTCTGCTGCACTCTTGACCTGATCTAAGCCTATCCATATAGTGTCGGCGCTGGAACCCTAAAAACGTTGTGTATGGCTGACTCCTGGCACCCGCCGGGAGCCCGGATGATCGTAGGTCGTTCCTGTCGGCACTCCGCCCTTCAGTTCAGGAGGCACCCCATGAGAAAAGCCCTGTTCGTCGCGCTCGCCCTGACGGTTGGTTCTGCCACCGCCGCCCCCTTTGTCCTGCCCGCCAAGTGGATGGCTGCGAACCCCTCGCAGGCCAAGACCGGCGGTGAGGTCCGCATCTACTCGCTGAGCGACTACAAGACGCTCAACCCCTTCACCAGCTCCGAGGCGGACAGCCTGCCCACTCTAATGGGCCTCGATGGTGCGGGTCTGGCTGGCCTCTTTGCCCAGGACCCCACCACCGACAAGTTCATCCCGCACATGGCCGACGCCATGCCGACGGTGAGCAACGGCGGCAAGCGCTTTGTCATCAAGCTGCGTCAGGGCATGAAGTTCAGCGACGGTCAGCCCATCACCGCCGATGACTTCGTGACGACCTTCAAGATCCACACCGACGACAAGGTCGGAAGCAACTCCTACGACAACTTCTTCATCAACGGCAAGCCGATCACGCTGAAGAAGATTGACAACAACACCCTGCAATTTGACTTCCCGCAGGTGAGCGCCAGCGCTTACAGCCGCATGTCGTTCGCGCCGTGGCCCGACCATGTCTTCGGCCCGGTGTACAAGAGCAAGGGCGCCGAGGGCATCAAGGCCATGTGGGGTATCAGCACCAACCCTAGCGCCATCGTGTCCCCCGGTCCCTGGGTCCTGAGCAGTTATCAGGCCGGGCAGCGCGCGGTGCTGAAGAAGAACCCCTACTTCGGCGAGTGGAACAAGGACGCCGCTGGCAAGCCTCTGCCGTACCTCGACACCATGAGCATCCGGCTGCTCAAGGACCTCAACGCGGGCCTGGCCGCCTACCTCGCGGGGCAGATCGACATTTTTGGTGCCAGCAAGGCGGACGACCTCGCGCAGATCAAGCGCGCCATCGACAGCGGCAACCTCAAGGCTACCCTGGTGCCCAACGTCAGCCCCAACTCGACCAGCCAGTGGATCGTCTTCAACTGGAACAAGGCAGGCGATCCCTTCAAGCAGAAGATCTTCCGCGACGTGCGCTTCCGCCAGGCCATGAGCCACATCGCCAACCGTCAGGGCATGATTCAGCTCGCGCTGGGCGGCCTGGGCAGCGAGGTCTACACCGGCGTGTACCCGGTGTTCAAGAACTACCAGTACGCCAGCACGCCGAAGTACCCGTACAATCTGGCGCAGGCCTCCAAGCTGCTGGCTCAGATGGGCTTCACCAAGAAGAACGCCCAGGGCTACCTGGTGGACAAGACCGGCAAGGTGCTGGAGTTCAACATGTCCACCAATGCGGGCAACACCGTGCGCGAGCAGCTCGGCCGCATCTTCGCCGACGAGGCCAAGAAGGTCGGCGTGAAGATCAACTTCACCCCCATCGACTTCAACAACATTGTCGACCAGCTCAACTCCAAGGGTGCCAACCGGCCCTTCGACGCGATCCTGCTGGGCCTGTCGGGCGGCGACAACATCTGGCCCTACGGCAGCAATGTGGTGCCCTGCGGCGGCAACCTGCACGCCTTCAACGTGCCGGATAACGGCAAGTGCCTCACCCCGCAGGAAAGCCTGATGACCAAGCTGTACTTCCAGGGTGACCAGACGCTGGACGACGATGCCCGCCGCAAGATCGGCGAGCAACTGTCCAAGGCCGAGGCGCTGAACCAGGGCTTCATCTACCTGGTCGGCACCAACTACCACGTCACCTACAACAGCCGTCTGGGCGGTGAGTACGACCGTGACCTGTGGGACGCCTACAACGGCTCGCGTCCCTACGCCCACGTGACGACCTACATTAAGTAAGCGTCCAACTGGCAGGAGCTGCATATCAGCTCTCTTTCGGGGCGGCTTCTCTACGAGGCTGCCCCGGCTGCTTGGCCCCCGGGAGGAGACCCGCCTTGCTCACCTTTCTGCTCCGGCGTTTCTTGAGCGCTATTCCAACGCTGCTGCTGTCCAGCCTCCTTATCTTTTTCATCATCCAGCTCGCTCCCGGCGACTTTCTGACGCCCGCCCGCCTCAATCCCAACATCACGCCCGAACACATCGCGGCGCTGCAGCGCAACCTGGGGCTGGATCAGCCCACGCCGGTGCAGTACTGGCGCTGGCTGACCAATATGTTCCGGGGCGATTTCGGTGAGTCCTTCGCCTATCAGCAGTCGGTCCTGGCGCTGGCGTGGCCGCGCATCCTCAACTCCATGTGCCTGGTGCTGCCTTACCTGATCCTGTATTACCTGATTGCCATTCCACTGGGGGTGTACGGGGCTCTCCGGCAAAACTCGCTCGGGGATAAGGTCACTAATGTCGTCATGTACATTCTGCTGGGCTTTCCCAGCTTCTTCCTGGCGCTGCTGGTGATTTTCGGGTTGCTGCAACTGCGCTATGCAACAGGCTGGGACATCCCCATCAACGGCATGACCAGCGACAATTACCTCTCGCTCAGCCCGCTGGGCAAGTTCCTGGACATCGCCAAGCACGTCGCCATCCCCGCCCTGGTGCTGGCAATCAGTGACGCGGCGGGCCTGACGCGCGTTGTTCGCGGCCAGATGCTGGAGTTCCTGCACGCCGACTTCGTGCGGACGGCCCGGTCCAAGGGCGTCACCGAGTTCTCGGCGGTCTACCGGCACACGTTGCGAAACGCCCTGGTGCCCATCATCGCGGGGCTCGGTGGCCTGTTGCCCGCCGTGATCAGCGGTGCGGGCTTTATCGAGGTGGTGTTCGCGTATCCTGGCATTACCCCGATGACGCTGGATGCCATCGCCTCGCAGGACCTGTTTCTGATTGCGGGTGTGACCATGCTCTCGGTTATCCTGCTGATCATCGGGAACGTCCTCGCCGACATTCTGCTGAGCGTCGTCGACCCCCGGATTCGGTACGCCTGATGCGACGTGCTCACTTTTTGCAGATGGAGGAACAGGCATGAGCGTTCCCGCCACGTCCACTCCCGCCCCGGCTGCTCGCCGGTCCCAGTCGCAGTTCTCGGTGGCGCTCAACCAGTTCCGCAAGAACTCGCTGGCGAAATTCGGCGGCTTTCTGCTGATCCTGCTGTACCTGATGGCGCTGTTCGCTGGTTTTCTCGCTCCAGCTGGGCTGTCCGAGTACAGCACCACCAACCTCACGCCCTATCACCCGCCGACACCCGTGCATATCCGCACCGAGAACGGCTTCACGCGCCCCTTCGTCTACAACTACTCGCAGCAGCTCAACCCGGATACCTTCGTCAACGAGTACCGGCCGACCAAGGAGCGTTGCCCGATCTACTTCGGAGTGCGGGGCGACAGCTACCGCATCCTGGGCATCATTCCCAGTAACCTGCACCTGTTCGGCACCGGAAACGAGACTTGCAACGTGTACCTGTTCGGCGGGGACTCGCTGGGCCGCGACTTGTTCAGCCGGACGCTGTACGCCTCGCAGATCTCGCTGACCATCGGGGTGGCCTCGGTGCTGCTCTCGACCCTGATCGGCATGTTGATGGGGGCCATGTCGGCCTATTTCGGTGGCTGGGTCGACAACATCATCCAACGTCTCATCGAGGTGATTGCCGCGATCCCGTACCTCTTCCTGGTGATCCTGCTGCGCTCCATCTTCCCGCAGAACGTCAACCCGATCCTGGCGCTGTACATCATCTTGGGCATCCTGGCCTTCATCAGTTGGGGCGGCCTGGCGCGCGTGGTGCGCGGCCAACTGCTCAGTGTGCGCGAGCAGGACTACGTGGCCGCCGCGACCTCGCTGGGGGCGTCCAACAGCCGCATCATGTGGCGGCACATGCTGCCGTCGATGACCACCTACCTGATCGTGGGCCTGAGCCTCTCCATCCCGGCCACAATCCTGCTGGAGTCCGGCTTGAGCTTCCTGGGCATCGGCGCGGTGGAACCCTATGCCTCTTGGGGCAGCCTGCTGAACAAGGCGCAGGAGGGCGGCTTCGCCTCCATCACCCAGCGGCCCTGGGTGCTGATTCCCGGCTTCTTCATCGTGTTGACCGTGATGTGCTACCAGCTTCTCGGGGACGGCCTGCGGGACGCCTTCGACCCGCGCAAGCGCCGATGAGCGCCGCACCTACACGCGAGGCTCAGGGCTGACTGTATGATGATGTGCATGTTCCGCAAAGTGACGCAGCCAAGGCTGGAGGAAAGATGACCCATCAGGGTGAAGTGTTGCTGGCCGTGAACGGCCTGAGGACGTACTTCAACACCGACGACGGTGTGGTGAAGAGCGTGGACGGGGTGACCTTCCACATCAACAAGGGCGAGACGCTGGCGGTGGTGGGCGAGTCCGGCTCGGGCAAGAGCGTGACCAGCCTGAGCATCATGCGCCTGATCCCCGTGCCCCCGGGCCGCATTGAGGGTGGTGAAATCCTCTTCACCGGCAAGGACGGGGTCCAGCGGGACATCGTGAAGATGTCCGAGTCCGAGATGCGGAAGATTCGCGGCAACGACATCTCGATGATCTTCCAGGAGCCCATGACCAGTCTGAACCCGGTGTACACCGTGGGGGACCAGATCGCCGAGGCGGTCATGCTCCACCAGGGTAAGAACCGGCGTGACGCGATGGGCGTGGCGACCGACATGCTGCGCTTCGTGGGCATCCCAGCCCCGGAAAAGCGTGTGAACGAGTACCCACACCAGATGTCCGGCGGGATGCGCCAGCGCGTGATGATCGCCATGGCCCTCTCGTGCAACCCGGCCCTTCTGATCGCCGACGAGCCGACCACCGCGCTCGACGTGACGATCCAGGCGCAGATTCTGGACCTGATGCGAAAGCTTCAGCGCGATATCGGCATGAGCATCATGTTCATCACCCACAACCTGGGCGTGGTCGCCGAGATGGCCGACCGGGTGGTCGTGATGTACGGCGGGCGTGTGGTCGAGGAAGGTGACGTGGTGGAGATCTTCAAGGCGCCGCGCCACCCCTACACGATGGGGCTGCTGAACTCCATTCCCCGGCCGGGCGTGCACATTCACGAACCCGGCCAGCCCAAGAGCCGCCTGGAAGCCATTCCCGGCAACGTGCCCAACCCGCTGAACCTGCCGCCCGGCTGCCCCTTCGAGCCCAGATGCAAGTTCGCGGTCGAGGCCTGCCGTGAGGCGGTGCCGCCCCTCTTCGACACGGGGAACGGGCACACCGCGCGCTGCATCCGCTGGCACGAGTTCGAGCAGGTCCAGCAGGAGGTGAGCGCATGACGAGCAGCACCACGATTGCGACTGCCGTTCCCCACGTCACCACAGGCAGGCGTGAGGGTCCCCCCACCGGCGAGACGCTGCTGGAAGTGAACAACCTGGAGAAGTACTTCCCCATTCGCGGCGGGTTGCTCTCGCGTGTGGTCGGGAACGTGAAGGCCGTGAACGACGTGTCCTTCAAGCTGGGCCGCGGCGAGGTCGTCGGCCTGGTGGGCGAGTCGGGCTCGGGCAAGACCACGGCGGGCCGCGCGATCCTGCGCCTGATTGAGCCGACGGGCGGGCAGGTCATCTTCAACGGCACGGACATCACCAAGCTCTCCAAGGGGCAGATGCGCGACTACCGCCGGGAGATGCAGATTATCTTCCAGGACCCCTTCGCCAGCCTCAACCCGCGCATGACGGTGTCGGACATCATTGGCGAGGCGATGCAGATCCACAACCTGAATCCGGGCAGGCAGCGGGTGGACCGCATCGCCGAGCTGCTCCAGAAGGTCGGTCTGCGCCCCGAGCACATGCGCCGCTACCCCCACGAGTTCTCGGGCGGGCAGCGCCAGCGTATCGGGATCGCCCGCGCGCTCGCGGTGGACCCCTCCTTCATCGTGGCGGACGAGCCGGTCTCGGCGCTCGACGTGTCCATCCAGGCGCAGGTCGTGAACCTCCTTCAGGACCTCCAGGAGGAGCTGGGCCTGACGGTGCTGTTCATCGCGCACGACCTCGCGGTGGTCGAGTACATCTGCGACCGCATCATCGTGATGTACCTGGGCCGCGTGATGGAGATCGCCTCCAGCCGCGAGCTGAACAACAACCCCAAGCACCCCTACACGGAAGCGCTGCTCTCCGCCGCGCCCGTGCCCGACCCCACGGTGAAGCGCCAGCGCATCATCCTGGAGGGCGACATTCCCAGCCCGATCAACCCGCCCTCGGGCTGCGTGTTCCGCACCCGCTGCCGCTACGCGGTGGACGACTGCGCCCGCATCGTGCCCGAGCTGCGCGAGGTCGCGCCCGGCCACTTCAAGGCCTGCATCCGCGACGACATTTTGTAAGCAATCAGCCGTCTGAGACCCTCGCCCCGTGCGGGGGTCTTTTTTGTGGTCCCGAAGCTGTCGCGTTTCTGACCAAACCTCTCACACGTCACAATTCGGCTCGGGGCAGGATGCAGCTGTGAAACGGACTCTCATGACGGCGGCAGCCCTGCTGCTCGGCACGGCCTCGGCGGCGGACCTTCGCATCTACCCCAGCTTCACCGAAGTGCGGGAGCCCGTGCGGGCGAGCGGCACGACCCTGTCCGTCTCTCTCCCCGAGGCGGCCTGGGCGGGGTTGATCCCCGGCACGCTCGACCTGGAGGGGTTGAACTTCACGAGCGCGGTGCAGCGGCAGGAGGCGAACTGGCTCGCCTCGCTGGAGGGCAAGACGGTGTACCTGAAACGGGGGGACGAGGCGCCGCAGCCCGTCACCCTGATCCGTGCCCGCGACCTCCTGGTGAAGGACGCGCAGGGCCGTTACCTCAACGCCCGGTACGAGGACCTGAGCTTCGACGTGCCGCCTCCCCTCAACCCCCTGACGCCCGCTCAGACGCTGACCTTTACGCTGCCGCAGGCGGGCACCGGCACCCTGTCGTACCTCACGCGCGCCGTGACGTGGGCGCCGCGCTACACGCTGAAGGCCGGGACGGGCGGGGCACAGCTCTCGGCCCTGGCGGATATTCGCAACGGCACCGACCTCGCCTACGACGTGAAGACGACGGAACTGTACGCCGGGGACGTGGAGGTGCAGGGGGGGGCGCCCGTGCCCATGCCCGCGGCCGCGGAGAACCGAGCCTTCTCCACTGCGGCTGACACCGCTGCCCCCAGGATCAACTCCCAGGGCGAACTGCGCGGCCTGTATCGCTACGCCCTCTCCACCCCCTTCACCCTGCCCGCGAACAGCGTGGTCACCCTGCCCTTCCTGACGCCGAAACTGACCAGCTTCGAGCGCTACGCGGGGCTGAACACCTACTTCACCCCGCAGAACACGTCCGGCACCCTCAGCCGCTTCTACCGCCTGAAGGCCGACCAGCGTCTGCCTGGCGGCAGCATCACCGTGCGCGAGGAGGGCCGCATCGCCGGGCAGACGACCATCCCCGAGACAGCCAAGGGCGCCGAGATCGAGTTCACCCTGGGCAGTGACCCGGATGTCCGCTACACCCGCACGGTGCAGACGGTGAGCAGCGAGAAGAACGCGCAGGGCAACGTCGTGCGGAGCACCTATAAGGTCACCTACACCTTCGAGAACGGCAAGGATCGCGCCGTCCGCGCCGACGTGACCGAGACGGTGGGGGGCCGCCGCATCATCATCGACGCCGCACCTGCCCGGCAGAACCAGGCGCAGGCCGAGCTGCGTGTGGACGTGCCCGCGAACGGCAAGGCGACGAAGAGCTTCACGCTGGTGGTGGACAACAGCTAAGCGGTCAGGCGTCAGAAAGGGATGCCACAGGCTCCAGCTTAGGCTGGGGCTTTCTTTTTCCGACCGCTGACCTCTGACCGCTCCTAAACAATTCCCTCCAGGTACGCCCGCACGTCCGCCCGCACCGGCATGAAGTAGGCGTGGTGACCCCGCTCCCGCGCGAAGGCGAGCGTCCGCGCGGCGAAGTCACGGTTCCACTCCAGCGTCGGCTGGAAGGAGCGCGGAAAGACGGCGTGGTTGCGCGCCCGCCAGTAGTTCAGGGTCGCGTCGTTCGTGACCGTGGTCGCGCCCCACCAGACCTCGACACCCTCGGGAATCAGGTCGGCGAAGGCGTCCATCAGTCGCAGGTCGAAGAAGGGCTGGGTGAAAAAGCCGCAGGCTCCGGCGTCCAGCTTGCGCTCCAGGTAGTCGCGCTCGCGCGCGAAGCTCTGGCGGTAGGGGTCCAGGCCCGCGTAGACCCGCAGGTGTGGCAACTCGCGGCGAAAGCGCCGGATGGCCCGTACGGCGTCCACGTCGTAGACCCTCGCGCTCATGTCGGCGGGGGCGTCCCCGGTGATGACGAGCACCTCGTCAATGCCCGCGGCTTCCAGCGTCTCCGCCATCGGCAGGGGCTCGACCGGGTTGAGGTCCACGGCGCGTACATGCGGAATCGCCCGGTAGCGGGGCCGCGCGAAGGAGCAGCCCACCCATGACCGGGTCGAAAAGCGCGTCAGGTCGGGCACGTTCACCGTGTCGATGCCGGGGAGGTGCTTCGCCACGACCTCCAGTTCGGCGCGCAGTCCGCTGCGGCTGCGGGGCACGAGTTCGATGGAGACGCGGGTCTTCGGGGTAGAGGTCACTGGCCGCCCCCCACGGCGGGTTGTGGGCTGTGGGCAGTGGGTTGTGGGGGCGGGAGCTTCGCCGGATCGTAGGCCAGGACCGGCCCCAGCCAGCGTTCGGCCTCCTCGGCGGTCCAGCCCTTGCGCTCCGCGTAATCCTCCACCTGGTCACGCCCGATCCGGCCCACCGCGAAGTAGTGCGCCTCGGGGTGCGCGAAGTACAGGCCGGAGACGGCGGCGGCGGGGAACATCGCGCACGACTCGGTGAGTGAGAGGCCGATCTCCCCGGCATCCAGCAGCCCGAAGAGGGTCCGTTTCTCGGTGTGGTCGGGCTGGGCGGGGTAGCCCGGCGCAGGGCGGATGCCCGCGTACCGCTCCCTGATCAGGTCCTCGTTGCCCAGCGTCTCGCCCTCCGCGTAGCCCCAGTGGCGCACGCGAACGTCCCGGTGCAGCTTCTCGGCGAAGGCCTCCGCCAGCCGGTCAGCCACTGCTTTGACGAGGATTGCGTTGTAATCGTCGTGCTGCCGCTCGAACTCGCGCGCCAACTCCTCCGCTCCGTGGATGGCGACCGCGAAGGCGCCGACGTGATCTCCCTTTAAGCCCACGAAGTCGGCGAGGGCCGTGTTCGGTGTTGCCTGGTCGCGCTGCTGACGGAGAGTGTGGAGGCGGGCAATGGGGGAGAGGTGCGCCCGCCCGGCCGCCAGTTCGTGCGTCTGATGGTCGAGGGTGTCCGCGTGGTCCTCCGTCCCCACCACGATGTCGTCGCCCTCCCGGTGCGCGGGCCACAGGCCGATCACCCCGCGCGCCCTCAGCAAGCCCTCGTCCACGATACGGCGGAGCAGGGCCTGGGCGTCGTCAAAGAGTTGCCGCGCCTCCGCCCCGCGCAGGGGGTCGGTCAGGATGTTTGGATAGATGCCCTTCATCTCCCAGGCGATGAAAAAGGGCGTCCAGTCGATGTAGTCCAGCAGTTCGGCGATGGGCTGCTCGATGATCTGGCGTCCGGGTTCACGGGGAGCAGGTGGCCGGGCGGGTGAGAGGCGGGGGGCACGGGCGCGGGCTTCCGAAAGGGAAACCAGCCGCACCTTCCGCTCGCCGTGCCGCTCCCGGAGGACCTCATACTCGTCCCGTACCCGCTCCCGCAGGGCCTCCGGCTGGGAGAGGAGGTCGCCCACCACGCCGACCGCGCGGCTGGCATCGGCCACATGGACCACCGTGCCCTCATAGGCCGGGTCGATCTTGACCGCCGTGTGCGCCCGGCTGGTCGTCGCGCCGCCGATCAGGAGCGGGGTGTCCAGGCCCCGCCGCGTCATCTCGCGCGCCACGGTCACCATCTCGTCGAGGCTGGGGGTGATCAGGCCCGAGAGACCGATCACGTCCACCCCTAACTCGTGTGCCGTGTCCAGAATCTTCTCGGTCGGCACCATCACGCCCAGGTCGGTCACCTGGTAGCCGTTGCAGGCGAGCACCACACCCACGATGTTCTTGCCGATGTCGTGAACGTCGCCCTTCACGGTAGCGAGGAGGACCTTGCCCTTACCGCCCTGCCCGGTCTGCTGCGCTTCGAGGTACGGGGTGAGGTGGGCCACCGCACGTTTCATCACCCGGGCAGACTTGACCACCTGCGGCAGGAACATCTTCCCGGCGCCGAACAGGTCCCCGACCACGTTCATGCCATCCATCAGCGGCCCCTCGATCACGGCGAGGGGGGAGCCGAGGAGCTGATAGGCCTCCTCCGCGTCCTCGACCACGTGATCGGTGATCCCGGAGACGAGCGCGTGCTTCAGGCGTTCTCCGACGGGCTGCTCCCGCCACGCGCTCTGGGCGGTCGCCTCGCGTTTCACGTCCTTGTAGCTCTCGGCGAGTTGGATCAGGCGTTCGGTGGCCTCCGGGTGGCGGGCCAGGATCACGTCCTCGACCGCGTCACGCAATTCGGGCTCGATGTCCTCGTACACGGCGAGCATCCCCGCATTCACGATGCCCATGTCGAGCCCGGCGCGGATCGCGTGGTACAGGAAGACGGCGTGCATCGCCTCGCGAACATGGTTGTTGCCCCGGAAGGCGAAGGACACGTTGGAGATGCCGCCCGAGACGAGAGCGCCCGGCAGGTTCCCCTTGATCCAGCGCGTCGCCTCGATGAAGTCCAGCGCGTAGCGGTCGTGCTCCTCGATGCCCGTCGCCACCGTCAGCACGTTAGGGTCGAAAATGATGTCCTGCGGGGGGAAGGCGGCCTGTTCGGTCAGCAGCCGGTAGGCGCGCGAGCAGATGTCAATGCGGCGCTCCAGATTGTCCGCCTGCCCCCCCTCGTCGAAGGCCATGACGACCGCCGCTGCCCCATACCGCCGCAGGAGCCTTGCCCGCTCCAGAAACTTCTCCTCGCCATCCTTGAGGCTGATGGAGTTCACGACTGCCTTGCCTTGCACCCGCTTGAGGCCCGCCTCCAGAATCTCCCACCTGGAGGAATCGAGCATCAGCGGCACGCGCGAGATGTCCGGCTCGCCCGCGAGCAGGTTGAGGAAGCGGACCATCGCCGCCTCGCCGTCGAGCATCCCCTCGTCGAAGTTCACGTCCACGAGCTGGGCGCCGTTCTGCACCTGCTGCCGCGCGATCTTCAGGCCCGCGTCAAAGTCGCCCGCCAGGATCGCCTTGGCGAACTTCGGGCTGCCCGTCACGTTCGTCCGCTCGCCCACGTTCACGAAGTTGGTTTCCGGGGTGACGGTGAAGGCTTCCAGACCGCTCAGGCGGAGGTAGGGGGGCAGCTTTGGGGCGACGCGCGGGGAAAGGCCCGCCACCGCGTCCGCAATCGCCCGGATGTGCTCGGGTGTGGTGCCGCAGCAGCCCCCCACGATGTTGACCAGCCCCTCCTCGGCGAAGGAGCGCAGGACGGAGGCCGTATGCTCCGGCGTCTCGTCGTACTCGCCGAACGCGTTGGGGAGGCCCGCGTTGGGGTGGACGCTGACCAGCGTCTCCGTATTCGCCGCAATCGCGCGCAGGTGGGGCCGCAGGAGGTCGGCGCCGAGCGCGCAGTTCAGCCCGACGCTGAAGAGGTTGGCGTGCTCGGTGCTCACCACGAACGCTTCCGGCGTCTGCCCGCTCAGCGTGCGCCCGGAGGCGTCCGTGATCGTGCCCGAGAGCATGATGGGGAGCGTCTTCCCGGCCCGGGCAAACGCTTCCTCACAGGCGAAGAGGGCCGCCTTCGCGTTCAGCGTGTCGAACACCGTCTCGATCAGGATAAGGTCGGCGCCTCCCACGATCAGCCCCTCGACCTGCTCCACATAGGCGGCGACCAGATCGTCGAAGGTCACGTTGCGGAAGTCGGGCCGCTCCACATCGGGGGAGAGGGTGGCCGTGCGGTTCGTCGGACCGACCGACCCGGCGACCCAGCGGGGCCGACCGTCGCGGGCCTCGAACTCGTCGGCGACCTCGCGGGCCAGCCGCGCCCCCGCCTCATTCATCGCGCGAACGAGATGTTTGGTGCCGTAGTCCGCCTGTGAAATCGCGGTTGAATTGAAGGTGTTCGTGCTGGCGATATCCGCCCCGGACTCGAAGTAGGCGCGGTGGACATCCCGGATCACGTCGGGGCGCGTGAGTTGCAGCAGGTCGAAGTTGCCCCGGTACATCCGCAGAGGGTCGGCGCCGTCCCAGCGGAAGTCGCCTTCCGTCAGCCCGGCCCGCTGGAGCATGGTGCCCCAGGCTCCGTCGAGGATCAGAATCCGTTCCCGCGCGTGGGCGCGAATGTCCTGTGTGTCTGCCGCCATGCAATCCCCCCGGTGGGAAAACGGGCCGCGCCTCTACATCTCGCCGCCCGTGAAACCTCGAATGCGCTCTTGCGCCGCCTCTGGGCCATCGTCTCCCGCCGCGCCATCGTTGGCCGCATGAGGCAGGAGCTTTCCCGGATGGGCACCGCTGCCGTGATGGGGGCCGGTTGCCGCGCCGTCCTTGGGCAGGAAATTCCCTCGGGCGCTCTGGATGGCCGTGCCAGGGGGCACGACTTCCCAAGGATAGCGTGAGCCGGGGCGGGCCGAAGGTGGGGAAAGGCAGACAAGGAGCGGTGAAGAAGGAACAATGGCCGCAACTATGCACCTCGTCCAACTCCTCCTTCCCCTCTACGACAACGCGGGTCAACCCTTCGAGCAGGTCAGGTATGCCCCGATCCGCCGGACCCTCACCGAACGCTTCGGCGGCCTGACCGCCCACGTCCGCGCCCCCGCCGCTGGCCTGTGGAAGGACGGCGACCAGACGGTGCGCGACGACGTGGTGGTCTACGAGGTCATGGTGGAGGAACTGGACCGCGACTGGTGGGCCGGGTACCGCGAGACTCTGCGCCGGGAGTTCCGTCAGGAGGCCCTGGTGGTGCGGGCATTGGCGGTGGAGGTGTTGTAGGGGCAGAGTCCGCCGCTACCTCTCGCAACTCTGCCCCAGGCCCCCGGTAGGTAAAGGAAGGCTGTGGCGAGCTGTGAGGGAATGGAGCCCCCAGCGTGCATGAATGCAGGCAGTGACGTGGAGGACGGAAAACCACTCACGTCCCCGCCCGTTCCGGGTACAGGAGGGTCGTATGGTACGGACTTTTGCACGGGTCGCAGGCATCATCTACCTGCTCGTCGGCATTCTGGGGTTCGTCCCCGCCCTGCTCTCGGCCCCGACAGGCCCCCACGTCGCTGTCGGGGCCTTCCACGGCAACCTGCTCGGGCTGTTCCCCGTCAACCTGATGCACAACATCGTTCACCTTGCCATCGGGGCCTGGGGGCTGGCGAGCGCGGGCTCCTTCGGCGCGGCCGTCAGTTTTTCCCGTGGCCTGGCGATCCTTTACGCCATCCTCGCCATCATGGGCCTGATCCCCGGCCTGAACACCCTGTTCGGGCTTGCCCCGCTGCACGGCAACGACATCTGGCTGCACGCGGGCACCGCCCTGATCGCCGCCTACTTCGGCTGGGGCGCGGCGCGGGACACGGCGACCATCTCCAGTTAAGCGTCTTTTGAAGGGGGCGAGAGCTTTTGCGGCTCCCGCCTCTTCCGTTCCTATCCCACCGTCTCCAGTGCCCTCGGGTAACTCCCGATAATCTTCGCGTAGCTCGCCTTTCTCAGCACTCCGGCGAGGGCCTGGGCGACCTGGGGGTCCTGGGGGTGACCCTCGATATCCACGTAGATCAGGTAGCTCCAGGCGCGGTCGCGGCGGGGGCGCGACTCGATGCGCGAAAGGTTCAGGCCGCGCAGCTCACTGAGCGTCTCGACCAGGAAACCGGGCGTGTGGCGCACGGCGAAGACGAGGCTGATCTTGTGCGGCACGTCCGAGGGCACGGGCTCATGGCGCGAGAGGAGCATAAAGCGGGTGTAGTTGAAGGGCTCGTCCTCGATCTCGCGGGCCAGGATGTCCAGGCCGTACAGCTCCGCGGCGCGGGCGGAGGCGATCACGGCCTCGTCCCGGGCTCCCCGCGCGGCGAGGTCCTTGGCGCTGCCCGCTGTGTCGTGGGCGGCGACGGGCTGGAGACCATACTTGCGGATGAGCCCGGTGCATTGGTCGAGCGCGGGTTGCTGGCTCACCACCCGCCGCACGTCCTCAAGCCGCACGCCGGGCAGGGCCATCAGGCAGTGGCTGACGCGCACCACGACCTCACCGATCACGTGCAGCTCGGTCTCGCTGAGCAGGTCGATGGATTGGTGGATCGCGCCCATCAGGCTGTTCTCGACGGGCAGGGCGCCGTAGTCGGCCTCGCCCTGCTCGACCGCCCGCGCGACCTCGTGGAAGGTGGGGTAGCCGCGGGTGGTGACGCCCGCGTGGGGCACCCCCGCGCTGCTCAGCGCGTGCAGCGCGGCGATCTCGCCGTAGGCCCCGGAATTGCCCTGAAAGGCGACGGTGAGGTGCCCCCCCGTGGCCTGCTCCTGCGCCTGCACGCTCGGCTGCCCGTTCATCCCGGCAGGCTAGCGCACGGCGTCCGGGACGCGCGGGGGGTGGGTAGACGAGGGACACACGCCGGGGAATAGACTCGGGCGGTGCCCATCGCCACTCCCGATCCCATCCTCGACCTCGACGCCGCCTCGCTGAGCGCCGCCACCCGCCGGGGCGACCTGACCGCCCAGGAGGTGACGCGGGCATACCTCGCGCGCCTGCGTGCCCTCAACCCCCGGCTGCGGGCCGTCATCACCGTGAACGAGTCGGCGGAGGCCGACGCCGAACGCCTCGACGCCCTGCCCGCCGAGCGGCGCGGGCACCTGCACGGCCTGCCCATCCTGATCAAGGACAACATCGACGTGGCGGCGTTGCCGACCACCGCTGGGAGCCTGCTGATGACCCGGCACGTGCCCGAGCGGGACGCGCCCCTCGTCGCCCGGCTGCGGGCCGCCGGGGCCGTCATCCTGGGCAAGGCCAACCTGACCGAGTGGGCCAACTTCATGACGCTGGGGATGCCCAACGGCTACTCCGGGGCGGGCGGCCAGACGGTGAACCCCTGGGGCGAGGGGCTGGATACCGGAGGCTCCTCCAGTGGGAGCGGCGTGGCCGTCGCCGCCCGAATGTGCGTGGCCGCTATCGGCACCGAGACAAGCGGGAGCATCCTCAGCCCGGCGCAGCAGAGCGGCGTGATCGGCCTGAAGCCCACGGTCGGCCTGATTCCCCGCACGGGCGTGGTGCCCATCAGCCACAGCCAGGACACTGCCGGGCCGATCACCCGCTCGGTGCGCGACGCCGCGCTGCTCCTGGGCGTGATGGCCGGACCCGACGACACGGACGCGGCGAGCCGCCTCATCCCCGTCCCCGACCTGACGCTGCAGGCCGGGGCGCTGGAGGGCAGCGTGATCGGCGTGCTGCGAGACCCGCCCGGCAGCCCGGTGGACGAGGCTGAACGCGCCTCCCTCTCCCGCGCCGAGGCCGTGCTGATCGAGGCCGGGGCCACCCTCCAGGACGTGACGCTGGAAAGCGCCCCTGAGCTGAGCGGCTGGCGGCTGGAAGTCCTCGTGTACGAGTTCAAGCACGACCTGAACGCCTATCTGGCCGGAGTGCGGGATGGCCCCCGCAGCCTGGCCGAGGTCATCGAGGCGAACGATACCAACCCCGAACGGCTCCAGCGCTACGGGCAGACGTTGCTGTACGCCGCCCAGGGCACCCGCGGCGACCTGAGCGAGCGCGCCTATCGCGAGGCCCGCGCCCGCGACCTCGACCAGACCCGGACGCGCGGCCTCGATCCCCTCTTCGCCCTGGGGTTGGACGCGCTGCTGTGGCCCGGGCTGCACGGCTACGCGGTGGGCGCGAAGGCCGGGTATCCCAGCGTGACCGTGCCGACCGGCTTGCACGACGGCACCCCGACCGGCGTGCTGCTCACCGGACCCGCGGGCAGTGATGGCCGCCTGCTCTCGCTCGCCGCCGACCTGAACCTGCGGCTTGGTGGGGTGCAGTTCCCGCCCGATGCCCCGGCTTGACCCGGTGCTCCCTCCCGTCTAGCATGGGCGGGCTGCCGGAAGCGGCAGGGAGCAGGGGCGGTTAGCTCAGCGGTAGAGCGTACGCCTTACAAGCGTAGGGTCGGGGGTTCAAATCCCTCACCGCCCACCAGGAAAGACCCCGGCCCAGCCGGGGTTTTTGTGTTCTCAACGCCCCTCCCGCGCTTCCGTCAGCAACTCACCGGCCAGGGCGAGCGCGGCGGGCCCCAGGGGGCTGCGGGTCACGCCCAGCAGCGTGCCCAGCTTGTCCCGCCGGGCGCTGCTGAGGTAGGTCCAGCGCTCCAGATCGGCCCGGTGGGTGCGGGCGGTCTCGTCGCGCAGGTAGCGGACGGCACCGTCGTAGTACCCGGACTGGAAGGCGGCGCGGGCGCGTTTCTCCTGCTCGACCAGGCCCAGGCCGCGGGTGGCGAGCAGCACCCGGCGGGCCTCGTCCTCGCCGCCGAAGCCGTAGAGGTTGTCCAGGCGGTACACGGCCTTGGGAAAGCGCAGCCCGGCCGCCGCCCGCCAGGCGTGGGGCAGACGAATCTCGAACTCGGGCCAGCCGTGGATGTGGGTGAGCAGGGCGGGGTACAGCAGGCTCACGGCAACCTCCCGCGCCTCGGCGAGCGCGAGCAATTGCTCCTGG
The DNA here is from genome assembly GCF_000381345.1 of Deinococcus apachensis DSM 19763. NCBI lineage: Bacteria > Thermotogati > Deinococcota > Deinococci > Deinococcales > Deinococcaceae > Deinococcus > Deinococcus apachensis. The sequence continues at coordinate 38,564 of NZ_KB906416.1, read as the reverse complement.
GCGCCGTGCCCGGGGCCGGTGTACGTGCGCCGCGCGGTATCCAGGCGGGCGGCGGCCTGGCCCAGCAGGTCCTCGCGGTGGGCGGCCAGCCGCTCCTCGTTCAGGTTCCAGAGGGTGCGCTGGATGCGGCCGTAGTGCCCGGTGGGGTCGTACACGACGCGGCTGGTGGCAAGCAGGGCGACGGGGGCCTCCTCGCGCGCCACGTCCCAGTCCCGCCACGCCTCCAGCTTCTCGTAGGGGTAGCGCTGCACGGTGACGCCCGCCCGCGCCTCGGTCTGCGGCGAGAGCAGGCCGCGCTCGAAGGCCACCAGGGTCGGCACGCTGCCCGCCCAGGCCTCGTCGGTGCCGTAGCTCCCCGCCTGCGCGACGGCGCGCACCTTGCGGTCCGCCACCAAACGGTCCTGTACCTTGTCCGGGTCCTGCAAACCTCGCCTCCGCTCCTCAGGATAGCGGCAAGGCGGGCTCCGCAGCACGCAAGAGCAGGCCGCGCAGGTGTTCCAGGTGCGCGGCGCGCCACCCAGCCCGGTCCTCCAGGTGGAGATTGATCGCGTGCGTGTACCCCAGCGCCCGGTACACCTCGCCCACCAGCCGCGCCTCCCGCAGCAACGCGCGCAACTCGGGGAGGGGGAGAAGGTCCGTCCAGGCCGACAGATAGGCGTTCTCGACGGCCTCCAGCGTGTCGGCCCCGGCATCCTCGGGCGCGAGATAAGCGGGGTCCGCGTCGAGGAAGGGATGGGTCACGCTTGCGTCCGACCAGTCCAAGAGCGTCCACTGCCCCTCCCCATCCCGCACGGTGTTCCAGCGGTGGAGGTCGCCGTGCCCGGCCACCCGGGGCAGGGGGGACGCGGCGAGCCGGGCGCAGGCCTCCCGCACGCGCGGCTCCAGCGCCCGGAGTTTGGCCGCCTCGTCCGGGGTCAGCCCTTCCGCCTCCCCCACCATGAAGTGCTCGTCCCGCAGCAGCTCGGGGAGGAGGGAGGTCACCCACTCGGGGCCGTGGTCGGGCAGTCCCAGGGCGCGGAATTCGGGCAGCAGAGGGAGACTCGCCCGCTGCACCCAGGCGAGGTGGGCGGCGAGGGTCACGCCATTCTCCGCCTCGTCCGGCACATCTCCCGCGTGGGCGAGGAGCAGCAGGTTCCGCCCCGTGTCGGCGGCCAGGACGGGTGGGGCCGCGCCCGGAATCTCGCGCGACAGCAGGCAGGTGACGGGCACCTCCCGCGCGAAGAAGGCGGGGACGGCTTTCAGGTAGAGGGGACCGCCCTCCACCAGCGGAACGCGCCACAGGGCGCTGATCCCCCAGTGCTTGAGGGGGTCGGGCCAGCCCCGCCGCGTGAGGCCCTGCTCGCGCAATTCCCCGTCCAGCCACGCCAGTGCCCCGGCCGCCCAGCCCGGCCGCGCGAACTCTGGCCGCAGGTCCGGAATGGGGGTGAGGGCGGACTCGGCCCAGAATTGCTGGTGCTCCGGGAGGGCGTCCGGCGTCGCCCACTCCACGCCGCTCACGTCCGTCACGGGGTCAAGCTGCCAGATGGACTCGCGGACCAGGGTGCCGTCCGGCTCCGTCGGCAGCCGCGCGAACCCGAGCCGCCGCAGCGGGGCCAGCCAGGGGGCCAGGGCCGGGAAGGCACCTGAAATCCCGCTGCCCACGAAAGTGTTTTCCGTGACCACCGCGCTGGGCAGCATTCCACTCACCGCCGCCACCCGCTGGCCGTCCGGGTGGGCGATGACGGCGTGGAGGGTCGTTCGCAGCGGCGGGGACATGGGCTCAGTCTGGGGTGCAGGTTCTGCCCCTCGCGTCAGCCGGGTGGCCTAGGCGCCATGTGGTGCCCCGTTACCCCCCCGCGCCGAGGCGGCCCAGCCACACGCCGACGCCGAACACCACCGCGCCGCCCACGATGACTTGGAAGATGGTCTGCCCCAGCGGGCTCCGCATGTATTTCCAGCGGATCAGGGCAATCACGACCAGCTCGGCGAGCACGACCACGTAGGCCAACGTGAGGGCCGTGCGGAGGTCGGGCAGCAGGAAGGGCAGGGTATGCAGCATCCCGCCGAGGATGGTGGCAAAGCCCGTGATGACCCCCCGCACCACCGGAGTGCCGCGCCCGCTCACCTTGCCGTCGTCGGAGAGCGCCTCCGCCAGCCCCATGCTGATGCCCGCGCCCAGACTGGCCGCCAGGCCCACGAAAAAGGCGTCGATGGGTTTTCCGGTTAAGCCCGCGGCGGCGAAGATCGGTGCCAGGGTACTCACGCTGCCGTCCATCAGGCCGAGCAGTGCGGGCTGGACCTTCTGGAGGACGAAGGTGTGGTCGTGCGGCGGGGCAGGCGTGGGTGTAGCCTGCGGGGGGAGGGGGGAGGACATCTGCCCATCCTATCCTTAATAGGAATGCTTCTCAATAAGATAATCCGATAGGAGAACTGGGGATGACGGGACCCTCACCCCTCCCCGGTGTCCAGCAGCAGCTTCGGCCGGAACTTCAACCCGTCCGCCGCGACGAGAAAAGCGGGAACCCCGTTCACGTGCCGCAGTGCCCGCTCGGGATTGACGCCGTGCAGGTGCCCGTACACCATGAGGTCGGGGCGCGCGGCCTCAATGACAGGGGTCAGCGCGTTCGGCGGGTAGGGGGGACTCGCGGGCGGGTAGTGCAGCATCAGGAGGAGGTGGTCGCCGGGCTGCCGGAGCCGCGAGGCGGCCTGGGTGCTCAGGCGCAGGCGTTCGGCCTCGCGGCTCAGCAGCCGCTGGTCGTCCTCGCTCAGGGGCTCATAGCCGGGCGTGAGCCAGCCGCGCGAGCCGCACACGACCACGTTCCCGACCCGCACGGCGTCGTTCTGAATGGCGAGCATGTCGGGCGGCAGGGCGGCGCGCAGTTTGCCCGCGCTCGTCCACCAGTAGTCGTGATTGCCACGCAGCAGCACCTTGGTTCCCGGCAGCGCCGCGATCAGGGCGAGGTCGGCCAGCGCGTCCGGGAGCCGCATCGCCCACGAGAGGTCGCCGGGCAGCAGCACGAGGTCGCCGGGGCGCACCTCCTCCCGCCAGCGCTCGAACAGCAGCTCCGGGTGCCCGGCCCAGTTCGGCCCGAACACCGTCATGGGCTTGGGCGTCACGCTGGAGAGGTGCAGATCGGCGATGGCGAACACGCGCATGGAAAAGACTCCGGGATGGAAGGGGAGCAGACAAAGAAGAAAGCCTCCCGCGGGAGGGGAGGCCTCTCAAGCGTGGTCGGGGCGAGAGGATTCGAACCTCCGACCCCTTCGTCCCGAACGAAGTGCGCTACCAGGCTGCGCTACGCCCCGTCCAACCACGGCCCCAGTTGTCAGGCTCGGCCCGCTTCCAGTGCGCCCGGTAGTCTACGTGGTGCCCCGGGAGGTGTCAAGCACGCCTCCGGTGTCCCCAAGCGTGCCCCGCAACCGGGGAGCAAAGAAGCAGACGTCATGCTGAGCACACCCGAAGCATCTCAAAGGTCATTGGAAGAGCAGGCCCTTCAGTCCGTTCAGGGCGACGGGTTTGCCTGACGATCACCCCACCTCCTCGTCATCGTCCAACTCCACCTCAGGCATGGCCTCGCCTGCCGTCTCCGACACCTGGCGGATCGCCGCCCAGATTACCGCCCCCGGAAACCCGCGCCGGGCCAGGAAGGCGTAGGCGCTCGCCCGGGGGTCACGCTTGCGGGCAAAACTCGGCCAGCGGCGCTCCAGCAGGGCGGTCGCGTCGGCCTGCTCCTCGTCCGGATCGCGGGTGGCGAGCGTCTCCTCGATCAGCCTCTCCGTCACGCCGCGGCGTTTGAGGGTCTGGCGCACCCGGAAGCCACCCACGCCACGGCGGCTTCCCTCCGCCCGCGCCACCCCCTCGTCGTTCTGGTAGCCCAGCTCCTGCACGCGGGCGAGCACCTCCGCCGCCAGCGTCTCATCATCGGTGCGGCGCAGCAACCGGGTGCGGAGTTCGGCCTCGGTCAGTGCTCGGCCCGAGAGCGCCCGGAAGGCGTAGGCGAGCAGGTCGTCGCGGGCCTGTTGCCGCTTCTCGGGGGTCTTTTCGTCGCCCGCTGTCACGGCCTCAGTATGCCGCTTGCGCCGCACGGCCCGCACCCGCTACACTTCCAGGGTTGCCCCCATCCCCGGATGGGTCACCACGCGCCCGGCGAACGGCGGGCCGCGTGTGCGCCGGAGAAACCCCGGTGCTTCGCGTTCCCTCACCTCAAATGATGGGAACCGCCCCGCGAGAAGCGGGAGAAAGAGAGTTCACCATGGCCCTGCGTCACAAGTCTGCCCAGAAGCGTCACCGCCAGAGCCTCAAGCGGCGCCTGATCAACCGCAGCCGCAAGAGCACCATCAAGACCTTTACCAAGAAGGCCGTCGCCGCCGCGGGCGCGGGCGCCGAAAACGCGACCGAGCTGCACCGCAAGGCCGAGAGCCTGATCGACAAGGCTGCCAAGGGCAGCACCCTGCACAAGAACACCGCGGCCCGCAAGAAGAGCCGCCTGGCGAAGGCCCTGAATAAGGCCAAGGCCGCCCAGCAGGCGTAAGCGGAAGAACCAACATGGAAGGCCACCTCCGCAAGGGGTGGCTTTTTCGTTTTCCAGGCGTGATGGTGGTGTCTAGAGCGTTGGACAGGAAGAATTGTTATGCTGAGCAACGCGAAGGCAGGCTTTGAGCTCCACTCGGAACACCCTCTGGGAGCTGCGCTGGTGAGCCGAGGTCGCCGGTGGCGCGCCCCCTCACCCCTGGCTGCGCCAGGCCCTCTCCCACAAGGGGAGGGGGTCACAACAGCCCAAGAGGGAGGGACACCAGAGCGTTGTCCTCTGTTGAGAGAAAAGCCTAACGCGAAGGGGCTCGCCTGGAGACGCTTCGCATCCGCTCAGCATGACACTGTTCTTTCGTCCAATGCCCTAATCCCGCACCTCGTCCAGATCCAGCGTGCCCGTGTAGTGGTTGAAATCCACGTACAGGCGGTAGACGCCGGGGCGCCCGCTGCCGATCAGCGAGACGGACCAGCGGCCCGGGGGGCACTCCTGCCCGGCGACCTGGGTGCCCGAGGGGTCGATCAGGCGCAGGGTGGCGCGGCCGCCGCGCACGGTGCAGATGCCCTGGACGCCCACGCTCTTGTCGTCCTCGAACAGGCTGTAGGCGTAGCTGTTCTGGCCCTGGGCGTTGAGCAGGTGCGTGGGCGTGAGCGTCACGTAGCCCAGGCGCAGGCCGAAGGTGAAGTACAGCAGGGCCACGGCGGCGACCAGGGCCAGGAGCAGGAAGCGCATTGCCCGTAGTGTAACCCGGACTACGGATTAAGATTCCATGTAAAAGCTCCCGCCAGCCGCGCCACGCCCTCCCGGATGCGGTCGGGACTCAGGTGCGCGAAGGCCAGCAGGACGGCGGGGGGCCGGGGACGCCGGGCAAGCGGGGCGGCGGGCGTCAGGGCCACCCCTACCCCGGTGGCCAGGCGCACGGCCTCCTCCTCGGACAGCGGTGGGGGCAGGGTCACGTGGACATGGAGGCCCGCGCGGGCGGGGGTGACCGTCCAGCCGGGCAACGCCGACGCCAGGGCCGCGAGCAGGACCTCGTGCCGGTGGCGGATCACCTGCCGGGCACGGCGCAGGTGGCGGGCGTAGGCTCCCGAGGCGAGCACGTCGGCGAGCGCCAGGGCGTCCAGCGTGGCGGGGGCCCGGTCGGTGAGGGGCCGGGTCCCGGCGAGGAGCCGCGTGACCCGCTCGGGTGCGACGAGGTAGCCGCTGCGGGTGACGGGCGCCAGGCTCTTGCTGAAACTTCCCAGCAGGATCACCCGCTCGGGGGCGAGGCCCTGCATCGCTGCCGGGGGTCTCGCCGCGTGGTGCAGGTCGGCAGCGTAGTCGTCCTCCAGGATCAGGGCGCCCGTCCGCCGCGCCCAGGCGACCACCTCCGCTTGCCGCGCGGCGGGGAGCGCGACCGTCGTGGGGTACTGCGCCCCCGGGGTCAGGTAGAGCAGGGTCGCCCGCTCCGGCAGCGCCGCCGGGTCCAGTCCCGCCGCATCCACCGGAACGGGGAGGAGGGTGGCCCCGGTTGCCCCCAGGGCCGCCCGCGCGCCGGGATAGGTGGGGTCCTCCAGTGCCGCGACCCGGCCCTCCTCCAGAAAGACCCGGGCGAGGGCGTCCAGCGAGGCCTGGGTCCCGCCCGTCAGCATCACCATGTCGGGGGTGACCCGGGCGCCCCGCTCGGCATTGAGGTAGGCGGCGAGGGCGCGGCGGGTTTCGAGTGGGCCGAGTTCGGGGTCAGGGTCGGGGGGGGCCGTCTGTCCTGCCGCCCGGGCCTGCCGCGCCAGGGCCTGCGCCCACGCCCCCGCCGGGTACAGGTCGGGCACGGGCTGTCCCACCCGGAAGTCCACCGCGTAGATGCCGCCCGCGTCGGGCACGTGACCCGCCAGCGCCCGCGTCGCCCAGGCGCTCAGCGGGAGGGGGGGCTGGGCCTCCTCCACCCGCGCCGGGCCGGGAACCGCGACCCGGGTGCCGCTGCGGCCTCGCGTCCGCACGTAGCCCTCGGCGTCGAGTTGGGCGAGCGCGTCCACCAGCGTGTTGCGCGATACGCCCAGCCGCGCGGCGAGGGCGCGGTGCCCCGGCAGCTGGGTGCCCTCGGCGACCGTGCCCGCCAGGATCGCCTCTCGCAGGGTGCGGGCGACCCGGGCGTGCAGGGCCTCGCCGGGGAGGGGGGGGCGCAACTCGTCGGGCGCTCCGGTCACCCCGCGCTCCTCAGCGGCTGAACTCGCGCGCCAGCCACGCGGGGTCGCCCCCCTCGGCGGCCAGGGCCTGACCGGCCAGGGTCAGGAAGCGGTCACGGGCCGCCTCCGCCTCCTCCCGCGTCAGGCCGTGCGCGGCGGGGTCGGCGAGCAGGTCGCGCAGGAGGGGGAAGACGGACGTGTCCGCGTGGACTGTCCCCTTCACCTTCACGTCCGCCCGCCACTTCAGCAGGTAGTCCAGCGCGTAGGGGCCGGGTTCGAGGACGCACCCGCCGGGGTAGGGCACGCGCCGCGGGGCGGGGAAGGAGACGGCGGGGGCCGGGGTCGTCATGGGGACAGGATGCACCCTGAACGCCCAATTCGAAAACTTCCCTGAACAGGACTGGGCTCGCCGGGCGTCCCGGGCGCCTATCATGCTCCTACCATGGACAGCGAGGCGCTGGTGCAGGCGTACCGGGAGGCCCTGCCGGAGTACGAGCGGCTGCGCGACGCGGTGGTGGCACACACGACCAGGCTCCTGACCGAGGCGGGCCTGAACATTCACCACGTCACGGGGCGGGTGAAGAGGCCCGGCAGTCTCGGCGACAAGCTGCGGCGCAAGCCCGGGCGGTACACGGAGCTGGAGGACGTGACCGACCTCGTGGGCGTGCGGGTCATCACCTACTTCGCCAGCGACGTGAACGTGGTCGCCCGGCTGATGGAGGAGCACCACCTCGTCGACTGGGACCACTCTATCGACAAGTCGCGAATGCACGACCCCGACCGCTTCGGCTACCTGGGCGTGCATTACGTGCTGCGCGCCGAGCCCGACCTCGTGCCCGAGCTGCCCGGCGCGCGGTACGAGGTGCAGATCCGCTCCATCCTCCAGCATGCCTGGGCCGAGATCGAGCACGACCTGGGCTACAAGAACCGCGAGGCGGTGCCGCGCGAGGTGAGGCGCCGCTTCTACCGCCTGGCGGGCCTGCTGGAGATGGCCGACGAGGAATTCATGGTCCTGCACCGCATGGTCCGCGACTACGCCGCCACCCTGCCCGCCCGCGTTGCCGAGGACCCCGAGAGCGTGTTCATCGACGCGCAGAGCATGAAGTACCTGCTCGCCACCTCGCCCGTCCACGACCTGGACGAGGACCTCGCCGCCGCCCTGCGCCTTCCCGTCCTGTCAGGCTGGTCCGACCCCGAGCGCCCGCAGCGCCTCGCCAGCCTTCTGCACTACGTCGGCGTGCATTCGGTCGGGGGGCTGCTGCGCGACCTCTCCCGGCATGGGGCGGAGGTGCGGCAGTTCGGCGCGGCCCTGATGCCCCGCCTGCCCGAGACGTGGAAGCCCATCGGGGGGCTGCGCCCCGGCATCAGCCTGGTGCAGTACGCGCTGCTGCGGGCCTGCGCCAACCCCGCCCTCGACCCCGACGAGGTGGTCCGGGTCCTGGACATCAGCGGGCGGGGAACGCTGGAGGAGATGGTGGCGAAGGTGCGCGAGGTCTACGGGCAGGTGACCGGGCACTCGGCGGCGGACTGAGGGGACCTCTCGCTAGACTGCCCGCATGACCCTCACCCTGCTGCCCGACCTGGGCGACCTGCTGCGGCTGCATCCCCAGTACAACGCGGGCACCGTGGTCGAGCTGCTGCGCTGGCTGGAACGCGGCGGCCTCCCGATCCGGGAGGTGTGGTGGGCGAGCGGTCCCGATCCAGACCACCCCCTGCGCGACGCCCTGCCTGCCGCCCGCTTCACCCTGCGCGAGCTGCCCCTGCCGCCGGAGGACGCCGAGGCCAACCACGCCCAGCTCGTCTCCTTTCTGAACCAGTATCCGCAGGGCCGCGACCGGCTGCGCGAGGCGGGCCGGGCCGAGCAGTCCTTCGCGGCGGTGCTGACCTCACCCCTGACGGTCGAGCGTGCCCTGAGCCCCGAGGTGCTGGGGGCCGCCCACACCTACCATGAGGGAATCCGCGAGGCTCTGGGTGAGGGGCCGGGGACCCGCTGGCGGGAACGCCGGTTGGAGGGAATCGTCTCCGCCCTGTCTGATGGAGGGGAGGGCGTGGTCCTCGCCCCGCTCGACGACCTGCCCGACCTGCTGGAGCGTTTGCCGGACGCCCGGCTGCCCAATGTGGAGGGCTTTACCCCCGGCGAGACCTCCCGCCTGCGTGCCCTGGCTGACCGCGCCTGGCAACTGCGTGAGGACGACGACCTGGGGGCGCTGCTGGAGGCGCTGGACCGTGAGGCTGGGGACATGGTCACGCCCAAGGCCGAGCTGGACGCTGCCGCCGCCGGTATTTACCTCGCCGTGGGAGACCTGGGAAGTGCGCGCACCCTGCTCGAACGGGCCGCGCACGCCCTCACCGACGAAGTGCCGCGCAGCCTTCCCGGCCTGATCCTCGCCCGTTTAGGGCAGGTGCGCGACGCGCAGGGGGACCGGGACCTGGCCGAGCGGACGTATCGGGCGGTGCTGGCCCTCTCCTACGCCCCCGCTGCGGCGCGGGAGGCGGCGGAGGCGGGGCTCCGGGAAGCGTTCCGGCTGGAGGGCGTGTCTTGATCCCGCCCGAGCCTGCCCTTCCGGCCCAGCCCGCGTCATTCTGATCACCGGCAGGATGGCGGCGGGCAAAAGTACCGTGGCGCAGGGGCTCGCCGAAGCCCTGCCCCGGAGCGTGCATCTGCGGGGCGATGTCCTTCGGCGCCTGATCGTGAACGGCCGGGCCGATCCCACCCCCGACATGCCTCCCACCGCTGACGCACAACTCGCCCTGCGGTACCGCATCGCCTTGAGTGTCGCCCGCCAGGACGTGGAGGCCGGGTTCACCGTCGTCTATCAGGACGTGATCCTGGAAGACGACCCGCGTCTCGTCGAGTCGCTCCTAGAAGGATTGCCGCTGTCCGTGGTGGTGCTGTGCCCCTCACCCGAGGTGGTCGCCCGGCGTGACGAGGAGCGGGGCAAGACCGGTTATGGCGGCGCGCGGCGCGCGGTCCGTGGCCGAACTCGATCTGTCCCTGCGCCGCTGGAGATCAGCCTGCGGCGGCTGGGGGAGGCGCGGGTTCCGGCGTAGAAAGGCCCCTAACGCACCCGCTCCAGCCACCACGCCCGCACCTCCAGGTGTTCGGCGTGCAGCAGGTGGGGCTCGCCCTCCAGGGGGATGCCCAGGCTGTCCGCCAGGGTATTCTCGGCAATTACGCCCTCGGCGTGGCGCAGGGGCCAGGCGATGTGGTCGATGCGTCCCCGGTAGACCCGGCCCCGTGAGTCCACACTGTAGAGCGCGAGCCGGTCAGTGAGCCAAGCCTCCAGACTCTGCGGTGCGGGCGTCAGGGCCGGGCCGACCGGACGGTACGCGGCGGCGAAGCGGGCTGGAGGCTCTCCCCGGTGGGTACGAAGGCTTGCGTACCGGGTGACCTGCCCCTCCTGGTCCACCCACATCCGCGCGTCGAAGTAGGGAAGATGGAAGAAGCGGCGGGCGAGGCGCACGGCCACGGGCTGCGCGGCGTCCAGACTGTAAAACCACACGCCGGGCACCCCGTCCACCGTGACGTAGGTCCGCAGGTTCAGCTCCGGAAAGGCGCTCAGGTGCGGCACCTCGGGGACGAATCTGGGGGTGACGCCGGTCATGCGGAAGGGCACGGCGCCCAGCCACGCCTCGCCCTCCCGGGTGTCCACTTCGACTCCGGCGGGCAGCGTGCGCGCAACCGCCTCCGGGTCCGTCCGCCAGTGCATGAAACAGAGGTCCCGCCACGTCATCCTCAGGACCCAGGGGGTGCGGGGAAGCGGCAACTTCGTCATGGGCCAAGCATGGGGCCAACCCCCTAAAAAGAACCACCCCTCCGGGACGGGGAGGGGTGGGGGAGTGGCCGTGCTTACGCCCGTTTGCGGCGGCGCAGGCGGTCCATCGCGGCTTCCAGGCTCAGGCGCATGCGTTCCAGGGCCTGGGCGAGGTCGCCGATCTCGTCGTTGCGGTCGGCCTGCACCGGGCGGGTCAGGTCACCCATGCTGATCGCGTCGGCGACCTTAACCAGACGCTCGATGGGTTGCACGACGCGCCGGGCCGAGCGGACGGCGAGCGACGCGGCGAGCGCCAGGGCGAGCAGCGACACGCTCAGCACGAGCAGCAGCGTGTTCCGCAGGTTGATCGCCGCCTGGGTGTTGGGCACACCTACCGCGATGCGGTACAGCAGGCCAGAGCTGTCCTGGGTGGCGTCCACGGTGCTGCGCTGGCCCCCCTTCGTCTCGACCACGCCCAGGCGGCTCACGATGTAGCTCGTGCGCTCCGAGTGCTGGTTGTCCTTCTGCTCGGCCTCGGAGCGCAGCTCGCGGGCCTGGGCGGAATCGCCCGCCCCGACCGCCTCAAGCTGCGCGAGCTGCTCGCGGTAGGCGTCGGCGGCGCTGCCGCTGCTCACGAAGGTGCCCGTCTCAGGGTTCTCCCGCAGGAAGGTCGCCACCCGGCCCTGCAACGTGCCGTCGAGCCGCGGGTTCTGGCTGCGGAAGTAGGTCGTGCCGTCGGGCAGCTCCACCCGCACGAAGCCCACCGACGAGCGCCTCAGCAGCGCGTCGAGCTGCGCGTTCACCGTCTCCTGGTCGCGGGTGTCCAGGCTGGTGCCCACCGCGACCGCCACCGCCTGCGCGTTCTGCGCCACGAGTTGCCGCTGGAGGCTGGGCAGGATCGCGGTGAGCAGGCCCAGCGTCACGGCGGTCGACAGCACCAGCGGCGCGAGCGCCCCGAAGGCCATCTGCCGCGCCAGGCTACGGCGGCGCCCGAGCGGCCCGCGCGTCTCCTCGGCCCCGGCCGTCAGGAACATCTCGGTGGAGGCGGGCTCCTCCTGCGGCTTGGCCGTCCCACCATCCAGGGTCAGCGCGCCCGTGAAGTCCGACCAGATGTCGGCCCCCGGGGCGGCGGTGTCGGCGAGGGCCGCGGCTGGCCCACCCTGGGGCCGGGCCACGCCGAGCAGGTCGGCCTCCCCGCCCGGCATGACAGGCAGGGCGAAGGGGTCGCCGGTCGGGGCGAAGGGGTCGGCGGCGAGCCCGGCCCAGCCGCCGTCGTCCTGGGCGGGCAGGGTCAGGACGCCCGTCTCGGCGCGGCTGGACGAGGCAAAGGGGTCGGCCTGGGATGTGCCCAGGCCCCCGCCGGGCAGCAGGGGGGCGCCAAAGTCGGGGGGCGGGGGCGCCAGGACCACGCCGCCCTCGGGGTCGGGCACGGCGCGGATCACCGAGGGCCCGGACGCGACGGCCTGGAACGGCTCGGAGAGGACGCCCGTCTCCTCGCGCACCTCCTCCAGGGCGACCTGCGCGCCCACGTCCTGGTAGACCTGGAGGAGCAGGTCCGCGCGGGCCCGGCCGGTGGGCTTCATCAGGCGGCCCGCGCGCCGGGCGGCGAGGCGCTGCGCCTGCTCGGGGGAGAGGCCGAAGCGCTCCACGAGCTGCTGTTCCAGCACGGGACGCACCTCGTCGGGGACGGGTTGGCGAATCACGACCGTGTACTTCATGGGTTGCCCTTCCTGGTCGCCGGGCGGGCCGTCCCCTCCTGGGACGCGCCCCCGGGCCACCACTGTCTGGAGTGCCTGGAAAGAGGAGGTGTGGCCCTGAACGGGACACGCGGGGAGGGGCGGCTCACGCGATCCCCCGCGACCGGAGCTGGCGCACGAAGGCCTGCACCTGCGCCTCGCTGAGCTGCGCGGCCACCTTGGAGAGCAGCGTGCTGAGGGTGATGCCGTCCCCACATTCGTCGAGCACGTCGTCCACCACGAATTCGCCCATCGGCCCCATCACCGCGATCACGCACTGGGTCACCGCCTGGGCGGCGGCCTCGGTGAGGGGCTGAGTGCGCTGCGCGGCGCGGTTCGCCCAGGTTGCGGCCTGAGCGACCAGGGGCGGTACATCCAGGGGCGGAATTCCGGCGAGGCGGGCGACCTCCTCGGGACCCCGCCTGCCGTCCACGTGGTGCATGACGCGCCACAGGGCGAAGGGCAGCGGGGTATCGTCCGTCAGCCCGGCGGGCCAGGAGATCCGGGGGCTGCCGTATTCGGGGGCGGTCATGCCGTCTCCAGTCCAGATGCCGCCCACTCGGGCCGCGTCCGCAACTCGGCGAGCGGCAGGTCCGCCAGCCGCAGGCCCAGCCGGGCGAGTGTCCCCTGGAAGGCGCCCAGGAGTGCGGGCTGCGCCTCACCGAGGGGGAGGTCGGGGTCCACGCGCAGCCGCCCGCCCGTCACCGTCACCTCCCGCGCGAAGGGGTCGAGGCAGGGGTGCTGCCCACTCAATCGCACGCTGACCTGCCGCCACGCCTCGTCGAGCGGGGACAAGCGGTGGGCAGCGGTGATGAGGTCGGTCCAGAAGGTCAGGAGCGCCTCCCGTCCGCCCGTGCCCCCCGGCAGGCGCGGCAGCGCGACGCAGGTGGCACCCGGGGCGGGCAGGGTGCCGTCCAGCGGCTGGCCGCCCTCCCAGAAGCTGCACGCCGGGCCGCCCAGCAGCACCCCGGAGAAGCGCTCGCGGGTCAGGGCGGCCTGCGGGGTGGGCCAGAGCCCCTCCAGCGGCTGGGGTGCCCAGGTGCGGCTGGCCCACACCAGGTCCGCGACCGCCGGGTCCAGTGCCGCCAGCGTGACCTGCGCGCGGGGCAGGGCGGCCAGGGCGGCGGGCCAGCTCACGTCGCCCCCCGCCGAGAAGCCGCCGCGCAGGGTGCCGCGCACCCACACGAAGCGCGCCCAGCTCGGTCCCTGCTGCGCGTCGAACACGCCGCTCAGGCCCTGCGCCTGGCGGGCGGCGAGGTCCACCGTGACCTCGGTCCAGGGGTAATGGTCGGTGTGAAGCTGCGAGTAGACGGCGCGGCTGGGTGGAAGGGGCAGGCGGGGTTGGGGCATGTCGTGCAGGGGTCCGTGGGGAGTGAGGGTGAGAATTCGGGCCGTGCTCCCTGGGAGAGCGTCACGGCGGATCGTGCTGCCGCTATCACACTCCATAGGGTCTTACCGCCCGCTTACACTCCTTAGAACCTTGATCTGGTCAATATCCATTACTCATCCAAAAGCAACAAAAAACCGCCACGGCGCGGGCCGGGCGGTCGGGCAGTATGGGACTTAGCCCAGTTCGCTGAGCAGCGCCTGCACGCGGGCCTTCAGGTCGCCGCGCCCCTGGGGAGCGCCGAGCTGGTGCAGGCCCCCGTGGTAGGCGTCGGGGTCGCCGAACAGGCGCGAGAGGGCCTCGAACTCGCGCTGGCTGCGGAGGCTGGCGTCGTCGCGGAAGAGGGTCACGTACTGGTCCTGGAAGGCCCAGTCGCTGAGCTGCCCCTCCAGGTAGGCACGCATCAGGCGGCGGTAGGGCTCCACGTTGTCGTCCGTCGCCACCGCGCCCTCACCGCTGCGGCGGGGCACCTGCGCCTCGAACACGGGGGCGAGCGCCTGCGGGGTGATGTCCCAGTTGTTCACCTCGAACTGCGGCTGCCCGTCCCGGAACAGGATGAGCTGCGGGCTGTGGTGGACAATCCCGGTGATCTCGGCGACATGGTTGCTCGCCGGGCGCCAGTCCACCACCCGGATAAAACCCACCGGCAGCTCGTGCTTTTGCAGGAAGGTCTCCAGCACGCCGAAGCCCTGCATGGTCTTGTGGCAGGTCCCCGCCTTGAACACCGCCGCCAGCGGGTACTCCGCCAGGAAGGAGTCCACCTCCTCCGGCGTCGTGAGGGGCAGCAGCACCTGCTTGTGGTCGGTCACGCTCTGGGTCATGTCCCCAGGATACGCCCCACTTTAGAAAGTGAAGTGAGGCGGGACACAAGGGTGGGGGTTAGAGTCGGGCATGTCGGACGCGGCGGAATTCGTCAGCTTCACCCTTGGGAACGTCAGGGTGAGCGGCTTCGTGACGCCGGACGAGCTGAGCCGAATTCATTCCGGGAAGGTCGTGGACGTGCTCCTGCGGCAGGTCATCGCCATTCACGGTGATGTGGGGGAAGAGGTTTCTTTGGGCGACGTGGCCTGCACCTTCATTGGGGGCGAGCCCTCACCCTTCGCGCTGCCGCGGAATTGACCCTCAATCCAACGCCCAGACGTGCGCCTTGAGGTGTGTGGCCCCCGGGTAGTCCTCGCCCGGCCCCAGGCGCTCCGTCACTCGCCCGCGCCGCCCGGCCTCCGTTAGCCCTGCCGCGACCATTCGTTCAAAGGCCTGAGTCGTCACGCCCGCGTGGTTCGTCATGGCGAGGAGCCGTCCGCCCGGCGCCGTCACGTCCGCCGCCAGCCCCGCCAGCCGCCCGTAATCACGCTCGGCCCGCCACACGCCCGCCTTGCTCCGCGCGAAGGAGGGTGGGTCGAGGATCACGAGGTCGAACTCGTCGCCCCGCCGCCTCAGCCTGCCCAGCCACTCGAACACGTCGCCGTACAGGAAGTCGGCGCCGGGGGCGGGAAGGCCGCTGAGGGCATAGTTCTGCTGCCCCCAGGCAAGCACCTTGCGTGAGAGGTCGACGTTTTTCACCACGGCGGCCCCACCCAATGCCGCATTCAGTCCAAACCCACTGGTGTAGGCGAAGCTGTTAAGCACCCGGCCCCCCACTGCGGCATGGTTCCGCACCCAGGCGCGCAGGGGGCGGGCGTCGGTGAACAGCCCGGTACTGAGGTCCGCGCCGGGCCGCAGCAGGAAGGGGACCCCGTTTTCCAGCGCCACAACCTCGGGCTGCGCCGCGCCCCAGACCGGCTCGGGCGGTGACAGCCACTCCCGCGCCACGTTCGCCATGTGCCGGGCCTCCACCGGGCGGCGTTTGAGGTAGACCGACGCCACTCCCGGCAAGGCTCCGCACGCCTCCGCCAGTCTCGCCTCCTCCCCGCTGCTCAGGTCCGCGTACAGGCTCAGCACCGCCGCGTCCCCTGCCAGGTCCACCGCGAACAGGCCGCCCGTCTCGGTGGTGTGGGCTGCACGGAACACCGTCGTGCCCTCGCCGGGAAGGTGGGCACGCCGGGCGAACAGGGCAGGAAGGTCGGGGAGGGGGCGGGTCACGGGGGCAAGTGTAGGGAGGTTGGTGAACGGTGAATAGGGGAAAAAGAAGATGGGGCGAAGCCTTCGCGGTCGCCCCCACTCCCGCTCACTTCCCCTTTACGGCCTCCCTCCCAGAATCCACCACACCGCCGCCGTCGCCACCGCTGTAACCACCCAGAAGCGGGTCGTTACATGTGTCTCCGGCCAGCCGCTCAGCTCGAAGTGGTGCTGGATGGGGCTCATTTTGAAGAAGCGTTTGCCGGTGCGCCGGAAGTGGATAACCTGAATGACCACGCTCAGCACCGCCGCCACCGGGATGACCGCCGCGAGGGGCAGCAGCCACACGTCGGCGTACAGGACGTAGGCTCCCGCCGCGATGGCCCCGATAGCGTGGCTCCCCATATCCCCCATGAAGACCCGCGCGGGGTGGGCGTTGAACCACAGGAAGCCCAGCAGCGCGGCGACCAGCAGCGCCGACATGGGCGACACCGCCAGCAGCGGCAGCAGCACGATCATAGCCACGCCTGCCAGCAGCCCGTCCAGCCCGTCGGTGAAGTTGAAGGCGTTCACCGAGCCCACCATGACCAGTGTCAGCAAGATGAGGTCGGGGATCTGTCCCAGGCTGGGCAGCAGTTCATGGGAGGCGAGGGGCGCGGCGAACCACGCGAACCCCAAGCCGACCAGAAGTTGCAGCGGGAATTTCTCGCGGGCCAGGAGTTCCTTCTTGCCCCGGCCGCGCATCCGCGAGCGAATCTTGAGCAGGTCGTCGATGCCGCCGATCAACCCCATCGCCAGGGCCGTCAGCATGATCAGCAACTCCCGCTCGCCGCCCGCGTGGCCCGTGAAGTACAGCGGGAAGAACACCAGGGCCAGGGCCAGGACGAAGGGCACGCCGCCCGCCGTGGGGGTGCCCTCCTTTTTCAGGTGCGTCTGTGGCCCCTCCTGGCGGATGGGTTGCCCCCAGCCCCGCGCCTTGCTCAGCCGGATGAACAGCCCGACGAGGAACCACGACAGCAGCGCGCAGAGGACGATCACGCGCGGCCCCGCAGGGTGAGCCAGATCATGAAAAGAAGCGGCATCTCAACCGGGGAGACTACCATGAGGGACGCGGGGGTCCCCGGCGTGAGTGCGGAGCGAGGCCGCGCTCGCCCGCTCGGCCAGCCCTGCGAACACCTCCCGCAGTTCCGCCGGGGCGTGAACGGTGAAGGCACAGCCCAGGCCCAGCAGCATGGCCGCGAAGGGCTCCAGGTGCTCCCGGGTGCAGCGCAGCCGCGTGCCCCCACGGACGGCGTCAGGCTCCAGCACGACCTGCCAGGGGGAGAAACGCAGGGCGGCCTCCTCCGGTGGGAGCCCCAGCCACACCTTGATGTCGAAGGGCGCACGAACGAAGGGCAGGGTGGCGCGCAGGTAGGCCCGGGCGTCGAAGTCCGGCGGCCGGGTGAAGGGCCGTTCCAGCTCGGCGGGCCCCGAGATGCGGTCGAGGCGGAAACTCCGCAGCGCGTTCCGCAGGCAGCAGCGGCCCACCGCATACCAGCGCCCGTCGAGGTGGACGACCCCGTACACCTCCACCTCCCGCCGGGTCTGGGTTCCCTGGTGCGAGCGGTAGTCGAACGCCACGGTCCGCTCGGCCCCCACGGCGGCGAGCAGGCAGGCCAGGACACTGGCGTCCGTTGGGATCGTCCACGGGGAGGCGTCGAGCTGCACGGCGTCCTCCAGCGTCCGCACCCGCTCGCGCAGGGCGTGGGGCAGGGTGCGCGCGAGCTTGGCCCCCGCCCCCGCCACCGCCGGAGCCAGCGCCGTCAGCCCCAGGTGGTGCAGGGCGTGCAGGCCGAGGGCCAGGGCCAGGGCCTCCTCCCCGCTGAACATCAGGGGCGGCAGGCGAAAGCCGGGTTTCAGCCGGTACGCGCCCCCCACGCCCCGGGTGGACTCCACCGGAATCCCCAGGTCCTGAAGCCGGGCGATGTACCGCTGCACCGTCCGCGAACTGACCTCCAGCCGCCGCGCCAGCTCCGCGCCCGTCACGCGCTCGTGCGCCTGGAGGAGTTCCAGCACGGTGAGCACCCGCATGGAGGGGTCGTACATGGGGCCAGTGTGACACGGAAAGACGACGGGTCCTGACGGGAATAGCGGTTACGCTTAGGGCAGAAAGCAGCCCTCCTGGTTAGCTTTCGGTGGAGGAATCATGACGCAGACTGATGCTCCCGCCGTCCTCACGCCCTCCCTGATGTCCCCCGAGTACCTGCTCGCCCACTGGCAGAGCAACCGGCGCCTGACCCGGCGGGTCACAGAGGCGTTCCCGGAAGATCAGCTCTTCACCTTCACCGCGGCGCCGCCGATGCGGCCTTTCGGGGAGCTGGCCTGGGAGGTCGTGGGACTGGGCGACTATGTGCTCAGGGGGCTGAACACGGACGACTGGTCGTGGGCTCCGCCCGCCGGACCGCCCCCGCACGACCGCGCCGCGCTGCTCGCCGCCTGGGATGAGCAGACGCCCCGGCTGGAGGCCGCAGTGCCCGTCTATCCCCCGGACCGCTACCAGGAGAAGCGGGACATGGCCTGGGGCCACTTCTCGCCGCTGGACACGGTGCTATACGCCATCGAAAACGAGATCCACCACCGCGGGCAGGGCTACGTGTACCTGCGCGCTCTGGGGATTCAGCCGCCCGCCTTCTACGAACGCTGAGGCGCTGTCCATGGCGACACTCAGGTCTGACTGCTCCGGCCCAACGACATCACGTCCTAATGAGCATGGCGAACGACCAGCTCATCCCCCCTGGAAGTAAACGCACTTTGGTGAAACACAGAGACAGTATTTTCCCACGCTTTCTAGACTGGCCCTACCATGTCACAGCCATCGCTGCACCCCTCCACCCCCCGGTCGGGCAAGTCCCAGCCTGGGGGGTTGCGCCGCTTCTGGAGCAACAACGCGCTCTCCATCGTGGTCTTCGGCCTGTTCCTGCTGTTCTGGGGAGGGCAGAGCTTCGCCGGATTCAAGAACTACAACGAGGATCAGGTCGACCACCAGCAGAAGACCGTCACCTACACCCAGTACCTCCATACCAGCCACTTCTGGGAGGCCACCGGGGAGAACTGGGAGAGCGAATTCCTCCAGATGGGTTTTTTCGTGATCCTGACCGTCTACCTCAAGCAGCGCGGCTCGTCGGAATCGAACAAGTACCCGGACGAGGAGCAGGGTGGCGAGGCGGAGTCAGGAGGGGGCCAGGCCAGCCCGGACAAACGGGGTGGGCTGGCGCTCGTCCTCTACCGCAATTCCCTGTCCATCGCGCTGCTCGTCCTGTTCCTGCTTTCGTTCGCCATCCACGTGATCAGCGGCGCGATGGAGTACAGCCAGGAACAGATCGAGCACGGGGGGCAGGCGGTGACGCCCCTCCAGTTCCTGGAAACCTCCCAGCTCTGGTTCCAGTCGCTGCAGAACTGGCAGAGCGAGTTTCTCGCCATCGGCGCGATGGTCGTGCTGACGATCTACCTGCGTCAGGTGGGGTCCTCGCAGTCCAAGCCGGTGGAGGCGCCGAACAGCAAGACGGGCGAGGAGTAGTTTGGGAAAGAAGAAGGCCGGGGGATGCACGCCCCGGCCTCCTCGTTTGCCCTGTCAGCCCAGGCGCGCGATCACCGCGTTGGTAAAGTCCTGCGTCCCCGCCGTGCCGCCCAGGTCGCGGGTGCGCGGCCCCTCGGTGAGGACCGTGTTTACCGCGTCGTCGATGCGGCGGGCCACGTCGTGCGCGCCGATGTGATCGAGCATCAGGACGGCGGCCAGGATCGTCGCGGTGGGGTTGCTGATCCCCTGCCCAGCGATGTCGGGCGCGCTGCCGTGAACGCTCTCGAAGATGCCGAACTGGTCGCCCACGTTGCCGCTCGCCGCGATGCCCAGCCCGCCCACCAGCCCAGCGGCCAGGTCCGAGAGGATGTCGCCGAACATGTTCGTCATGACCATCACGTCGAACTGGGCGGGGTTGCGGACGAGCTGCATCGCCGCGTTGTCCACGATCATCGTGTTCGTGGTCAGCCCTTCCCGGCCCTGCGCCTGCTCCAGCACGGTGTCCATGAACAGGCCCTGGGTCACCGGCAGCACGTTGGCCTTGTGAACGACCGTCAGCTTCTTCCGCCGCTTGAGGGCGAGGTCCACCGCGAAGCGGCCGATGCGTTCGCTGGCGTCCCTCGTGATCACCGTATCGGCAATCGCCGTGTCACCGTAGCGCCGCTCCTGCTCGACGTACAGGCCCTGGGTGTTCTCACGCACGATCACCAGGTCCACGTTCTCGTAGGCGCCGGGCACCGGGCGGGTGCGGGTGGGGCGCACATTCGCATAGAGGTTGTACTTGCGCCGCAGGTGGCGGATCGCGCCGAAAAAGCCCGCGGGCTTCTCGCCGCTGGGGCTGGTCGCCGCGCCGAAAAGGGTGGCGTCGGTGTTCTCGACCGCCTCGTAGGTCGCCTGCGGCACGCTGGTGCCGTGCTCCAGGAAGTACTCGTACCCGGCTTCGGCCGTCACGTACTCGGCGTCCAGGCCCGAGGCCTCCAGAACCCGGCGGGCGGCGGGGATGACCTCGTGGCCGATGCCGTCCCCCTCGATCAAGCAGATGCGGTACTTCGCCATAACTCCGCCAGTCTAGAGCTTCTCTGGGAGGCCCGTCACACTCGACGAGAGGCGAGCACGTCACCGACAACGTGACGCGCCAGCAGCGGCCCGAGTAAGAAGCCTTTGCTCCCCAGGCCGGAGAGGCGCCACTCGCCATTCGCCGTCTGTCCCGCGATCGTGCCGGAAAGCCGGGTGCCGCTCCACCGCCCCGTCACCCGCGCGCCGCTCAGGTCCGCCAGGGCGTCCGCCTTGCCCAGCAGCCACCGCAGCGAGGGGAGGGGGAGCTCCGGCTCGCGCCAGGTCGGCGTGGGCGCCTCGAAGGTCGCGCCCAGCACGCCGCCGGAGGCAGACGGGGCGAGGTAGGCGCCAAAACTGACCGGGAGGGGCGTCGCCGAGTGGTCGAGCGTGAGGAGTGTCCCGGCCCGGTGCGTCGCCGTCTCGCCCGCCCAACTTGCACCAACCGAGCCGCCGCACCACACCAGTGCGTCCCCCCACATCACCTCGCCTCCCTCCAGGGTGACCGAGCGGGTATCCCATCCCACCGCCCGCCGCCGCACCACCTCCGCCCCGGCCACCGCCAGCAGGCCTGCTACGAAGGCCGCGCCGTCCAGCCAGCCCCCTTCGGGCAGAGACAGGACGTGCGCCCAGCCAGGAGTCAGGAGAGCAGGGGCGTCCTGCGGTGCGAGCCAGGTATGCGGCAACTGTGGGGGCAGGTTTCGCGCGAACTTCCGCCGTGCCCGGTCGTCGGGGATGGGGCGGAGGACGCCCTCCCGCCCGTGGGGAACAGCGATCCCGGCCCTCCGCAACCTGTCCACCAGCGCCCAGGTCAGCCGCGTCCCCTCCAGCGCACGTGGGTCCACCTGCCCCGACTGTCCCCGCACCGGGTTCACCAGGGCCGAGGGGACGTGGCTCGCCGCGTCCCGCCCGGCATCCACGACCGTCACCCGCGCTCCCTCCCGGGCGGCGAAGTAGGCGACGGACGCGCCCGCCACGCCGCCGCCGATGACCAGGACGTGGGGCGCGCCGCTCACGCTTCCCGCACCGCCCGCAGGCATTCGCGTTTTCCGGGTGGGCCGGGGCGCTTCCCCACCGTCAGGCCACTCGCTGCCAGCGCCCGGCGCACGTGCCCGGCGGCGCTGTAGGTGGCGAGGACGCCTCCCGGCGCGAGGGCACTCGCCAGCCGCCCCACGAACTCAGGCGTCCACACCTCCGGGTTGCGCGCGGGCGAGAAGCCGTCGAGGTAGAGGGCGGTCGCCCAGCCCTGGGGGAGAGGGGCTGTCAGGACATCCGCGAAGTGAACGGTGAGCCTCATGTCCCCCACCTCTATCGGCAGCGGCGACTCCTCACCCCAGCTCTCCAGCAAGGCCGCCCAAACTGGATGGTCCGCCCCCTCCCCACCCTCCGCGACCAGGCGCAACACCTCCGCGGGGGCGGGATCGAACTCGTAGGCGACGTACTCCAGCGGCACGCCCCTCCGCGCGCAGTCCGCCAGCGTCGCGCGAAAGTTCACCCCCAGGCCGAAGCCGACCTCCACCACGCGGGGATGGGGATCGCGGTCCGTGCCCGTGCCCTCCAGAAAGACGTGCCGCGCCTGCCCCGCCGCCCCGTGCCGGGAGCCGTATGCCTCGCCGTGGCGGGCGCTGAGGGCCGTGCGCGAACCGTCCGGGGTCAGGATGATCTCGCCCGCCGGGCTGCCGGAACCGCCGTTCATACCGGGACAGGATACGGGCCGCTGCAAAAGAAAATGAGGCCGGAAGGCAAACTCTTCCAGCCTTCCGGGACGCGAACGGTCAGGGCTGAGGGTCGGTGCCGCCCGTCACGGTGCGGTCGCGGATCAGGCCCTGGGGGTCCTCCACGTCCAGTTCCTCGCGGCGCAGGGTGAGCCGCTCGGTCTGGGTGTAGGTCCGTGCCTGCTTGCTGATCGTCACATCGCTGAAGGGGTATACCCGCTTCTCGACGAGGGCGCGTTCCTCGTACAGCGGCACCTCGTACGTGCGGCCGACCTCCAGCGTCTCGCCGTTCATGGTGACGCGGCCCCCGGTGTCCTGCTGCACCGTGATCTCCAGATGCTCGCTGTGCAGGGTGATGGGCACGACCTCCTCGCGCTCACGCACCACCCGGCGGACGGTGACGGCCCCCACGTTCTCGGGCACGACCTCGACGAGAGCACGCTCCTCGTGCAGGCGCAGCCGCTCGACGACCTCCCGGACATTACCCTCCCGGAGCTCGGTGGTCTCCGTCGTGCGCGTCTCCTGGGTCGCCTGCCTGATCCGGTCCTGTTCGTCCATACCCTCTCCTCCACACCCGGCGCTCCTCCCCCGCTGGGGGCCAGGGCGCAAAAGAGGCGGGGTTGCCCCCGCCCTCCCAACGTCTCCCACTTACAGGTTGCGGTCGCGGTCCGTCAGGGTCTCTGTCGTGGTGGTCGTCGTCGTGCTCGTGCCCGACGTGCCCGTACCCGAGGTGTTCATGCTGGCCTGATCACCGCTCTCCAGGCGCACGTCGCCGGTCTTGTTGACGTCCAGCACCTCGCGGCCCACGGTCTCGGTCACCGTCTGGGTCTCGGTGACGGTGCGCTTGCCGATCTCAACCTCTTCGGTCACGTAGGCCTGCTTCTGGACGTTGGCGCGCTCGGCCTCCAGGTCCACGCGCATCGTCTCGCTGGCCGCGCCCAGCACCGCACCCTCAACCGGGCGCGCGTCGGTCACCGCGTGGCGCTCGATGACAACCTCCTCGCGCTGGAGGGGCACATTCACGGTCTCCTGGTGGGTCACGACGTGCTTGCCGATCTCGACCGCGCCCGCCTGGAAGCGCTCCTTGTTCACCATCAGGCGCTCTTCCAGAAGCTGGAGGCGGTCCGGCGTGCGGAAGGCGCGCTCGCGGTAGGCCGTCTGGTCGGTGCTTGTGCCGCGCAGCACGCGCTCGTCCGAGGCCATCGAGGTGTTGGTGAAGGACTGATCCGTGCTGCTCTGGTCGTAGGAATACGTCTGGTCGTAGCGGTACTCGCCCAGGTCGCGCGCCTGGTCCTTGGTCAGGTTGTCGAAGTACACGCCCTCGTCCGCGAAGCGGGCCTCGCCAACCGGGACCATCACTTCCTTGGAGGAAAACCAGCCGCCCACATCCACGATCAGGTAACGGATGCGGCCGGTCGTGTTGTCCACCAGCGCGTCGCGCACGGTGCCGATCTTCTCGCCACCCACGCCGTAGGCGGTGTTGCCGCTGGGGTTGTAGACCCCCTCGCCCGACAGTTCGAGCTGGTTGTCGCGGTTCAGGTCGGACAGGCGCATCAGGGAATTCTGGGGCATCGTCATAGGGTCCTCCATTGGGGATGGAATGCTGTGCAGGGCGTTCCCCGTACCGCCCAAGTCTGGGTGGAAAAGCCCACAATCTGCTGAGCCCGACCTAAAGCCCACCCTGAGCCGACCTTGAGATGGAGGTCATGAACCACATTCGGCCGGGGAATGCCGTCGCCAGGCGGGTGAACGGGTGCTGACAGCCTGGGTCGCTCCGCGGGGCTTGGGGTGTTGGGAGATTCCTTCCCGGCCCCAAACGCCCCGTGTGACTGCACCCCAGGTCCCCGCGCGGGTGTAAGCTCTGAACACCTCAATTCACCCCTGCCCGCGTGGTGTGTGGTCGCCTGCCCTCCTCTTCCCGGTTTGCTGGAAAGGTCTGGTGGTCCCTGGTGCAGTCTCAGAATGTCCCTGTTCGGGTGGTGAGTCTCGCCGCGCACAGCGGCGCGGGAAAGACGACGCTCGCCGAGGCCCTGCTGGTGCAAAGCGGGGCTCTTTTACGCGCCGGTCGGGTGGAGGACGGCACCACCCAGGGTGACCACACCGACGCGGAAAAGACCCACGGTTTTTCCATCTCCACCAGCGTGCTGCGCCTGCCGCACCGCGGCACCGACCTCACCCTGCTCGACACGCCGGGCTACGCCGACTTCGTGCGCGAGATTCGAGGCGGTATCCGGGCGGCGGATTCGGTGCTCGTCCTTGTCAGCGCGGTCAGCGGGGTGGAGGTCGGCACCGAGCGCGTCTGGGCCACCGCCGACCGCTTCGTCATGCCGAGGATCGTGGTGATCTCCAAGATGGACCGCGAGCGGGCGAACTTCCACGCGGTGCTGGCAGACATCCGCGCGAGCCTGAAGGGTCCGGTCGCGGCGGCCTTCCTGCCGGTGGGGGAGGGGCCCGATTTCCGGGGCGTGGTGGACGTGCTGGGCGCGGAGGGGGGCGAGGTGCCCGGCGAACTCCGTGCTCCTCTCCGCGAGGCCCGCGAGGCGCTGGTGGACGCCATCGTGGAGACCGACGACGAGCTGATGAACCGCTACCTGGAGGGCGAGGAGATTGGCCCGGAGGAACTGCGCGGCGCCTTCCTGCGCGCCGTTCACGCGGGCACCCTCTACCCGGTCATTCCCATCAGCGCCGAGACGGGCGTGGGCGTGCCCGAACTCCTCGACCTGATGGTGGACGGCCTGCGAAGTGCGTCCGAGCGTGGGCTGGTCACGGGCGTGGATGGACAGACGCGCGAGCCGACACCCGACGCGCCCGCCTCGGCCCGGGTGTGGCGCGTCTCGGTGGACCCCTACGTGGGCAAGCTCGCCTACATTCGTGTCTGGAGCGGCACGATTCGCCCCGGCGACACGTTGAGAAACACCACGCGCGGGGTGGACGTGAAGCCCGCCCACCTGTACGTCGTGAGCGGCAAGGAGCTGACCGAGGTGCCCGAGCTGCGCGCCGGGATGATTGGCGTCCTGACCAAGCTCCCCGAGCTGCACACCGGGGACACGCTGGCCGACCCCGCCAACCCCATCGAGTACGATCCCCTCGTCCTCCCCGACCCGGCGCACACGGTCGCCCTGTTCCCGAGGACGCGCCAGGACGAGGACCGCCTGAGCGCGGCGGTGGCCCGCCTGCTGGACGAGGACCCCACCCTGCGCTTCGAGCGGGAGGGGCAGACCGGCGAACTGCTCCTCTCCGGGATGGGCGACATGCACACGACCATCGCGGTGGAAAAACTCGCGTCGCTCGGCGTGAACGTGGACACCCGGACCCCGCAGATTCCCTACCGCGAGACCATCCGGGCTTCTTCCCAGGCGCAGGGCAAGCACAGGAAGCAGTCGGGCGGGCACGGCCAGTACGGCGATTGCCACCTGCGGCTCGACCCCGGCGAGGGCACGGCCTTCCGCTCGGAGGTGGTGGGCGGGGCGATCCCGAGTAAGTACCTCCCCAGCATCGAGAAGGGCGTGGGCGACGCGATGCTGAAGGGGCCACTCGCGGGCTACCCCATACAGGACGTCCATGTGGCCGTCACCCACGGCTCCTACCATGACGTGGACTCCAGCGACCTCGCCTTCCGCACCGCCGGGGCGCTCGCCTTCCGCAACGCCGTGGAGGGGGCGAGGCCCGTCCTGCTCGAACCCGTGATGCTGCTCAAGGTCCGCGCGCCCGCCCAGTTCACCGGCGACCTGATTGGCGACCTCCAGACCCGCCGCGCCCGCGTGCAGGGCATGGACCCGGAGGGCACCGTCATCACCGTCACCGCCGTCGTGCCCCAGTCCGAGCTTCAGACGTACTCCGCCGACCTGAGAAGCCTGACGGGCGACCGGGGGGCCTTCAGCGTGAAGCCCTACGGCTACCAGGACCTGCCGGACCACCTGGCGAAGAAGGTGATTGAGGCGCGGAAGGCGGCAGCGGCTGGGTAGGGGAGGGGCGCTCGGCAGTGGGGGACAGCTTCCCGTCCTGTTCCTCACGGGCGGCGTAGCATTCCCTCCATGACCGCCACCCTCCCCCGCATCCTGGCCGACCTCCGCTCCGATACCGTGACCACCCCCACCCCCGAGATGCGGGAGGCGATGGCGCAGGCCCCCGTCGGCGATGACGTGTACGGCGAGGACCCGACCGTCAACGCGCTCCAAGCCGAGGTCGCGCGCCTGACCGGGCACGAGGCCGGGCTCTTCATGCCCAGCGGCACGATGACGAATCAGGTCGCCATCGCCCTGCACACCCGCCGCGGCGAGGAGGTGATCTGCGCCGAGGGCAGCCACATCTACGAGTGGGAGCTGGGCATGATGGCGACCTTCTCCGGCGTGGTGCCCCGCTTCGTGCCTGCGCCGCTCGGCGTGCCCGACCCAGAGGCGGTGCGCCTCGCCGTGCGCCACTCCATCCACCAGTCGCCGACCGGCCTGATCAGTCTGGAGAACACCCACAACAAGGCGGGGGGCACAGTAATTCCCCTCGACGTACTCGCCGCCATCCGGGGCGTGGCCGACGAGGAGGGCCCGCCCCTGCACCTCGACGGGGCGCGTGTCTTCAACGCGGCCGCCGCGCTGGACGTACCCGTCGCCGAGATCACCCGTCACTTCGACACCGTGAGCGTGTGCCTGAGCAAGGGGCTGGGCGCCCCGGTCGGCAGCGTCCTGGTGGGCAGCGCCGCGCAGATGCGACAGGCCCACCGCTACCGCAAGATGATGGGCGGCGGGATGCGCCAGGCCGGAATCCTCGCCGCCGCCGCCCTGATCGCCCTGCGGGATGGTCCCGCCCGCCTGAAGGACGACCACCGCCGCACCCGCAGGCTGGCCCAGGCGCTGATGGAGGCCGGGTACAGCGTGAACCTCGCCGCCGTGCAGACGAACATCATCTATGTGACCCTGCCCAATGCCGCGGCACAGGTCGCTCAGTGGGCTGAGCAGGGCGTGCTGGCGAGCGCCCTCGGCCCCGACTCCGTGCGCTTCGTGCTGCATCACCAGGTCGGCGACGAGGCGCTGGAGGAGGCCATCCAAGTGCTCACGGCCTGAGTGGATGAATGGAAAGGAGGACGCGTCCGCCCGGCGCGGCGCGGTAGGCTGGCTCTCATGACGGCCCCGGACGTGCCCCCCACCCCTGCCACACTCGCCCCGGAAGGCACCGCACAGCCCCCCACCCCGGTGATTCGCGCGGTGGATGGCAACCGGGCCGCCCTGGCGCTGCTGATTACCCAGAACGTCGTGTCGGCGCTGCTGCTGGCGGCGCGGCTCCCACTGGGCCTGTCGCTGCTGGGGGCCTTTGTCGGTACCGTGCTGGTGGGATTGGTCTTCTTCCGCCCGGCGCTGACGGCCCTGGTGCGCGACACGCGCTGGCGCACGCCGCCCTCGTGGGGCACCGCGCTCGCCGCCTTCGTGCTGGCGTTCCTGGCGTCGCGGGCCTTCGTGCTGGCGTACGTGACGATCTTTCCGAGCGGGGCGGACGCGATTCCGCAGTTCCTCAGCCACGGGGCGGACCTGTGGCCGCTGCTGCTCGCGGCGGGCCTGCTCGTCCCCTTCGCCGAGGAGGTTGCCTTCCGGGGCCTGATGCTGCGCGGGCACGAGCGGGCGTCGGGCTTTCTCGTCGCGGCGCTGACGACCTCCCTTGCCTTCGGGATTGCGCACGGCGCTCCGGCGAGCGTGGTGGGCATCCTGCCGCTCGCCTACGCGCTGGCCCGGCTGGTGCAGCACACCGGCAGCCTGTGGAACTCGGTGATCGTCCACGCGCTGAACAACACGCTCGCGGTGGCGCTGGGCAGCCTCGTGGCAGGCCGTGACCTGGGCGACCCGGCGCAGGCGACCGAGATGTTGAAGAATCCGGCGCTCGCCCTGCCCCTCGCCCTGGGGGCGCTGCTGTTCGGCGTGGTGGTGCTCGTCGTGCTGCACCTGTGGCTCACGCCGAAGCCCGATCCCCGGGTCGGCTCCGCCCCTGGCCCCTGGTTGAGCGCGGCCTACGTGGTGATCCTGCTGTTCGGCCTCGTCTCGGCCGCCTACACGCTGCCTTTCGTTCAACAGGCGCTCACCGACCTGCGCGGCGCCCTGCACTGAGGCCGGGGTGCTGAAGCGGCTGCGGGACCTCGCCCGCCACCTCAAGGGGGAACTCCTCGCCCTGAGCCTCGCCGCCCGGGACCCTCGCACGCCCTGGCCCGCCCGGCTGCTCGCGCTCCTCGTCCTCGCCTATGCCCTGAGCCCCATCGACCTGATCCCTGACTTCATCCCGGTGCTGGGGCAGCTCGACGACCTGCTGCTCGTGCCCGCCGGGCTGTGGCTCGCCCTGCGCCTGATTCCACCCCCCGTGCTGGCTGATGCCCGGGCGCGGGCCGCCGCCCAACCGGCCCGGCTGGCACGCAGCGTGTGGGGGTTACTCCTGATGCTGGGACTGTACGTGTTCGCCGTGGGACTGCTGTGGCGGTGGTGGGCCAGCCATTAGGTGCAGCCGCTAGAGTAGCCCTGTGGCCCGCCGTCCCCGCCCCGCGCCCACTCCGCCCCCCGAGGCGCCGCTCGCCGCCGAACTGCTGACGGCGCCCGGGGCCTTTTTCCAAAAGCTCCGCGTCGCCGAGCCGCGGCCCTGGCGGTACGTCGCGCCTGTCCTGCTCGCCGCCGTGCTGGCGGGTGTGGTGTACGCGCTGCTGCTCCGGCCGGTGGGGACCCTCGCCGGAAGTGGGGCGGGCCTTCTCACCCACGTCAGCAACGTGTTCGGGACGTTCTTCCTCACCGTGGTGAGCGCCGCGCTGATGTGGGGGCTGGGCTACCTCGGCGCCGGGCGGGAGGGCCGGGCGGCCGAAGTGTACGGGGCGACCTTCGCCCTGTTGCCGCCGCTGTACCTGCTGCTCGCCGTGCTGCTGCTGGTGCTGCCGGGACCGAATCTGAGTGGGCTCGTCCTGCCCGCTGACTGGAGTGACGTGCTGCGCGCCATCGCCAGGGCGCCCCTGACCCGCGCAGCCATCGCGCTCACGCTGCTGGGCACCCTGGCCCAGTTCGTCCTCGCCTACCGGGGCTTCCTGGTCCTGACGGGCAGTCGGCGGCGGGCCTTCCTGAGCACCCTGTCGCCGCTGGTGCCCGTGCTGCTGCTGACCCTGGTCGGCTTCGGGCCGCTGCTGGCGGGGCTGTTCTAGAAGGCTCGCCGGAGAGCTCTATTTCGCGGACGGGTCGCACCCGTGAGACAAGGAAGGGAGGCGCAAGCGGTGCCTTCCCACGCCTCCCTTCAAAGAAATGTTTCAGGCTGACCCGAGAATGCTCTTCGCCGGGTCCCACAACCTCCACAACTCGTAGACGCCGATTAGGAGGTGCAGCACCAGCTTGGCGGCGATGCCCGCCAGGAGGCCAATCAGTGTGCCCCAGGCCGCCCGCACCCCTTCCAGCACAGGCTTGCGGACCACGAACAGCTCCGCGACCAGCGCGCCGCCCAATGGCCCCACGACCAGTCCAAAAGGCAGGAAGATGCCCACCAGGCCGCCGATCAGTGCCCCCCACACCGCCTGCTTGCTGCCGCCGTACCGCCGCGCGCCCCAGGCCGAGGCCACGTTGTCCACCATGCTGACCAGAAAGGTGATCACCGCGAAGGTGAGCAGAAAGGGCAGGTCCGGCCAGACCTGAAACCCGTCGATGAAGGTGGCCGCCACCGTTCCGGCAAAGATGATGACCGTCGCGGGCAGGGCGGGCACGAAGGTCCCGACCATGCCGATGATCCACGCGATCAGAAAGACGAGAAAGGCGAGACTCATACGTCCCGGGGTACGGGGTGAGCGGGGTAGAGGTTCCGGGGCCGGGTCCCTAACGCCCGTTAGGTGCCTGGGGTAAGCTGTCCCCATGACCACAACTCGGCCCGAGGCCGGAACGAACCGTATCTCCTTCCTGCCCGTCCCCGACGAGACGCAGGTGCCCGAGGGCATCCGCAAGCTGTGGGGCAAGGCCGAGGCGAACATCGGCTTCGTGCCCAACGTGTTCCGCGCGCAGGCGGTGAACGGCGAGCAGTTCCTTGCGTGGTGGAACTACTTCAACCTGCTGCTGAACAAGGAAGGCTACCTGACGAATGCCGAGCGCGAACTCGTCGCCGTGGTCGTCAGCAGCGTGAACCGCTGCCTGTACTGCGCGGTCTCGCACGGGGCGGCCCTGCGGGAGTTCGGCGGGGACGCCCAGAAGGCTGACGCCGTCGCCGTGAACTGGCGCCACGCCGACCTCACCGAGCGCGAGCGGACGCTGGCGGAGTACGCCGAGAAGCTGACCCTGCGCCCCGCCGAGGTCACCGCCGCCGACCTGGAACCCCTGCGCGCAGTGGGTCTGGACGACCACCAGATCATGGAACTCGTGCAAGTCATCGGGATGTTCAACCTGACGAACCGGGTGAGCAGCGCCCTGGGCTTCATGCCGAACGCGGAGTATTACCCGCAGGGGAGGTGAAAGACGGGCAGGCGGGGGAGATGTCCCCACTGCCCGCCCGTCTTGCCCCCGCCTCACACCTGCTGGTAGCTCGTCGCCTTCCAGGCGCAGCCGCTGCGGTTGAGCTGCACGACGCCCTTGAAGGTCTGCGCCATCACCTTGCCGGTGAAGCGCTGCTTGCCCTGCACGGTGATGCTCCCCTTGACCTGGGCCGTATCGCCCTGCACGTTCGCCTCGCCCACATTGATCTGGTACTGGATGTCGGCGTACATCAGCTGGTAGACCGGGGCCATTGACGAGAGTTTTTCCTGGGCGGCTGTTTTCGCGGCGCTCTGAACAGCCGCCGCATCTGATGCCGGGGAAGCGACGCACTCCGCCCCGGGCTGACCCGGCGCCTCCGCATTCGCCACACCTGCCCACATCAACGTCATCCCGGCAAGCGCCAGGCCGAGGGGTCGG
Organism: Deinococcus apachensis DSM 19763; assembly: GCF_000381345.1. Taxonomy (NCBI): domain Bacteria; kingdom Thermotogati; phylum Deinococcota; class Deinococci; order Deinococcales; family Deinococcaceae; genus Deinococcus; species Deinococcus apachensis. Next base: position 7,758 of record NZ_KB906416.1, on the reverse strand, counting down.
GTCCACTGGTTGAGCTGAGCAAAAATCATGGGGCGGGTTGTACCCCGCCTCTACATGAAAAAAGTCCGCTGCGACTGAGAGCCGTTAGGTTCAGCTAAATCAGTACGTGTAGAAGCCCCGCCCGCTCTTGCGTCCCAGAAGGCCCGCCTGCACCATTTTCCTCAATAAAGGCGAGGGCCGGTACTTGTCGTCGCCCAGCCCCTGGTGCAGCACCTCCATGATGGCGAGGCAGGTGTCCAGCCCAATGAAGTCTGCCAGCGTCAGCGGCCCCATCGGGTGGTTCATCCCCAGCTTCATAATCTGGTCGATGGCCTCCGGCTCGGCCACGCCCTCCATCACGCACTGGATAGCCTCGTTCAGCATGGGCATCAGGATGCGGTTGGAGACGAAGCCGGGGTAGTCGTTGCACTCCACGGGCGTCTTGCCCATCGCCCGCGCCGCCTCGGTCACCTTCTGCGCCGTCTCGTCGCTGGTGGAGTAGCCGCGAATGACCTCCACAAGCTGCATCAGCGGCACCGGATTCATGAAGTGCATCCCGATGAACCGCTCGGGCCGCCCGCTCGCCGTGGCAAGGCTGGTGATCGGGATGGAAGACGTATTGCTCGCCAGGATGCCCTCGGATTTGACGATCTCGCCGAGTTGGCGGAAAAGCCCCGCCTTGACCGCCTCGTTCTCCACGATGGCTTCCACCACGAGGTCGCAGTCCGCGAAGTCCTGAAGGTTCGTGGTGAAGGTAAGGCGGCCCAGCACCTCTTCGGGCGTGCCGGACAGCCTGCCCTTCTCGTGCAGCTTGGCGAGACTCTTCTCGATGGTGGCCCGCCCGCGTGCCAGAAACTCGTCCTTCACGTCCTGCACGACGACGCTAAAACCACTTTGCGCCGCAACCTGCGCAATGCCGCCGCCCATCTGACCTGCTCCGATGACTCCGAATGTCATGTTTTTCCCTTCCTAAGCTGTAGTAAACAATGCAGAACAATCCACCGGTCCTTCCCTTCACCCACCAAGACGATGTCATCCCAATCCTCATCCGCGATCCACGCTTGATGCACGTATGAAAGATCGAAGTTGGGTTTACTGGTAGGTAAAGAGAGAAGCCGTTTGGCCTCTCTCAGCCAAAGATTGACTTCAACGCACGGCGATGCAGGCAACCAGTCGCCCGTGAGATCGAAGGCCGCCTCGACTTGGAGGTCCGAGAGTACAAGCGAAAGAGAGCCCTGTGAACTGTTCTTCCAATCAAGCCCTTCTCCCCAAAAGACTTCAAGCCTCTCCTCACTGGCGGCAGATTCGAAATCTACGGGATCGTAGAAAACAGCCTACCTCACCCTTCGACTCACTCCACCAGCGGCACGCCCTCAAGCGTCAGCGCGCGGCCCCGCTTGACGGGCGTGAAGGGCGTGTAGGTGTACTCCGAGCAGCCCTCCAGCACGAAGGGGTCGTCCCGGAAGACCTCCTCCAACTGCTCCTGGCTCTCCGCTTGCGCGAGCAGCACGCCGCCCGTGCCATCCACCTTGCGGCCCGACACGAGGAAGAGGCCCGAGCGGTAATGCTGGTCCAGCCACTCGCGGTGCCGGGGCGTGACGGCGGCGAGGTCGTCCCCGCTCTTGAGGTAACGGCTCTGGATCACCCACAGGGTCGGCGTCTGCGTCATGCGCTTCAGCTTAGCCGCTTGACGCTGAGGGCCAGGCCGTTGCCGCCGCCCATGCACAGGGTCGCCACGCCCGTCTCCTTGTCCTGCTGACGAAGGGCGTGCAGCAGCGTGACCAGGATGCGGGCGCCGGACGCGCCGATGGGGTGCCCCAGCGCGACCGCCCCGCCGTTCACGTTCACCCGCTCGGGGTCCAGCCCCAGCTCGCGCTGCACGGCGAGGCTCTGGACAGAAAACGCCTCGTTCAGCTCCCACAGGTCCACGTCGCTCACGCCCATGCCGCTCTTTTCCAGCAGCTTCTTCGTGGCGGGAACGGGCGTCATCATCACCCATTCGGGGGCGAGGCCTCCCGTCGCGTAGGAGGTGATCTCGGCCATCGGCGTCAGCCCGTGCGCCTGCGCCGCTTCCTCGGACATCAGGAGCAGGCTGGAGGCGCCGTCGTTCAGGCCGGGCGCGTTCCCCGCAGTGACGGTGCCATCCGTCTTGAAGGCGGGCTTGAGCTTCGCCAGCGTCTCGGCGCTCGTGTCCGCACGCGGGCCCTCGTCGGTGTCCACGACCACGTCACCCTTGCGGCCCTTGACGGTCACGGGGGCGATCTCGTCGCTGAAGCGACCGCCCTGTTGAGCGGAAACTGCACGCTGGTGGCTCTGGGTGGCGTAGGCGTCCTGCGCCTCCCGCCCAATACCGTACTTCTCCGCCACTCGCTCTCCGGTCAGACCCATGCCCTCGTCATTAATGGAGCACCACAGACCGTCGTGCGTGTTCGCGTCGAGGACCTGCGCGTGCCCCAGCCGGTAGCCCTTCCGTGCCTGCGGGAGGAGGTGCGGCGCATTGCTCATGCTCTCCATGCCACCCGCCAGCATGATCGTTTGGTCGCCCGCGCGGATCGCCTGCGCGGCCAGGATCACGGCCTTGAGACCCGAGCCGCACACCTTGTTCACGGTAAGGGCGCCGACCTCGTGACTCAGCCCCGCCTTCAGGCCCGCCTGCCGCGCCGGGTTCTGCCCGCATCCCGCCTGCACGACCTGCCCCATGATGACTTCCTCGACGAGGTCGGCGGGGATGCCCGAACGGCGCAGCGTCTCGCGCAGGGTGGTGGCTCCCAGCTCTACG